>PLKU01000001.1:0-182 GCA_003140705.1 Acidobacteriaceae bacterium
TATGGTACATTTTACTAGATAAGGTGCAGGATGCCGGACGATCCACAGCCGCAAAAGATCCCGCTGATTTTTTACCACACGGCGGCGGGTAGCGAGCCAGTGAGGGAGTGGCCAAAAGGGCTGGATGAAACGGAGCGTCAAGCGATAGGGAAGGACCTGCTGCGGGCGCAATGGCGGTGGCC
>PLKU01000001.1:302-3732 GCA_003140705.1 Acidobacteriaceae bacterium
GCCATGAAGAAAAAGAAAATCTCCAAGAACAAGCTGGCAACGTTGCTGAAGACGAGCCGTACTCAGGTTGACCGTATCCTTGATCCGAAAAACGACATTACGCTCGGGAGCCTGCAACGGGCGGCTGCGATGGTCGGTCGCCGCGTCATAATCGAGCTGGTTTAGTAGGGCAGACTGGTTCCGGGGCAGGGGATCTGAAGCAGCATCTTGTGTATAATTTGCTCTATCGAACACGCTTGCGCCGTGCCGCGGACCAATGCAGGGAGAGCTATGGACATGAGCGACGATGCAAGTAGCAGATCATCCCCTATAGGCAGCGAACCGGAGACGGAAGATCTCTTTACTTCGAGTATCGTCTGACGGCAAGTCTCTTTCTTGTATCGGGAAGAACGTCCAGAAGATCTTCAGATTCACTTTGAGATCCATCTGAGGGATCGGATTGCCGGTTTCGTACCCCACCCGGTAAACCATCGTCGGGTTGCCGCTAAATGGGCCGGACTTGAGCGGCATGCCCTCTCTGTGCGATCCTCGCCGCCGCGAACCAGGGTCCGCCCGTCTTAGGAAACTGGAGGCTCGCTGCGCGGCCGGATGGCCGGTTTCTTCATACGCTGGATACGGCGGAAGTTACCGTCATTGAGGTGGTCCTCGACCGCCTGAACGAGTTCTTTTTGTAGCCGAACTTGAGACGAGCCGTTCTGCGATCAAATGTCCAGTTGATCTTCGTCCGAGCCCGGTTCATCCGTCGATTCCATAGTCGAGTTTCTCGGCGCAGAGTCTTTAGTCTTTAGATCCGGAATTCTTCTCGTGGCCAAGCATTGCCGTGCGAACAAGCTGAAATAGCTTGGTGGGGCATGCGTTAGCTTGCCCGTTTTTGTTGACAGCTTCCTGGCCGGACAAGCCTCTCACCGAGGCCAAGCGCCCGTACCTCCCAAAACCACTAATAAGCCATAGAGGTGGGTCTTCCATCGATTGAGAGGCCCCCGAGGCCATCACACTAAGTTGCGTCGCGTGTGCGGGCGGTGATAGGCTGGGCGACCATGATAATATACCGGTTGGCCTGCCGCCTCGGGACGATGCTTGCTCTCGTGGCGATGAATACGGCCGCCCAGACAGACCTCAGGAATTGGAGCACCGTCGAGGCACTCACCACGGGAATCGAAGTTCGAATCACGGCCGGTTCTCGCACGGTTCGCGGTAAGATCGACCGGATCACGGACGACGCTCTAACCATGACCTCCGGAAAAAGTCAGGGGACGTTCGACCGGCAACAGATATCGGTAGTATCGGTAAAGAAACCAGGGCACCGCAAGAGGAACGCGCTGATCGGTCTTGGGGCCGGGACAGGCGCCGGGCTTGGGATTGGCATCGCCGCCCGATCCAAGCCTGGCCAGTTGCAGTTAGTACCAAACGGCGCGGTTGTGGCCGTTTTTGCCGTGGCCGGGGCATTTGTAGGAACCGTTGTGGGCGTCGTCATCCCGACCGGCGGCTGGCGCGAAATCTACCAGAAATAGCCGCGCCTCGGCAACGTCCCGAATCGCTCAGGCGAGTCCCATCACCACCGTGTGAGGGCTCATCGGAATGGGGTGCGCGGTGACGCCTCCGAAGCCCGCCTCGTGGTACATGGCCGTGAGCTCGCTCAGCGTATAGGCGTCACCCGCTGGCGTGGAGGTCAGCATCGTCATGCTGAAAGCCGCGGGCATGGGCGGGGAGACGCGGTCTTCATTGGGCACGAACTCGAGCGTGGCGGCGCGTCCGCCGGGTCGCAGGACGCCGTGGACTTTCTGCAACAGGCCCACGCAGGCCGGCGGATCGAAGTGGTGGAGGAAGTTGGTGAGGAGCACGACGTCATAAGGCCCGCCAAAGTCCACCTCGAAGGCGCTGCCCGGGAGCATGTCGTAGCGGTCCTGGACGCCGGCCTTGCGGGCGTTGTCTAGAGCCACGCGCAGCACGGGCGCCCAGTCAAGACCGGTCACGCGGGCCTGCGGGTTCTGCTTGGCGATTTCGATGCCGAACAGGCCGTGGCCGGCAGCGATATCCAGAACGCGCATGGGGCCGGTGTGTCCCTCCAGCACAACCGCGCCAAGCGGCGCCGCCATGGGACCCATCATCGGCGCCATCTTCTCTGCAAATTCAACCCAGACAGGATTCTCCGGTTCCACCGTGCCGTCGCCCGGCAGACTGGTGCGGCCCGTGCGCACAACCTCTGCCAGATGATCGTAGGAAGCGAGCAGTGCCGGGTTGCTCATGAACTGCGCAATCGAGGCCATGCACGCAGGCGAGGCCGGATCGAGGAATGCCGCACTGGTGGGCGTGTGTTTGTAGTGACCGTTCTGCTTGGCCAGAACGCCGTTGACCACCAGGAAATCGCACAGGATGCGGACGCCCCGTTCGGAGGCAGAACAGTGGCGGGCAATAGACGCCACGTCTCCCGGCCCTTGGCCCACGGCGCGGAAGACATCAAGATCGATTGCTGCTTTCAGGGCTGAGGAGCGCTGGTGCGCCTGCACCATGTCAAAGACCAGGCCCGGATTCAACGGAGCGCCAGCGTGATTCTCTTGGGACATAACAAACCTCCACTTTCATTTGGCTTGGGGACTTCGTTTCCTTGGGGAAGGTAAACCGTTTCGAGGGCGAAGACCTGGCAACCAATGCCAGGTTCCCGCAGGCTATCATACGGCGCGCAGGAGAGTAATCAACCAATTGAATCCGCCATCCCTGCTTTCTTATCTGAATGTTTAAAGTCTGTTACCAGGTGGGGCCGCAGATGCTCTTATAGCTGAGTACGGTCGGAAATGCGAAGAGCGTTGATCATGGAGAACATTCCGCTGGAACATTCGGAGCTGGAGCATTTGGAACCGCCTGAGAAGAGCGAGCCGGGAAGATTTCAGCGTGTGGGCAGGCGCGCGTTTATCGTGTCGGCGGCAACCGCTGTGAGTGCGTTTGCGTTTTGGGCTTTGCGCCGCACTACCATCGCGGCTGCACGTCCATTGAACGAATCCGAACGCCCGAAGACCGTGACCGTAGTCGAGTTTTCTGCGGACGGCAAGCGGACCGGCACGGCGACTGTTCCACGAGCGATCAAGACCGACGAAGAGTGGAAGCGCCAGCTCTCTTCAACATCGTACTGGGTCACGCGCCACGCCGACACCGAGCGCGCCTTTACCGGCGACAGTTGGGATCTGCACGATCGCGGCCTCTTCCGCTGCATCTGCTGCGACTTGGCGCTGTTCAGTTCTGAGACCAAGTTCGATTCCGGCACCGGGTGGCCCAGTTTCTGGCAGCCGATTGCGGAAGAGAACATCGTGAAGACCGTCGACCTAAGCCTGATGGAGGTGCGCACCGCTGTTTCATGCCGGCTGTGCGACGCTCATCTGGGACACGTGTTCGATGACGGGCCAGCGCCGACCGGGCTGCGGTATTGCATGAACTC
>PLKU01000419.1 GCA_003140705.1 Acidobacteriaceae bacterium
AACTCGCGTGTCACTTCTGGTGACATCTACTACGTCCGAAACAGGTATTTCGCAAAGCTCCTGAAGCTACTGGAGGAGGGCTGGAAGAAGACAAATGTTGGCGTCTTTGCCAATCCGCACTGTGACTTATTCAACCCTGAGGTTCTTTAACATTGGTGTGTGAAGAATGAAGCCAGACCCGGCCTATACAAAGAAACTGCTGGAAGCGTTTGAGGATTCGCCACAGCCTACGACCGATATTCAGGAGTCGTCGCAGACAGCGTTGCATTGGCGCGAATGATTCTTGAGCGCGTTGTGCGTTAGGATGGTCGCATGTGCGGAAGATACGGCAGACGGGCTGACAAGCAGCGGATTGCGGAATGGATGCAGACGCACAATGTGGACGTGTTCGATGATTCGTACCTCGCGCCTTCCTACAACGTCGCTCCTCAGAGCTTTCAGCCGGTTGTGAGGCTCAATTCGGATACAGGTGAGCGCGAACTGACCGTCATGCGATGGGGGCTTGTGCCCTTCTGGTCGAAGGAAGGTACGGCGGCATTCAACACGATCAACGCAAAGGCCGAAACGGTCGCTACGAGTCCAGCATATCGGGAGCCATGGAAACGTCGTCGTTGCCTTGTACCTGCTGACTGGTTCTATGAGTGGAAGAAGATTGATGAGAAGACCAAGCAGCCCTATGCAATCGCCATGGAGGACGACGGGCTCTTCGCATTCGCAGGATTGTGGGACACGTGGAAGGACAAAGCCACTGGTCAGGAGCTACAGACGTACACGATTTTGACCACAGACCCGAACGGACTCTTGAAGCGAATACACAACCGAATGCCGGTGATCGTGGCACGGAATGAATACGAGCGGTGGATGGCTCCAGCCGAGCCATCGCATTTGCCTGTTGACTTGCTCCGACCATACCCGGCTGAAGAGATGAAGGCATGGAAGGTGAGCAAGGCTGTTGGGAATGTGCGGAACAACCGACCTGAATTGATAGAGCCTGTTTGATCTGGAAGTGTAGGCGGCGACGACGCTTACCGAGCGAGGGTCGAGACGGTGACGAGCAAGCCGACTTCGCCGTGGCGGCGTGGCTGCAACGCGCCGACGAGAGCAATTCACTGGAGAGCTTCTTCAATCCGCTGCTTACACCGGAGGAGCGAGAAGTCGCCAGAATCGAGGGTTGGATACTCGGAGTCGTGTGAACTGGCGACGAATAGGTGAGCAGTTCCATTAGTCGCACCAGAGCAGGTTAATCAAGTTCCTCGGTCCTGCCAATCACCATCCAGTCTTTTGACCTCCATTGTTCTACTCTGAAAGGTCAATTCATACAGGCCGTCCGGTAGGTTCTCTGGGGCAAGATGAATGTCACACTCGATGTGCTCCGAATTATTGAACTGAGGTAGTGATACCTTCACAACACTCACTACGCATTCTGCCTCATGCCCCATGCCCTTTAGCCGTCCCGCCATCATGACGGTTTCGCGATGCGATTTCGTCATTCATTCACCACCCCGTCCCGGCTCTGCGAAAAATGGAACCGGATGCTTTCATGAATACCATCATTGTCCAGCGGCTGTATGTCCAATCCCGCTCAGAGCAGCCCCGCGTTGCCTGTCTGGTTTTGCAGCTTCCCGACGCTTAATTGAGGACTTCAAAATGAACTACTCCGCAAGCACCGACCCCGAACTCGCTGACTGGCTCCGCTCCGCGTCCGAGAGCGCCGAAGTTCCGAGTTTCATCCGGGCGGTCGCCGAAGCTGCGTTCCCCGCCGACTTGCCGAAATGCGTCCTGCTACGCCCGGTGTTGTTGGAACTGAAGCGGCAGAGACCTCGTGTGGCTCGGGTTTCCTAAAGTGCTAGACTCTGGCTTGAACCCTTGCAACTCTGTTAATCAGGAGTCCTAACAATGCACGATGCGGCGGGGAATCAACGTTTTATCACCCAGAGTGTCCTTCACATCCGCACTCAACTGATGAACCCGACCCAAGTGGCGATTGATGCAATTGGAACCGGGATTGGCTCAAATGATGCGGCCACGACAGAGAGCAAGAGAACTGAACTTTTGGCTCATTTTGACGATTTGGCGGACAAGTCTGAGAACGAGCCGTCCCACGATGACCAGCATTATGTCTCCCGATCTGACGGGGTTGGTCTTTTCCAATCGGCTCTGTCCAAAATCTTCGCCGCAGTCCCCAATTTGCAGGGTTACGGAGATTGGAATCCACTTTGGGTCATTACAGAAATTGAAGTCTTTGTCCACAAGGTCGAAGCCTTCCTTGCTGACATTCATGAAGACGAGACAGGCAAGAAGCAGCCGGTATGGGCAGCTATTGTCTCTGAATTGCTTCGACTAAAGACATTCGATGATAGAGCCCCTTACCCCGCAGGAGTTCCTGAGCCGACTCAGCTACCTGAGACTTTCAAGATGGTTCTCCTTGCTGACTGGGGAGGGGATAATGACGCGGCAAGGAGAATTGCGTCTGATATTCCCAGACAGACTCCCGACTTCATCATCCATCTCGGAGACATTTATTACGGAGGAACCAAATTCGAGTGTGAAAAGTTTCTTGATATGTGGCCGATGAGGTTGAATATGCAAGACCCCAAATCCGCGCTTCAGCCAATTGGAAGTTTTGCATTAAACGGAAACCACGAGATGTATAGCGGGGGTGAGTTCTACTTCAATACGGTTCTACCTGCATTCGGGCAGAAGCAGCCATTCTTCTGTTTGGAGAACTCCAACTGGCGGATCATTGGGCTGGATACAGCCTATAACGGCGGAAGGTTGAAGCCACAATCACCGACTGACCCGATGAATACTCAATGGAACTGGCTGATTGAAACGCTACGAAAGGGCGGGAAGGCGACGATATTATTGACGCATCATCAGCCTGTTTCTGCACATCAAGCCGACTGGAACGATTCAAAACCTCTTCGTGAAGACATCAACGAATTATTACAGGTTGATGGAATCGGTGATGATGCGATTTTCGGGTGGTTCTTTGGTCATGAGCATCGATGCGCTTTATATCGAGACAGCGATTTGAAGTTCAACGCTCGGCTTATTGGAAACGGATGCATCCCTCATGAGGTTCAGAAAGAAAAAGCAGCAGACCCCGGCTGCAATGAAGTCGATTTCTTCAACAAGAAGGCAACTGCTCCCGGAACTAACACGGCGGTCTCCTCATTCGCCAAATTGTCATTCGTGGGGACAGAATTGCTGATTGAATACGTGGACGAGACATTTGCCACATGGGGAGAAGAGGTTTGGTATTCCGATAAGGGACGTTTCGGAGGAAGCAAGTTCGTTGAATACGACGCTATTCAGCAATAGGCGCACGAATGTGCTCTTTGAAAATCCATTCCCCGATTGCGAGGCAAGTCAGCCTCAGTGAAGTTGCATCGCGTAAAAGCCGGTGCATCGGATTCCGGCCTTTTCTATTTGGGTTGAGTGGCACTATTCTCAGTGCCTGTTGCGCAATATTTGGCTTTCAATTCCGCCGACAGTTCTCCTGAATCACACATAGATGAGATGTTGCTGTCAGTTTGTGGGGTTGATACAGAAGACTTTGGCTTCGGTAGTTTTATGGGGTTGTAGCTGCCCTCTTTTTTTGGGTTGGAGGGGTCTGGAATCATGATGAAAGTGACCCCGCCATGGTGTTCTATGCGGTACAGCACCTTACTCGTGGTATCAAACACATCCGAGACATCGTGGTGCAACCAAGTATGGTCGAGGAACACAAAAGTTCCATCCTCTTCGGTGAGGGTCAAAATGAAAGGTCGGTCGCAAGGAAGCAATGCAGCGGCCAACGAAGCGCCACTCGCACATACTTCAATTACAACCTCCTTGCCATCAGGCATGTCCGCCACCAGCCATCCACTGTAGTCGTCTACGATGCCTCCTGTGCAGTGAATCCCCACCAAACCGCTGTTACAGGATGTAGTATCCGTCCAGCCTCTGGATACCTTACCACCTACGTGAAGGGGCACCTTAGTAAGTGTGCCCATCTTGTAGTCGTTACTGTGGTCTTTTGCTACTGCCGGGACGCCCGAAAAAACGCCGAAAGCAACGAGGAGAACGGCCAAAGACATGTTGCGTTTCATCTGACTTCCCCTTTCACACTCGTAAACATTCAGACGTTGCCAAAATGGTGAGTGGTAGTGGTGGTGTCACGAGGTTGAGCAGAGCCCGGTCTTCGGTATCGTCATACGCTTCGCCATCTTGCCTCGCAGATGCAACCCGCCATCATAGCAGGGCTTACATGAACATTGCCGTGACCTTCAGTCCAGCAACTTCCTTACCGCCCCTAAACGGTTCTCTCCTCCATGTACTTTTCCAACTCTTTGATGGAATACATCACCATCTTGCCCATTCGTGTAACCGGTGGTCGGCGAGGAGTCCCCCCGCTCCGCCAGCTTCTGCGCTTAGGGCGCTGACGTCGAGAAACGCCCCGGTGCTATCTTAGGGACGGGAGAATAGTCACAATGAGCATCGACACTTTGATTGCAGAAATCGACGCCGAGATTGCTCGGTTCCAGCAAGCACGCACCTTGCTGGCCGGTTCGCAGGGCCGAACGACCACCGCACCCGCCAAGAAACCTACCAAACGGAAGCTGAGCGCAGCGTCTCGGGAACGGATAGCTGCCGCGCAACGGAAGAGATGGGCAGCGACCAAGGAGGCTGTGAAAGCCGCCGCCGCCAAGCCAGAGAAGAAAGCTGCCGCTCCGGCCAAGAAGCGGGGAATGAGCGCGGAATCCAAGAAGCGCATTGCAGCGGCACAGAAGAAGCGTCGGGCGACAATTAAGGCTGCTAAAGAGACCGCGAAAATGGTTCCAGCTTTTTTCTAAATGGCGTCTCAACCGCACCGGGGCAGTTGCCGGTAGACCTATTGAAACCATACCCGGCAGAAGAGATGAAAACATGGCCGGTAAGCAGAGATGTGGGTAATGTTCGGAACAATCGTCCCGAGTTGATAGAGCCCATCAATGACTGAATCGGTCAAGCTTTAGTAGCCGGAGGAGGTTGAACTTGGAGCGGGTATTTCGGCGCTACATCGGCATTGCCCCAACTTCGGAAAGCGTATAGATCGTTATTTGCAGAATAGAAATCAAAGTCAATCAAGATTTTGAGCGGAGTATTCCAACGGGAAGTAGTTGGGAGTAACCAATCGCCGGTTACCAATTGTGATGCGGTTGAGCACTTAATGGGCGGGGCCTCTTACGGCCAAAGACGCATTGTTCATTTTGGTTCCCAGCTTGATCCTTAGTTCATTACTTCGATTTGAAAGTTCGCCATCGAAGGAAAGAGCTGACTTTGTTGTCTTCAATTACGAGCGGTCACTCACTTGAGGCCGAACCCATTCATGCAACCAGTTCTAGATTGATTGGAGTGTGTTCGATGAATTTCCCATTCTTGAAAACAACTAAGTTCACCGCGTCTCCATCCTCTATATCGAGAAACAGCGTGTGGAGTGAACGCATGACATTCGCCACGATGCAGTTCATCCCTTTGACGTCAGCTTATCTGTGCCAAGATTGCAATTGCGTTGGGAACAGCGCATCACATTGCCCAGCGTGCACTTCGGCTGTTCTGCTCGGGCTCTCCGGAATCCTGAATCGTGAAGCAAACGTAAAGAGGAACCTGAGTCCGTTCCGAGCCGCGTAGTTGAAAGTGGCGGGCGGCAACGTAGGCGCAAAGAATGGCCGAGACGGCGATGAGCAAGCCGCCTATGCCGCTGCGGCATGGCTGCAACGCGCCGACGGGAGCGGCTCACTGATCTGCTTTCTCAGTCCGAGCCTAACGGCAGAGGAGCTTGGAATCGCCAGAATCGAGGGGTGGATTCTTGGGGTCGTGTGACGGTGAGTTTAAATGTAAGTCGCCGTGATTGCTAGTTTCAATAAGATTGAATTTCAGAATTGAATACCGCGCTCCCTGAGCACTCTTTCTGCAATCCCTATCAGAACTCCCCAGCGTTGGTTCTGTAAATTCTGTGCAAGGCAAATAATGGCGTGCTGTCGGAGCTTGAGAGCTTCGTAGGGTGAAGCTTTCTGCATCATCTTTGAAGGGGGGAAGTGTATTTCTTGCCTGCACGCGCACTATGCATACTTAAAATGCCCTGCAAATTCTGCACGGCTGTAAACGAGAGGAACTGGTATAAGTCGGCACAGCTGGAAAAGCTTGCTTTGACACGCGGAGGCCCTAATTATTCACTGCAAATCCAGGTAAGCTTTGTCCGCACCGACGCACCCATGTTGCGAAGCTCACGCGACATTCGATACCACCGTCTCGACGTAGGGTTGCATGACTGTCCAGACCCTTGCCTTCTTCCCATATTGCCAGAGTTCATCGGGCGTACACTTGTGCCGCCGGATACCTTCGCGCAGTCCTTCCATTGCGATATCCAGGCCGATCTTGTTGCGATATCGGAAGCAGTCTACGATAGTTCGTGCTGGATTCGTCATTGAGACATCGCGTGCCTGAATGGGATAAGGCTCTATTCCGTCGGTCATTGCCCAGCCACTAAACCGCACGAAGCGGATTGGCGGATAGCTAATCGTTGGACGCCACGCAGTGCGTTCGATAGCCATCCAGACGGTGGAGGGCATTTGGAGTGTAAGTTGATGGAACTGGAGCGCGGAGATAAGACAGACGATTCCTTTGGGGACGAGTATGGCGGCCTCGGCGCACATAAATGCGGCATCGATCGGAGTGTCTGGAAGTTGGTACAGACCCCGAGCTGGACGCACGACTTTCGCATCCCGGACAAGGCGCGCCAGTGTCTCGGGCTCTATGCCTTCTGCGATAAAGTCGCGGAGACGGAGCATTCCCCTGGACTTCAGTAGGTCAAGAGCTCGACTGCCTTGTGTAACCTCCATGTTAGAATTCCTCTGCTTTCATGTATTATAGTCAAGGTTTCATCACATCCATTCAAAACTTGCCTGTCTGCCAATCCACATCGCGCTCCCAGAGTTTTGTCATGCAACCTCCGGCATCTCGAGAATTCCTCATCTGAAGCCGGGGCAAGCGGTAGTGTTGCTGGCAGTCTGTTCCGTTGCCTGATCTGGAGGGCTAGCGGTTTACGATATCCGGCCTTTTCTAATCTTGGTGATTATAATTTGCATATTGTGCTTAAATGTGCCTAAAATTAGCGAAGAGTGGAGTGTTTTTGCACTTGGAGCGGATCTTTCATGGGACTTCAGAAGTGAGTATATTCTTCGAAATCATCGACAGGTGACCATATTTTGCAGATCGTTAACGATTTTAACGGAAGACGACTCCCCGAACCAAGCTCTCTGGCCGGCTACGCTGCGCTTATGGATCGATACGCCCTCCGCTTGCCGTTGCCGCCGCAGCTGGCTGCTATCGCGACAAGGCACCATCCGGTCTCGACGGAGCAATGGCTGTTGCTGACGCCCGCTCACCGTCCCGACGATTCCCTGGCTGGGCACCTTGAATTCGCACTCAAGTGGGAAGGTGTAAATCTCGGCGTTTTAGTTCAACTATTTCGCGTGGTTCCATCGCAGCAGATAGCCCAGGCCGCTTCTTCCAAACCAACCGGAATTTATAGTCGAAGACTCTGGTTTCTCTATGAATGGCTGACGGGGGTGGAATTGGATGTTCCTCTTCCAGGGAAGGTTCGAGCTGTCACGGTCGTCGATCCAGAGCAGCAATTCGCCCTTGTGAAGGGAAGGATGTCCTCCCGTCACCGAGTCATTGATAATCTGCCTGGCACCAGAGCCTTCTGCCCGATGGTCCGGAAGACACCTGCGCTCTCGGCGAATGCTAGCAAGAGTCTTGACCAACAGGCGCGGTCGATCGTCGCCAATACCCATGCGGACGTCATGACCCGCGCGGCGGCTTTTCTACTGTTGAGCGATAGCAAGTCCTCATTTTGGATCGAAGGAGAAAGGCCTTCGGTGCAACGCACTGCTCGGTGGGGCCTCGCCATTCGTGAAGCCGGGACAAGCACACTTAGCCTACCGGAACTAGAGCGGCTGCAACGAATTGTCATTGGCGACGACAGGTTTGTTCGGCTCGGATTGCGGACTGAAGGCGGTTTCGTTGGAATGCATGACCGGCACACCCAGGAACCGCTCCCAGACCATNNCCAGGGAGTTGTTGCGTATGACGTCCACGCCAGAAGTGCGGGTATCGATCCAGTTGTCGCAGCTGCCTCAGTAGCCTTTGGCTTCGTGTACATCCACCCATTCGTGGATGGCAATGGACGCCTGCATCGATGGCTAATCCACCACGTGCTTGCGGCCGCAGGGTATAACCCGCCAGGGGTGGTTTTTCCAATCAGCGCCGCGATCCTACGGGAGATCGCGGCTTACCGAGCTGTGCTGGAATCCTATTCGAAGCCACTACTGGAGTTCATCGAATGGAAGCCGACATTAGACGGGAATGTAGATGTGCTCAATGAGACTGCCGAATACTACCGCTACTTCGATGCCACCGCCCACGCCGAATTTCTGTATCGCTGCGTTCAACAGACGGTCGAGCACGATCTTCCCGAGGAAATCGCGTATCTCCAGGGTTACGATCAGTTTGCGCATGGCATGCATTCGGTTGTGGACATGCCGGAGAGCCAAATTGAGTTGTTGCACCGCTTCTTGAGGCAAGGTCAGGGAAAGCTGTCGAAGCGTGCATCATCGAAAGAATTTGCTGCACTCAATCCGGATGAAGTTGATCGAATTGAAGAACTGTATTCTAAATGCTTTCTGGAAAGCGAGATTCCCGATGCGTCATGACAATCATCGGCAACAGGCAGCTCCCGATGAACAGCCTTCGGCATTGAAAATTGTCTTCCAAGACGGGGCTTGAATCAGAGCCCGCTGACCATCTGGACAAGCAGTGGGCTGTGCGCCAACCCACACCTCTTGCCACGGCCCGATCATTCAGATCCGGCCATTTGTTTTGTTGTGGTTAGAGGGTGGGTTTTCAGGCTCCTCTTGTCACAGCCCGGTTCAGGCTGTTTTTCCAAGATTTCGAACAGGAAGTTTGCGAAGCACGCGCGGCTCATTGCGGCGAAGCGCCCGACTGCTATCCCTATCGGTTTGCGTGCTCAGAAAGTGAAAAGGGAATTTGATCGGCATAGGGGCGGC
>PLKU01000565.1 GCA_003140705.1 Acidobacteriaceae bacterium
CCCCGCATCGAAGGCGACTACTTCAACGTCGTCGGCCTCCCTATCTCCCTTGTCTCCACGCTCCTCGAATCCTGCCAGCCCCCCAAAGTCCCCCGCTAACTTGCTGACTCGCCAACAAAAGAGGCCCCGCCACTGCGGAGCCTCTTCGCTGACTTGCTGTCTTTGTCCTACAACTTCACGCTAACCTTCTCACCGCTATAACTCACCGTCATGTCCGCCCCCTCAGTCTCCTCAATCCCCACGCCGTGCCCGGCCTTCACCGCCACTACCTTGAACGTCCGTTCCTTCAGCATCCCCGGGAAGCTGCCCTCCCGAGCGCCGACCGTCAGCGTCTTCGCCCCATCGTCCCAGTGCAGCCCGATCGTCGCCTGCGCGCCCTTCTCATACGCATACCCGTCGTTCTCGTCCTCATACAGTTGAAAGTCCCCATCCGCCCCCGGATAAATCCGCAACTCAATCGGGTCCGCAGGCTTTTCCGTCGTCCACTCCATCTTTGGTCCCATCGGCACAATCGACCCTGCCCTGACAAACAGCGGCAGCTTCTCGAGTGGCGCATCCGCTTCAACCCGCTTTCCGCCCTCCGTCTTCTCTCCCGTCCAGAAGTCGTACCACGTCGCCTTCGGCAGATACACCGTCCGGCTCGTCGCTCCCTCAGTCGTCACCGGGCTCACCAATATCGCCGGGCCAAACAGATACTCATCTCCCGTGTTCTGCGCCTCCACATCTTCGCGCCAATCCATCACCAGCGGCCGCATCAGCGTTCCGTGGTTGCTTGTCACTTGCCACGCCTCGCTGTAGATGTACGGCATCAGCCGATACCGCAGCGTGTCGTAGTCCACAAGAATCTTTTGTGCGTCCGGCCCGTACGACCAAAGCTCGTTCTCACTTGGATTGCGCGTGCCATGCACTCTGAAGATCGGAGAGAAGGTTCCGAACTGGAACCAGCGCACAAACAACTCGCGGAACTTCGGATCGTTCAGATCCCCGCCGGAGATGAATCCGCCAATATCCGTTGTCCAATAGGGCATGCCCGAGATCGAATAGTTCAACCCTGCCGGAATCTGCCGCTGAAATGTAATCCAATCGCTCAGCACATCGCCTGACCATGCCGTCACACCAAATCTCTGTGCACCCGCATATGCTGACCGCGACAGGATGAAGACACGCTTCTCATCGGAAGCAGCCCGTTGCCCTTCCGACACTCCTCCTGTGTGAAAAAGCGGATAGACATTCGCATAACGTGCTCCCGATCCCACAAACAGCTTGTTCGTGGTCAGCAGGTTGTCTTCCCGTCCTTCCGTCTCCGGCTCATCCGTATCCAGCCACCACGCATCCACACCCTTTTGAAACAGCGCCGTGTTCGCATTCGCCCAATACTGCTTGCGCGCCGCCGGATTGGTCGCGTCATACAGCGCCTGCCCTACCGGATGAAAACTCGGCTGTACCGTCTTCGCAATGAACCAGCCATTCTTGTCGAACTCATCGTAGGTCGCGCTCCCCGGCCTGAAGTAAGGCCAGATTGAAACCATCAGGTGAAAGTGCTCCTGGTGCAGCTTGTCGATCATGCCCTGCGGATTGGGATAGTGTGGGTTCCATTTCATCTCGCCCATGGTCACCCACCAGAACCAGTCCTGCACAATGTTGTCCACGGGAATGTGCAGGTCCCGGTACTTTGCCGCAACCGTCTCCACTTCCTGTTGCGATTCATATTTGTTCTTGCACTGCCAGAAGCCATACGCCCACCGACCAAATAGCGGTACCTCCCCGGTCAGCTCGCGATAGCGCCCGATAATCTGGTCGGGCTCCGGCCCATAGATAAAGTAGTAATCAATCCGGTCGGCAACCTCCGCGCTTAAATAGAGCGCATGCACAAACCGGTTGTTCACGCGGCTGCGCGACGCATTGTTCCAGAAGATTCCATAACCGTTGGTCGAAACCAGCAGCGGAATCGCAATATTCGTGTTTTCCTGCGACAGATCCACCGTTTCCCCGCGGTAGTTCCACACCCCAGCCTGGTGCTGTCCCAGCCCATAAAGGCCCTCTTTCGATCCATAGATCGAGAACACCACCTCTGCGTGAAACGTGCTTTCCCCGTTTACTTCCACTGGCCTCAGCGATCGGTAACCGTCAGTGGTGAGCATCTTGCCCCGCATCGGCCCGCCCGTCGAACCCGGTCCAGTCGCTCCGCTCCCCGTTGCACCTTCAGTCGCGACATAATGGAGCGTCCCGCTCTCCTTTTCAATCACCGCTTTCAGTTTCGATGTAGAAAGCACAATTGCCTTCTCGGTGGAGCTGACATCAAACGGTGCTCCCGGCCCATCCTTCTTCACCACAACCCAGTCGGACGCCCGCTCCGGCGAAGCAGCATCGAGGGGCGAGTAGGTCACATGCAGCACGTCTTCGGAGTTCACCACGAGGCGCAGAATCCCATCATGCTGGCGCACTTCAAGGCCATCTGCCTTCTTCTCAAAGCTCACCACCGGATTCGGCTTGTTCCACTGCCCCAGCGCTGCTGTCGCCGTCAATCCTGCCATGCCTACCCAGGCACAAATCCCCAGAATTCCAATCCGCCTCATCGCAGAAATCCCCTCTCAAGCTCTTTTCGGGCCCGCACCAGTCTACGCCAAGCAATCCCTTCCGCCCCCCTCCGCCCTCGCCAGCGGCTCGAGCGTCGCAAAGGCCAAACCTGCCCCCGTTTTGGCTTCCCATCCGCTTGTTACTTTCGAGTGTGATAGTCCGCACAGAATGCGCCGCTTCCAGCTGTTTGCCCTTGCTCTTGCTCCTCTTTCAGCACAAAGTAGAAGGTAGAAACCTGATCAATATTGAACAGGCCCACAGTTACACTGCCTTTTGCATTGACGCAAAGGAAAATGCATGCGCACCGGCCTCGCCCTCTGCAGGATCGTACTTTTGCCGTTTGGCTTGTTTTCTTCCGTTGTCTTATGCGCGCAGTTTCAGCCGCCGACCCAGCAGCAACTCGTGGTACCCGCNNAAGGGAAACTGAACATGCGTAACCTGAATCACAGTTTTCGTCTGTTCCGCGCGGTAAACTTCCCCCCAATTTTCTGTCTGGGAGAAATCATGCGGATTTCCGTCTTCATGCGCACTATCCTCTTGTTTGCCATTGCGTCCTCGACACTTCTGTTCGCCCAGTTCCAGCAGCCCACCGCTGACGAGCTCAAGATGACCGCGGACCCCAAAGCCCCGGGCGCCGCCGCTGTCTACCTCAACATCGAAGAGATCAGCAACGACCCCATTCACTACCGCAGTCTTTATGTCCGCATCAAGGTGCTCACGGAGAAGGGCAAGGAACTGGCAACGGTCGAGATTCCCTACGGGCGCAGAAGCTTCAAAGTCAGTGACATCAAGGGTCGCACCATTCACTCTGATGGGACCGTCATTCCGATGACCGTCAAGGCCGAGGACCTGTTGATCTCCAANNCCGCCGATCTACAGTTCAGCCGCAAGGTCTTCACGTTGCCGAGCGTCGAAGTCGGCAGCATCATCGAATACCGCTACCAGTTGGACTACGACGACAACCAGGTCTCTTCTCCATATTGGGTGATTCAACATCCATACTTCGCCCACAAGGCACACTACGCCTTCACACCCTTTAAAGCGTTCCTGCCCGGCATCCAGAATCAAACTAGCCAGTTCATCACGGATAATAAGGGATATACACTCAATACCCTCATGTGGTGGCCCCTCCTCCCAGAGGGCGTGCAACTCAAAACCGATGCCCTCGGCACTTATAGCGTCGACCTCACAGATGTTCCGCCGAGCCCCAACGAAGAGTGGATGCCCCCAATTCAAAACCTGCTCTATAAGGTGCTCTTTTATTACACCTATGCCCACAATGCCGCCGAATTCTGGACTACAGAGGAAAAGCACTGGTACAAAGAGGTCGATCACTTCGCTGAACCCACCAAGGCAGTCCGCGAGACAGTGTCCGGCCTCATTGCTCCCACCGACGGCGATCTCGATAAGGCAAAGAAGCTTTACATCGCTGTGCAGGCTCTCGATAACACTGACTACTCCCGGGGAAAAGGAAAGTCAGAACTCAAGCAGCTCCATTTGAAGGTCGAAAAGCGCGCTGAGGATACGTGGAATCAAAAGGCAGGCTCAAGCGAAGACATGGCCTTGCTGTACCTGGCCATGCTGGGGGCCGGCGGGCTAACCGCATACGCCATGAAGGTTGTCGATCGCGAGCAACGCGCATTCGATCCCGCCTTCATGGACTTCGATCAGCTCGACGACACACTAGTGATCCTCTCCACGGGCGGCAAGGAGATTTACCTCGATCCCGGTGAAAAGATGTGCCCATTCGAGACCGTGAATTGGAAGCACTCCGGAGCCAGCGGCGCTCGACAGAGCTCGGATAGCCACAACGCCGGCATCACTCCATTCCAGCCCTACACAGCCAACGAGACGCAGCGAATCGGCGATGTAACCGTGGACGAGCACGGCGCTATCACCGGCAACTTTCGCATCATCATGAATGGGCAGGAAGCCCTCCGCTGGCGACAGGCAGTTCTCGTGAACGATCTTGACGAAGTGAAGAAGCGGTTCGATCGCTGGCTCGAGACCATGGTTCCAGACAGCACGCAAGCCCACCTTGACCACTTCGTGGGACTCGATGATCCGTACGTTAATCTGCTGGCCATGGTGAAGGTGGAGGGAACTCTCGGCACGGCTACGGCCAAGCGGCTTCTCCTCCCCGGCTTCTTCTTTGAGGCTCGCGGGGCACACCCATTCATCGCGCAGGACAAGGGGCTTGAGCCCGTTGATATGCACTACGGAGATGTCGTTACCGACCAGATGACCTACCGCTTGCCCGCCGGCTTCTCAGTGGAAGGCGCGCCTCAGGATGCAAAGAACTCCTGGCCAGGCCATGCGATTTTCGCCAACCGCAATGCTATCGGCCCTGGCCAGATCACCATTGCTCGTACACTGGCCCGCGCCTTCACCTTCGCCAAACCAGAGGAGTACCAGGACCTGCGCGCCTTCTACCAGAAAGTGGCAGCCGCCGACCAACAGCAGCTTGTCCTCACACAATCCCCAGCACCGAAAGGCAACTGATGACCACGCGCCTTCGCATTCTTCCGGCCCTTGCTCTTCTCGCTGCAGTTGCAGCTTTCACTGGCGCTGTCCCTGCCGCAGCTTGGGATAAGCACGAGCCAGCTCCCCAGTGGGCCGTGGATGCCGCAAAAACGCCCACTCCCGCCAGCGCCAAAGATTCTCCAGCGGTTGTTCTTTTCGATGAGTATCTGATTACCTTTGACAATGACAACCACGCTATTGAGCGCGAGCGCGAGNNAGCCACAGGGCCGAGGCTACACTCACTGCTCCATCGGTTACGACATCGACGAGAAGCTCAACTACTTCCGTTCCTGGACTATCACTCCTGACGGACACCAGTTTCAGGCCATGGAATCGGACTTCATCGACCACGGCGCGTACGAGGCTCCCGAGCTGCAATTCACTGAGCGCATCCGTACCGTGAATCCTCCGGCCAGTGACCCTGGCTCCGTCGTGGTTTGCGAAACCGAAGAACATCTCCGCCCTTACATGTACGAAGAAGAGTGGGATATCCAGTCATCGATCCCGTTTGTCTTCGAAGCACTCGAAATCGACCTTCCCCCCGGAGGCCACTACGCGGACTCATGGGGCAAGTATCCCCCCATGAAGCCTGTCGAGGTCGGCTCCAACCACCTTCGCTGGGAGATCAAAGACATGCCCGCACTCGATCTTGAAAACATTCACGCCACCCCTGTGTGGGGAGCGCTTGCGGCACGCATGTCAATCAAGTGGGGAGACGACGCTGTCAACGGCACAGACAACCAGTGGCGCGCGATTGGACTCTGGCAGGAGCAGTTGGAGCAGCATCGGCCCGATCCAACCCCGGAGATTACCGTTAAAACCCAGGAACTCACGACTGGCGCGACCGATTTCTACACCAAGCTCAGCCGCATTACNNTTACTGACTACATCCAGAAAAACATCCGCTACTTCATCGTCGCCAAAGGTATCGGCGGCTGGCAGGCGCATTATGCCGGTGACATCTATCGCAATCGATACGGCGACTGCAAAGACAAGACCACTCTGCTGATTTCCATGCTGCAGGCAATCGGAATACGCGCTTATTATCTCCACGTCGACAGCCGCCGCGGCATCATCGATCCCAAAGATCCATCCCTCGCCGGCAATCACATGATCACTGCCATCGAGGTGCCCGATGGCGTAAACGACCCTCGCTTGATGGCGCTGGTCAACGCGGTCAACGGCAAAAATCTGCTCATCTTCGATCCCACCGACGAGGAGACTCCTGTCGGCCTGATCCGTGCAGCGCTGCAGGGAGCTTACGGCAACATCTCCAATGGAGCTGACAGCCAGGTGTTGCCTCTGCCCGTGCTGCCGCCGGAGTCCGCTGGCCTTAGCCGCAAAGGCACCTTCACCCTGACGGCCGATGGTGCTCTTGCCGGCGACGTCTCTGAGGTCTTCACCGGAGATGATGCCACCAATGAGCGCTGGTTCATCAAAGACAACGACTCAAAGGAGATCCACGAGAAGCTTGAGAACGGACTTGGCTCAGATCTCCCCGGCCTCACCTTCAAAGGGTATGAATTCCACGGCGCGGCAGATCTCGACAAACCACTGGATCTCGATCTGCACATCAGCGCGACTGGATACGCCCATCCTGCCGGCCCTCTTCTTCTTCTGCGCCCGCGCGTCCTCGGCAGTCATGCGCATGCTGTGCCTGACGTCATGGAGGGCAAGCCCCGCGCCTACTCCATCGAACTGGGCCATCCCGGCCGATGGCACGACAGCTTCGATATTGCAATTCCCCCTGGCTACGTCGTGGATGAGACTCCCGACCCAGTCAGCTTGGATGTAGACTTTGCCAGTTATCACTCCACCATCACTTCAAAGGCCAACACCCTCCACTACGAGCGCGACTACGTCGTCAGGCAGGTTGAGATTCCGGCCGACAAGGCCGCATCTTTCCGAACGCTGGAGAGCGTAATTCTCTCCGACGAAAAAGGCACCGCCGTCCTTAAGAAACAGTAAGCAGCCAGCAATCGACGGCCAACTCGATCCTAAAAGCCGCCCAAAGCCTGGTGTCGCCGCGAACATTCTAGAAGGGATTTGCTAGACGCTAGCCGGTTGCCCATGCATGGCGCGCACTTTGCCACATGGGTGTGAAACGGAGCAGTCGCTGGCCGCGCTTTTGGCAGCTTTGCATCCCAAGCCGCATCTGGTCATCTAAGGGACAATGAGCCATCCTCTTTTTTCGCCCTTTCAACTTCGTTCTGTCATCTTTCCCAATCGCATCGGCGTATCGTCCATGTGCCAGTACTCTTCGCAAGACGGTTTCGCGACGGACTGGCATCTCGTGCACCTCGGCGCACGCGCACAGGGTGGCGCCGGCCTGGTGATGGTCGAAGCCTCAGCCGTTACGCCTGAGGGCCGCATCTCCGACGGCGATCTCGGCATCTGGAAAGACGAGCACGTCCCCGCACTCGCGCGCATTGCAGGTTTTCTCCACTCGCAGGGTGCTCGCGCCGGCATTCAGCTAGCTCATGCCGGACGAAAAGGCAGCATGACCGTGCCCTTTCGAGGAGAGCGCCTGCTGCTACCCCAGGATGGCGGCTGGCAACCCCTTGCTCCAAGCCCGCTGGCCTTTTCGTCCAACTATGCCGTGCCGCAGGCTCTTGATCAGGACGGCATCAACGCCACAATCGAAGCCTTCCGTCAGGCTGGGCACCGCGCCGTCAAGGCAGGATTTGACGTTGTCGAGATCCACGCCGCCCACGGCTATTTGCTTCACCAGTTCCTTTCGCCCCTTGCCAACCAACGCACTGATTCTTACGGCGGAAGTTTTGAAAATCGCACGCGGCTCGTTCTTGAAGTCGTTGACGCCGTCCGCGCCGAATGGCCTGCCCACTTGCCCCTCTTCGTGCGCATCTCCGCCACTGATTGGGCTGAGGGTGGGGTCTCTGGCGACGGGTCTTCGTCGCAGGGGTCGCACGTTGGCTGGACTCCGGATGAATCCGTGAAGCTCGCTGCCTTATTTCGCGAGCACGGAGTCGACCTGGTTGATGTTTCCTCTGGAGGGCAGATCCCCAACGCCAAAATCCCTGTTGGCCCCGGCTTCCAGGTCGGGTTCGCCGCCAGAATCCGCACCGAAGCTGCAATCCCAACCGCGGCGGTCGGCCTCATCACTCAACCCGCCCAGGCGGACAGCATCATCGAATCTGGTCAGGCGGACCTGGTACTCCTTGCCCGCGAGTTCCTCCGCGATCCCTACTGGGCGGTGCATGCCGCGGCCGCACTTGACGATTCCGCCAGCTGGCCGGTCCAGTACATTCGCGCAGCGCCCCAACATTCTGCCACACGTGCACCAGTTACCCGGCCCGAGCCGGCCTGATCCCGGCGCAAGAGCCACAAATCAGGTCGGGACCCCTCGCGGCCTGACACTACCTGTTGTATATCCAGGCTCCCTTTCCACGATTATTTCGGATTTGCACCGCTTTTGGTGCAGCTTATGCCCTATACTCCGCTTAGAACGAGGCCTCAGCCTCAAATGCGGGCCGCCTCCCTAATACTCCCCATGGCTACCCAACTCGCACAAACCCGCGCTCTCGATAGCACTCCAGCGATCCCAGACCGCCTCTACTTCAAGATTGGCGATGTGGCGCGTATTGTTGACCTCGAAACCTATGTCCTGCGCTTTTGGGAGAGCCAGTTTCCCCAGCTCCACCCCAATAAGAGCGGAACCGGCCAGCGCCTCTACCGGCGGCGCGATGTAGAGCTTGTCCTCGAGATCAAGCGCCTTGTTTATGCCGAGGGATACACACTCGCCGGCGCTCGCCATGCTCTTGAACAGGTGCATCGCCCCCCCGCGCCTCAAGCTGGCCCGCAGCGCGATCCGCAGCCCACTCTCCAGATGGATTCACAGCCGCGCCTGCCTCTCATGACCACTGCTTCAACGCAGCGGCTTGAATCGGTTGCTGCGTCCATCAGCCACATCCGTGCCGAATTGCTTGAGATTGCGGGCTTGCTTGGCGCGCCAGCTGCTCACCAGCCGCGCAGACGCACGCGCATGACCGCCCTGCCCGCACCTGCAGCTTCGCTCTTCCCGTCCTAGCGCTTCCCACGGCTTGATCCATGAGCACTGGGCCTGGGCCGAGTGTGTCTGCCTGCCTCAAACAAGGTCCAGACAAGCATCCAGCATGGTCACCCTCACCATTTTCGTGCTAATTTAGAGCCACTGTGGGGTGCAAGCGATCCCGGCGCGGGATTTACCCTACGCGTTTCCTCACTCGACCATCAGTCTCTCTTTCTTCCCAATGGAGCCTGACATTGAAGTGCGTCTACTGTGATTCCACGAACTTTCGTGCATCCAGATTGCGGACCACGGACATCGCACGCTTGATCCTCTTGCAATATCCCGTGCGTTGCCGCAACTGCGATGCGAGGAAGTATGTGGACATTTTTCAGGCATACCGCTTTCATCGCGCCCGCAAATTGCGCCACCAGGGAGAGCACCGCCGCCAAGACTCAGGGCAAAGGCCCACCGCACCGCCGGCCTAGTTTGACGGTGTCTGGAATTAGTTTCCCCCAGCTCAATCGCACTGAGTACACGAATCTCAAGGTGTCGGAATGCATTAAGCCGCTGGCTAGAGCAGCGGCTGCTTTTGATGATTGCGATGAGGAAGATAATGGTCGGGACGGGCAGATTTNNCAGGCTGAGCCACGTCCCGACACAATCGAATCGGTTCGCCGCGGCGAATCGGATTCAGGGTCCTGTTCAGTTTACACCAGCCTGGCCCGACGGACGACCTTTGCCCGTTGACACGCGGAACGGCTACACTGTCCCCCAAATGCGAATTGCCGCCGATTTCCGCTCTATCCTGCAGCGCCCGTTCCAGTGCCTTGCTGCCGCCATTGCCTCCCTTTTGCTGCCTCTCTGCTGGCTGACCCTGCTGCAGCCGCAGCGCCTCGCTGCACAGACATCGCCGGGAAAGCACCTGCTCATTTATTCCATCGATGTCGAGGGAGGTCAATCCACTCTGCTCGTTTCCCCGTCCGGAGATTCTCTCCTGGTCGACACCGGTTGGCCCAATGTAAAAAGCCACGACCCAGATCCCTCCCCAAAAGGCCTGCACGATTCCGGTTTCCCTGACCAAACCGGTCGCGACACGGCACGCATTCAGCTTGCCATGAAAGATGCCGGGATTACCCGCATCGACCACGTACTCATTACTCACTTTCATGTCGACCATGTCGGCGGTGTGCCGGAGTTGGTAAAGCACGTCCAGGTCGGCGAGTTCCTTGATCACGGAGAGAACCGCGAAGACTCCGATATTACTCGTCACGACTACGCCGCCTACCTCAAAGCCATCGAAGGCAAACCCCGTCGCATCGTCCATCCCGGAGATACCATCAGTATTCCCGGACTCGAGACCATTGTGATCACCGCGGACGGCGAACACATCGCCGCTGTGCCAGGAGTGAAGCCTTCGCCCAATCCCTGGTGTGCCACCGAACCCCAATGGGAGCTCGATACCACTGAGAATCCCCGCTCGGCAGGAATCCTCGTCACCTTTGGCAAGTTTCGCTTCCTCGATCTTGGCGACCTGACAAAGGCCAAGGAGATCCCCCTGGTCTGTCCCGCCAATCTCATCGGCACAGTCGACGTTTACTTGGTCAACCATCATGGCTTCAACTTGTCCAACTCCAAAGCCTTCGTCGATGCGATTCACCCGCGCGTAGCCATCATGGACAACGGCGCTCACAAGGCGGGTAGCCCTGAAGCCTGGCAGACCGTTCATGAAAGCCCAGGCCTTGAAGACCTGTGGATGCTGCATACCGCGGAAGATTCAGATGCCGCCCACAACAGCCCTGCGGACCAGATTGCCAATCTGAAAGGCGACGCCGACGGTGCGTGGCTCAAAGTCGTTGCCTCTCGCGACGGCAGTTTCTCCGTCACCAACGCTCGCACCGGACAAACAAAGGAGTATCCCGGCAAGTGATGCACCGGTGGTCGGAGTAATTGCGGCAGAAAATGTTAGTTGAATTTTCAAGCAGCGTACGGTTGCATGGGGCAACCTGCGCCCAATCTGGCTGTTCAAGTTCTGTTAATGTTCAACAATGCTTTCAGATCGCATACTGGAGCCAGGGGAGACGTCATGTTTCTGGTAGAAGTGCCGGTGCGCCAATGAGTTTCAGATACTTTTGCTCAAAACTGGCACTCCTTCTCCTGCTCATGCTGACCGCTTCGAGGCTGTGCGCGCAGGCGGGTCCGCCCTTTCAGACCGATGACCCAACGCCGGTAGACCTCGGTCATTATGAGTTCTACATCTTCGGAACGGTCGATGGCACACCGGCCGAGCTTGATTCAACAGGTCCCGCCTTTGAATTCAATTGGGGCGCGATCCCCAATATTCAGCTCCACGCCATCCTGCCTTTCGGCGCTATCGTGCCGTCAAACAACCCTGTCTATGCTCCCGGTGGAACAGGTCCGAGCGCCTTCGGCCTCACTGATATGGAGTTGGGCGTGAAATACGGATTCATCAAACAGACCCCGCACCGCCCGCAGATCGGCAGCTTCACCATGTTTGAAATCCCAACCGGCAGTTATACAAAGGGTCTTGGCGTTGGCAAGGTCTGGTACAAGCTGCCCATCTGGGTAGAGAAGGAGTTCGGTCCGTGGAGCCTGGTCGGCGGCATGGGATACACGGTGGTACCGCAAACCGACTATAAAAACTTTCTCTACGGCGGATTTCTCGTCAAGAAGGAAGTGAACAAAAAGCTGGAACTGTCAGCTGAAGTCTTCTCTCACGCGCGCGAAGGCTTTGCCGCTGCGCAAACAGAATCATCAACAATGATCGATGCCGGAGGCTATTTCCACTTCAAGTCTCCCGGCCTGCAATTGCTTTTCGCTTACGGGCACTCAATCGCTGGGCAAACTGAGAACTACGCCTATCTTGGGCTCTATAAGACGTGGGGCAAAGACAAGGATGCTGACAACAAGACCGCTGCAGACGCAATGTTCTCCGCTCAACCACACATCAACTCGCCCCATTGACGCGCAGCGGTAAGAAAAGCACTGAGGGGAATCGTTGAATGGAAATCACTTTCCGCAGCCTCTGGACCATCATTCATGGCATGGGATTCGGCGCGCTCTATTTGCTGGCGTGTTCCGGTGCGCTGATCGAGCTGTATCGTCTGACCTGCTCGTCAGCTCCGTCCGAATCCACACCCGGCCAAACGCGCTTCCTCAAGATTTATCTCGTCACCATGACAGCACTTGCCTGGGCCGCCGTGCTGACTGGCGCATATGTCATCTACCCTTGGTACCGGGCAACCCCGCCGCCAGGAACAGTCGATCTGTCCATGTATCCCCAACGCCTGTTGATGTCGCGTCCATCCACCAGCGGTTGGCACTCGCTGGGGATGGAGTGGAAGGAGCACGTCGCCTGGGTCGCACCTATCTCCATCACCATGGTCGCTTTTGTCTTCATCCGCTATGGCCGCGATCTGGTCAATCACAAACGACTTCGTGCTGCTGTGCTCGGGTTTGCCGCGGCATCGTTTTTAGCGGCAGGCCTAGCGGGTTTCTTCGGAGCCATGATCAACAAAGCCGCACCGGCACAAGGCGGACCCACCATCCACCTCCGCGAAGGAGCAGAAAAATGAGCTCAGCGAATCCACTCACCTCATCCAAAGGCCCAGCCCTCACCAACGGATCAGGAGCGGCAGCCATGCTCGCTGCTGGTATCGGCTCTTTCACTTTGGCCGTCCTCGCGCTGGCCGCGGACAAGCTGGCTCCCATCAAGAGCGCCCTCGTCTTCTACAAGCCGACCGGACCATTATCCGGCGTGACCACCGTAGCCATTCTCGTTTGGCTTTTAGCCTGGGTTCTTCTTGAAATGCTCTGGGCGAAGAAGACCGTCGCCGTTGGCCGCGTAATCTTCGTCGCATTCGTTCTACTCGGCCTGAGCTTCCTGCTGACCTTCCCACCCATTGGCGACTTATTCTAAGTGCAGCCTGCAGCAGAATTAGCTTCTGCGCTTCGAGGATCGTGATGGAACAGAATCTTGAGAACACAACTTCGCTGCTCGCGCACACTCCGGGAGCTCTTGACGGTTTGCTTCGAGGCCTTCCGGAACGCTGGACACATCAGAATGAAGGGGAAGGCACCTGGACTGCGTTTGATGTTGTCGGCCACCTCATTCACGGCGAACGCACCGATTGGATTCCGCGCGCAAAGAGGATTCTGGAGTTTGGGGAGTCGCGCCCGTTCGAGCCCTTTGATCGCTGGGCCCAGGCAGGAGAGAGCCAGGGCAAGTCGATGGACCAACTATTGGATGAGTTTGCTTGCCTGCGAGCAGAAAACCTTGACGCATTGCGTGCGTTGAATCTCCGCCCACAGGACCTCGCTCTGCGCGGGCGGCATCCTGCGCTCGGAGTTGTCACTCTTTCGCAACTCCTGGCAACCTGGGCCGCGCACGACCTCACACACCTGCACCAAATCTCAAGGCTGATGGCTCACCAATATCGTGAAGCTGTGGGTCCGTGGACCGCATTCCTCGGAGTGCTGCAATGCGCCGGCCACAGCGCTTAACCAACACCAGGCTTTGCAATCTGCTGAAGGGAAATCAAGATTCGGGTGCTTGGCCTGCAACTTGAGCGAAGATGCTGTGCCGCGTCATTTCGTAAAGTTCTTCCAGCGCATCGCATGCTGACCCGACCCCGTCTTCATGGGCCATCCGCTGCGCCACGAGCTTCGCGCGAAGCGCAAACATCGGCTCGGCAAGCATCCCCTTCAGCTTCCGCGCCACCCTCACCGGCGTATAGTTGCCTCGCTGAATCACACGCGCCACTTTCAGCCGCTGCACACGCCTGGCGTTGT
Organism: Acidobacteriaceae bacterium; assembly: GCA_003140705.1. Classification (GTDB taxonomy): domain Bacteria; phylum Acidobacteriota; class Terriglobia; order Terriglobales; family Acidobacteriaceae; genus Telmatobacter. Next base: position 13,919 of record PLKU01000565.1, read on the forward strand.
CCGGTTGGTCATGCGAGTAGGGCATAATCAGCATCGGCACTCCTGCCCGCAGGCACTGCGCCGTCGTCCCCACTCCGCCCTGGTGCACCACCATACTGGCCCGTCCAAACAGCGCCGAATACGGCGCATATTCCGCCACGCAGATGGTCTCCGGCAGCGCCTGCCGCGGCCGGTTGCGCGCGTCCGCGCCAATCAGCAACACCGCCCGCATCCCCAGCCTTATCGCTGCCTTCGCCGAGAACTCATAGAACCGCCCTGCCGTCATTACCGCCGCAGAACCCAGCGTAAACACCAGCGGCGCAGGACCCGCCCGCATAAACGCCTCCAGGTGCTCCGGCAGCTTCGCATTCCCCGCGTCCGCATCGTAGTAGCAGAACCCGGTGATCCGCGTATGCGCCGGCCAATCCTTCTGCTCCCGGCCCAGCAGCCGCGAAAACAGCGCCAGAACCAGGTATGGCGAGTGCTTCGCGTCAAACAGCGGATTCCTTCCTCGCGGCAAACCAAGTTCCGCGCGCAGATCGTAGATCGGCTGCGGCCACTTCCGGCTCACG
>PLKU01000196.1 GCA_003140705.1 Acidobacteriaceae bacterium
TGCACCATCATGAGCATGATGAGCAACAACCTGATTCCCTCGGCCTGCGAAGTGGATGTGCCGGGTACGCTGAGCATGTACATGTTGGCCCTTGCCTCTCTAACTCCTTCGGCTCTGCTCGACTGGAACAATAATTACGGCAGCCATCCTGACAAGTGCGTCTGCTTCCATTGCTCCAACCTGCCCAAGCACTTCTTCAAGGAAGTCCGCATGGACTATCAGGAGATCATCGCCGGCACGGTGGGCAAGGAGAACACATTCGGCACCTGCGTAGGCCGCGTCAAGGCCGGCTCGATGAGCTTCGCCCGCTACTCCACCGACGATCGCCGCGGCGTGATTCGCGGCTACACCGGCACAGGCCGATTCACCGACGATCCGCTGGAGACCTTCGGCGGGGCAGGCGTGGCGGAGATTCCTCAGCTGCAGAAGTTGCTCAAGTACATCTGCCGCGAAGGCTTCGAGCATCACGTGGCCGCCAACTTCAGCGATGTATCGAAGGCCGTTCATGAAGCGGCTCGCTACCTCGGCTGGGAGAGCCACCACCACCCCGCGCTCGAAGACTGAGCAGGACGGGCTTAACGCAGAGCAAAGGCTGGGTGCCCCATCCTTTCCGCGCCTCTTGCGGAAAGGGTGGGAGGCCACGAATCCAACCCCGCCTTCTTCCTTCGGAAGGGAACCAAATCATGAGCAAGAGAATTGGCAAGAGCCTCGTGGCAAATGGCGTCGTCTTGGCGACGCAAGGTGCGTGGAATGCGGAGTTGGACGCCAAGCACGACAAGCTCGTCGAGTGGCTGCATGCCCAGGGCCTGGCTGGCGTTTTGCTTCGACGTAACGAAAACGTCGCCTGGGTGACAGGCGGCGCTGTCGAGTTGCGCGTGCTCACNNGGCAAGCGCTACTACTTCACCACGGAAAACGAGGCGCCTCGACTGCACGATGAGGAGTTTGGCGCTCTGGACTTTGAGCCTGTGCTGTTTCCCTGGTACGCGGATGAAACTGCTTCAGCAGCAGCCACGCTGGCTGGCGGCCCTCTGGGTTCAGACACGCCGGGCGCTGGGCTGACGCCGCTCAACCTGTTTCCATTACGCGCCGCATTGAGTGAAACCGAGATTGAGCGATATCGCTGGCTGGGCGCGGAGACAGCGGCTGCCACGGTCGAGGCGCTTCACCAGGTTGAGCCCGGCCTCAGCGAGTATGACCTTGAAGCAATCATNNAGGACTGCTGCGCCGCGGCATCCTGCCCTCGGTGGCACTTTATGCAGTGGACGATCGCATCCTCAAGTACAAGCACGCAGTACCGCGTGGCAAGCGGCTCAAGGGTTACGCCATGCTGAATTTGTGTTCGAGGAAGTGGGGCCTTGCCATCTCCATTACCCGGTTCGTTCACTTTGATGCGCTGCCCGCGGAACTTACAAAGAACTTCGAAGCCGCCGCGCAGGTGAATGCCGCGCTCATGAATGCAACCCGCGTTGGCACTACTTCGGCAGAACTGTATCGCGTGGCCCAGGCTGCGTATGCGGCGCAGGGTTTTCCCGGCGAGGAGCAACTCCATCACCAGGGCGGCCCTACCGGCTACGGCGAGCGCGAGTGGGTAGCGACGCCCAATGGCACCGAGACTGTGGTCAACAACCAGGCCTTTGCCTGGAACCCGAGCATTCGCGGCGGCAAGGCCGAGGACACGGTGCTGCTGCGCGATGGCGTCATCGAAAACCTGACCCCAACGCCGGAGCTCCCGCAGCTCGCCGCAAAAGCAGAAGGCAGCCCCTACACCGCAACCGGCGTTTTAATTGTGACGTAAGCCAGGGAATAAGCAACATTGAACAGGAAACAGAAAAGGCCCCGACGTGGGGCCTTTTTGCTGACCTGCTGCCCCGCTATACCATTTCCACCGGCTGAACCGTCAATCGCGCCGTCAGCACTACCAGCGCGGCCCACAGCGTGTCCGCAGCCAGCAGGTGCGCCACCTGCAACCACAGCGGGGCCAGCAAAAGTACATCCAGTATGCCCAGCGTGTAGACCGTGGCCAACAGCAGCAGCACCAGCGCAGACAGTCGACGGTTGTCCCAGGCGCTTGATCGCTGCGCCGCGCGCACCAACAGCCAAATCAGAAAAATGCTCGCGCAGAACGCCACGGTGGGGTGCGTCCAACGCCAGCGCACCAGCCAGCCGCTGGTCGCGCTGAAGTCCTGAGCCAGGGCGGAGCCAAGCGAAGTGGCCGGGAACAGCGTGTCGCCCAGCGCGGCAAGCGATCCGGTCACGCCCACAATCATCACCACAACCACAGTCGCGACGGCGCCGAAGGGAGCAACCAGCCTGATCGCGCTTCGCAGGTATCCTTTGCTGCGGCCAAGCAGGTGTGCGGTCAGGGTAAGCGCAGCCAGCAGCAACAGCGTGTTGGTCAGGTGCAGCGCCAGGTAGGCAGGGCGCAGCGGCGACTGGCTCTGCGCCGTGAGGCCGAGCTTCACCAGAAACGCGCCCAGTATCGCTTCAATCAGCGTGAAGGCAACCGAGGCCACCGCAGCCGCGCGCGCCAGGTGGGNNGCCAGTGGTTGCCGCAGCCGGCTCCTGAGCCAGTTGCGCGCACCAGTGTGCCCCACAGGATCACAGCGATGAAATAGACAAGCACGCCCCAGGCAAAACGGCGCAGTGCGGGCGACGGAAGGCGTTTGGCATTGATAGGAATGGCTGCAGCAGGCATGAAGAATGACTCCGGATGGAACCAATCAGTGTAGAACAAGTACCTGTTGTCCGACCTATTCCGTGAGCAGCCTGACGACATGGTTCACGATGATCAGGTCCTCCGCCGGAGGAATCACCCGCACCGTGACCGGCGAATTCTCGGCGGAAATCACTGCCTCGCCACGTACATTGTTCCGGACCGGATCAAGCGCAATGCCCAACGCTCCCAGACCAGCGCAGATTTCCGCGCGCGAGGCAATATCGTTTTCGCCGATGCCGCCAGTGAACACCAGCATGTCCAGACCATTTAATTCCGCTACATAGCTTCCGATCCAGCGAGCGATGGTCCAGGTAAACTTGTCCACCGCAAGCTTTGCTTTGGCGTTGCCCTCTTTGATGGCGTCGCGCAGGTCACGCATGTCGTTGGAGAGATCGCTCACGCCCAGCAATCCGGCCTTCTTGCTCGCGACGGTCTCAAGCTGGTCTGCTGCGTCGGACGCGCTCTTGGCTGTCTCGGCGATCTTGCGCAGGATGAACAACAGCACGCCCGGATCGATGTCGCCTGTGCGTGTGCCGCTGATGATGCCGCCGGTCGGCGTCAGGCCCATCGAGGTGTCAAGACACTCGCCATTGCGAATCGCGGAGATGGAAGCGCCATTGCCGAGGTGAGCCACAATCAGCTTCTGGGGCACGTTGGGCTGCAACTGGTAAATGATCGATTCGTAGGAGATGCCATGAGCCCCGTAACGGCGGACGCCCATCGAGGAATACTCCTCGGGAATGGGCATGTGGGAGACGACTTCAGGCATGGTGCGATGAAAGTAGGAGTCGAGGCAGACGAAGTTGGGAACGCCTGGAAACAGCCGCAACGACTCGCGCATGATATAGCAGGCGATGGGTGTGTGCAGCGGCGCAAAGGCAGTATAGCGCTCCATTTCGTCGATGAGCTCAGGCGTGATCAGCTGATTCTCCTGCACCGTTGGGCCGCCGCAGACCATGCGATGACCGATAGCCACCGGAGCAGGGAAATCGCCCGAGTGTAGAGCGTCGGCAACCAGCGCAAACGCAACCGCGCGCGTGGGCAGAGCTGGAGTCTGATCCACCAGCATGTTGCCGTCGGCGTCTTTGATCCAGAGCTTGCCCAGATCGGTGCCAATGCCGTCGACTGCGCCCTCGTGCTGCTTGCGACGAGCGCCGTCGCCGGCTTCATAGACTGAAAACTTGATGGAAGAAGAACCGCTGTTCAAAACCAGTACAGGCAAAGACGACATGAATGAGAACCTCTTACGTTGGGGCTGATTGAATCAGCGGTGATGGGTTAACTTCTTGGCCAGCGCCAGTTCTTGATCTCTGGCATATCGTCGCCAATTTCGGCTACGTAAAGTCGATGCCGCTGGATGGCTTCGGAGTACCATTGCTCGGCTGCATCGGCCTGCGCCGAAAGCCGGGGCAGGCGTTTGATTGCATCGAGCGTCAATTGGAAGCGGTCGATATTGTTGAGCACGCACATGTCGAAGGGCGTCGTGGTTGTGCCCTCTTCTTTGTAGCCGCGCACGTGGATGTTGTCGTGATTGTGGCGTCGGTAAGTGAGGCGATGGATCAGCCATGGATAGCCGTGGAACGCGAAGACAACCGGCACGCCAACGGGGAACAGCGCATCGAACTCCTCGTCCGGCAGCCCATGCGGATGCTCTGAGACAGGCTGCAGCGCCATCAGGTCCACCACGTTGACCACGCGAATGCGCAAATCGGGCGCCTTGGACCGCAGCAGGGTGACAGCGGCCAGCGCCTCCAGGGTCGGCACGTCGCCGCAACAGGCGATTACCACTTCTGGTCCGCCCTCATCGTTTGAAGCCCATTGCCACACACCCAGGCCTTTGGTGCAGTGAGTCACGGCCTCCTCGATCGTCAGCCATTGAGGCGCAGGCTGCTTGCCGGCCACAATGAGATTGATATAGTTCCGGCTGCGCAGGCAGTGGTCGGAGACGGAGAGCAGGGTATTGGCGTCTGGCGGCAGATAGATGCGCACTACATCCGCCTTCTTGTTCATCAGGTGGTCGATGAAGCCGGGATCCTGATGGCTGAAGCCGTTGTGGTC
>PLKU01000297.1:0-247 GCA_003140705.1 Acidobacteriaceae bacterium
ACCGGATCCGTCGGCTCCCAGATCAAACCGGGTTGACTTGGGTTTCCAGTGCGGGCAAAGTTGGCCCAGGCCGTGGCCATCTTCTTTGCCAGCGCCTGCGCCTCCGGAGTGTTTCCCGTGCCCTGTTCGCACCGCTTGGTGTTGTCGAAGCAGAAGGCGAGCTCGGCCGTATGCCACGCGCCCGCACCCTCAAGCATGGGCGACTGCCAGGTGAAGTAGTACGTGAAGATGGGCGCCGCTTTCTGGT
>PLKU01000297.1:272-15934 GCA_003140705.1 Acidobacteriaceae bacterium
GCTTCGGTGGGTTTTGAGCGCATACTGTTGCCCTCCTCGCTCACTGACCCGAGAAGCATGGGAATATTCTTCGATATCTCCGGGGCTGCTTCATTGAAGGAGCGCACGGGGATGATGCGGCCATCCAGGGTGGGACCGAAGCCGGCGCGCGGAGTTGAGCCCGGCCCTCCCATGGGCCCCATTCCCGGACGCATCGGCGGGTTCACCTTGGCGGCGGCGGCGTTGCCGGCCGCGTTGAGCTTGGCCCAATCCATCTTTTGCAGGCTGGCGATGTCGTTGGGCTGGAGCCCGAGCTCAATCATCACTTGCTTGGCCAACGCTCTGGATTGTTCACTTGTGGGCGGATTGCCTCCGCCGCCCGACTGCACGGAAGCGCGATGGAAGAGTCCCGCCGCCGAAGGCATGCCCATCAGGGTGGTGACCTTGGAGCCGCCGCCGGACTGGCCGTAGATCATGACTCTGTCGGGATCGCCGCCGAAGTTGGCGATGTTGTCGTGAACCCATTGCAGCGATGCGACCAGATCGGTCATTCCCACGTTGACTGAGTCGGCGTATGCCGGTCCGCCAATCTCAGAAAGGTCGAAGAAGCCGAGGATATTGAGGCGGTGATTGACGGAGACCTGCACCACATCGTGATGTCGCGCCATCTGCGCGCCTTCGTGCGAGGCCAGCTCATAGGAGGAGCCAAAGCTGAATCCGCCGCCATGGAAATAGACCATCACAGGACGCTTTCCTGTGAGGCTGGGCGTCCAGATGTTCAGCTTGAGCATGTCTTCGCTCATATAGCCGTCGTCCCAGTCTTGCAGGAAGGACTGCTCGATGGCAGTGAAGTCATGCAGACGCTGAGGGCAGTTTGCGCCGTAGATCAGAGCGGGGTATTCACCATCCCACGGCTTGGGGGCTTTGGCGGGCAGCCAGCGATTCTCGCCGCCCGTGTCCTGACCGTACGGAATGCCCTTGAAGGTGAACACGCCTGCACCCACAAAACCCCGAACCTTGCCGTACTGGGTGTTGGCGACCGCGGTGCGAGGCGTGGAGCAATTTCCTGGTTCCTGGTGCGCGGCGGTCTTGGTATCATCCATCGCCAGAGCCGCCGGTGCCATGGCTGCGCTCATGCCTGCCGTTGCTCCAAAGAGCAATGCCTCACGACGATTCATGAGATGATGATTGCCAGATTGCGTCATCGAGATTCCATCTCCTCTTTCCGTTGGTGAAGCAGGTCGGCAGCCGAAGGCAGAGGGCGGAAAGCTCCGGCTATATCTGCTGAGGCCACAGAAGTACGCCTCGCCGAGATAACGTTTACTGGTCCAGCACCGTAAAACGATTCACCATTCGCTGTCAAGTTGAAATGGGTGGATGCGTTGCCGGCGACAGTGGTCTCTATGCTTGTGATCGCGACCAACAGCTCGTGAGGAGGTGCAGATTGAAACGGCGAGATTTTCTTGTGAAGAGTACCGCGGCTGTTGTTGGTTTAACCGGTTCTGATAAGTTGCTTCAGGCGTCTGCGGCGGGAGAAGGCGGCCAGCAGGGCTCTACCCAGGTTTCCAGTCCGCCATCGGCAAAGGCGGGGACCGTTTCCGACCGCGGCTTTTCGGTTGTCCATCTTGGTGGTCTTCCAAAAGGCAAGTTCCCGCCAAAGCCGCCGGTTTTTGCGGCGTCGCGCCTGTCGCCCGAAGTGAAAGTCTCGCCGATGCCGTTCGAAGAGCGGCTCCGGCGCGGGATCGTGCCGCGGCAAGGGTTTTGCAGCACCGCTCCTGGCAACGCGGTCAGCGAGGGGCTCACTTCCGGCAATGGACACATGGTTATCGAGGTGACCTGCGATCCGTACTCGGACCAGATCCTCTTCCACCACGAGAGCCTTCTCGTCCCGTGGAAGAGGCCTTTTGAGGCGCCCAAGGCCGCGGAGGTATTTACGCAAGTGCGGCAGATGGTGTTGGACGGGAAATACCAGGACGCAATTGAACTCGCGTTCAAGGAAATGAACAAGGGCCCCATCAAGCAGAATACTGGCCCGCACCCCACTATCCCGGCATTCTTGATGCGTCTGGATCTTCCGAAAACCGCGTCCGTCAAGGAATATCTGCGCACCGTCGATTTCGAGAGCAGCGAGGTGAAGGTGCACTGGAGTGATGAGCGCGGCGATTGGGTTCGTCAGACCTTCACCTCCCGGCCCGACGATGTTGTAGTGCAATACCTCACTGCCCCAAATGGGCAACATGTGAATGTCCGGATCGCAGTACAGAAATACTCGAGGGGAAGGCGGCCGGGAGGGTTGTTCGGCGGGAATATCGGGGAAAATGAAGTTCACCAGGCCTTCAACGAAGAGCGGCTCATTTACAAGTGCCGCCTGGATCCCTCCGCGGATAACAGCGGCTACGCCGGTGTGGTGCGCGTGGTGCGCAACGGCGGCAAGGGTCGCATGGACGGCGACACTCTGGTCGTCGAGAACGCATCTTCAGTGATGCTGCTGACTCGCATCGAGTGGTTCGCGGACTACAGCGAGGACAAGGTCGATTCCCTGCGGCAAGCTGTCGAAGAGTTGAACCCCGACTACAACGCGATCCTGGAGCGGCACCGCAAGGTCCAGTCGGAAGCTATGAACCGGGTCACGGTGGACTTTGGCGGCGCCTCTCAATATGGAATGTCTTCTGAAGAACTGCTGGCCGATCAGCGGTCGCGGCGGGACTACTCGCCTGCATTGCTGGAAAGGATCTTCGACATGGGACGCTACTGGTTTCTGTACACCAGCGGCAAGTATCCCACCATGGCGGCCGAGACCAATGCCAATATCAACCTGCAAATTGCTCCCATGGTACAGGGTGATCTGCGCGAAGGCATGAATGCCTACTTCAATTGGATGGAGAGCCTAGCCCCCGACTTCCGGGTGAATGCAAAGAACATCTTCGGGATGCGCGGAACCCATTACTCCCTCTGCCCGCAACAGAATGTCGGTGTCTCCTTTCATTACTCCTGGGCCGAATCGACTGGCGAGATCTGGCCTCATCCCTATTGGCTTTCCGCCGGAGGCTGGTGCATCCGCCCGTTCTGGGATCACTATCTGGCAACAGGCGATGTGGAGTTCCTGCGCGACCGCGTCATGCCGGCATTGAGAGAACTGGCTCTGTTTTACGAGGATTTTCTGACCGTAACCGGCGAAGATGGCAATTACATCTTTGCTCCGTCCTTCTCGCCGGAAAACAATCCCGCGAACACTGGCCCGGGAGCCATGATTGCGATCAATGCCACCATGGACATCGCGGTTTGCCGGGAAGTGCTGACCAATCTGATCGAGGCGTGCGAACTGCTGGGCGCCGACGCCGACAGCATTCCAAAGTGGAAGGCCATGCTGGCCAAGATGCCGCCGTACTTGATGGAGCCCGATGGCACCTTGAAGGAATGGGCCTGGCCCACGCTCGAAGAGCGTTACAGCCATCGTCATATCTCGCATCTGTATGGGGCCTGGCCGGGCGATGAGATCGATCCGGATCGAACCCCGAAACTGGCTCTGGCTGCGATGATGGCCGACCGCAGGCGCGTGCCGGAAAGGCTGGCCGCTCACGGCCGTTGCCATCGCGCCTTGGTTGGGGCGCGGCTCAAGGACTGCTATATGGTCGACACCGAACTACGGCAACTCATTGAGCAGGGCTACGTCGCCACCACACTCCGGTGCTCTCACGATCCCTACGCATTCCCCATGCCCGATGCGCAGGGCGGAATCCCCACGATCATAATGGAGATGCTTCTCTACTCGCGCCCCGGCGTGATCGAAGTGCTTCCCGCTCTTCCGGAGACGCTAGGCAAGGGCTCGATCAATGGAATGCTGGCGCGAACCTTTGCCAGGGTCGACGCTCTTCATTGGGATATGCAGGCAAGAACCGCCGACCTCACCGTCACCTCGCTCAAGGACCAGCAGATCACGCTGATTGTCCGGTACGGAATCGAAACAATTACGGCGCCGGCCGGAATCTTGGCCAAGACGCCCGGGCCCGATGCGGTCTCGTGCCAGCTGCATTTGCCGAAAAGCAAGCCGGTGCGGATACGCCTGACGCTTGGCCGGCACAAGCCGCTGGATTGGGTTGCGNNAATCCTGATGTGGTCGCCGTCTTCGAGCCTGGCCCAAAGCTTCACATACCATACCGCCGGCCTGTCGGGTTCAGTGAGCGATACTTTGTTCTTGCCGCTACCTGAAGGCAGACAGTCGTCCGCCTGAAGATCGGCGGCATCGACAGCCAGCGGACGATTATCCGCGTTGCGAACGGCAAGGGAGGCAATGATCGCGACCTGCCGCTGAGCCAGGCGCCGATGGTGACTCTGCGCGCCCACTGGCGCAGGCTTAAGCCGCGAACTTACCTGCTTCCCTCACGGATGTCACTGCGGAAACGCGTTAGCGTGCGGGCGGCGGCGGCTGTGTCTGCTCCATGTATTCCACGTAGCCGAGCAGCGCGCCCCAGTGGTAGAAACGGTCGCTGTTTCTCACGTCGTCGCCGCTGCCGGTCTTAGCGTTGTAGTTCTCGTGTACGTGGCCGTTCTCCTTCCACTCCTTCAGGAACAGCTCATAGGACTTCTGCGCAAAGTCGCGTCGCGCCTCGGGGTCGTCGTAGTTGCGCAAACCAAGATAGACGAGATAGTTCATGGGACCCCAGATACGGCCACGCCAGTAGTTCTGATCGGAAAAGGCTGGATCGTTGCGCGCGATGGAGGGAATGACCCACTGTCCCCAGAATTCGTCGGTGTTGAGCAAGTGCTTCTGAATCATGGTTTGCGCCTGGGCGGGCGTAGCGGCGCGTGCCAGCAGCGGATAGAGGTTGGTCGGCGAAAGCCGGTGGCTGAGCTGGCCGGTGTGCAGGTCCTTGTTCAGAAAGATGCCGTCCGGCTCGCTCCACAGCGTGGCCAGGCTGGCGCGGTAGCGGTCGGAGCGCGCGCGTAACTCCGTGGCCTCGGCAGACCGGCCAAGCTCAGCGGCAATCTGGGCCAGTGCGTCGCAGTCGGCGATATACATGCTCATCAGGCCTACATCGGCAATCTCCATCAGGTGCAACTTTGCGTCGTAGGACGCGCCGTCGTACATGGGGCTGTTATCGAGGCCGGATTCGTAGATGGTCCCCGCGCCGGTTTCGCGGAAGCTGTCGTCGAGATTGGTGGGATCGGTGGGGCCATCGTTGCCCCAGGCCAGGTAGCCTTGCGTCTGGCGATGCTGGTCCCACCAGCGGTTCCAGCTCAGCAGCGGCTCGAAGGTGTCCTGAAGAAACCAGCGGTCGTGAAACTGCTGATAGAGGCCCAGCACCGTGATGGCTCCCACTGGTGGCTCGGAGTGATCGAAGGTCTTCCAGCCGCCGGGGCGGGCAAGGTTGGGAACGAAGCCACTCGGCGTCTCCTCTCGCAAAATCTCCATGGCGTTGGCGTAGGCCAGGTCGCGGTCGCCAATCGCTGCCAGAGTGGCGGCGAAGAAGGTATCTCAGTCGAAGAGTATGTAGCCGCCAAATTTCAGGTTCCAGACGCGGCTCACCGGGGAGATGACGCGGCGCAGGTTCGGCTCGTAGATGGTGTCCCAGCCGAGCGTGGTTTCAATGGCATCGCGGATAGGCGCCGCGGTACCGGCGGAGGCGACGGACTTCTCGTAGGCCTGGCGTTGGCGATCGACGATGGCCTCAATCTCGGCCAGGGTGCGGCGTCGTCCGGTGGCGATGCCCACCGGCGCCGTGAAATCCACGGAAAAGTAGGGCGAGGTGACGGGAACGTCGGCGTAGTCGTCGCTTTCGGCATGGGCGGAGGGTGGGGCGCAGGTGCAATACACGGGCGCGGGGCCCGAGGCGCCGCGGGTCTCGATGAAACCCGCGCGGCGTAACGCTGTGCCGGGCCGGTTCCAGAGGAAATCGACGGAGACCACCAGCGTGGGAGGCAAAGCGGAGATTGGCTTGGATGGCAGCGGCGTGGCGAGCAGAACGAGGTTTCCCGCATCGTGCGCGCTCTGGATGCGCCAACTGTGGCCTTTCCAGGTAACGCGCAGATCGGTGTAGCTGCCGTCCCAGGCATGGGGGCCAGGAACTACCTGCTCGGCGCCGGGCTGCAGGCGGCCGATGAGAACATCGCCAAGAAACGCATCGCCGCCCAGGGTGGCGTTGTGCTTCAGGCCCACATGAATGGCCAAACCCTCGGGGAGCAGCACCTGCGTAATCACGCTGTTTGTGTCCCACGTATTCCATCCCTGGGCCAGGCGCTGCTGCACCGCGCGGTAGTTGGCCGATGGCGACGGAGGAGCGGGTTGGTCCCCTGCGCGGCGCGAAGAGGCCGTTGGAAACGAAGATCCGGCTTCTGGCTGTGCCAGTGCGGCGATTGAGATTCCCCAAGCTAGAAACAGGATCGGGAAGGCACGATAAGACGCTTTTGATGAAAGAACCATGGCAGATCGACTCCCACCGCATTGTAGCGGGAGAGAGTTCGCACACGATGTGCGCGGGGCGACCGTCGCGCTATGATAAGCCGAAATGCATGACGTCACCGCCAGACTCGGCTATAAGCGAGTTCAGTGACCGCATGGACAGGCGGAGGATATAGATACGACGCAAGGGTCGGTCCAACGGGGCTGACCGCTGCCGGGATCAGGCTCTAACGAAAAAACGGGGGAAACACAGTGAAAGCATCTGTTGTTCTTGGGATCGGAATTGCCCTTGCATCAGCTGTCGGCTTTGCTCATGCAGAGAAGCCGTTGACGGACTACAGCTCCGTTCGAGGCGTGAATTATGGATTGTATGGCGACCAGGCCACGCTGGAAAGGGATCTCGGCTATGCCAAGCGGATCAACCTGAACAGCACACGCATCTGGCTGAGTTACAAAGCCTACGAGAAGGCTCCCCAAGCATACATCGAACGGCTGCGTAATTATATCCGCACGGCGAACCGGATGGGCTTTACAACGATGCCGATCTTGTGGAATGGGAACGACCTGAATCCGGATTCCCTCAAGCCCGCATTCCGCGTGGAGGGAGACGCATACGTTAAGGCCATTGTCGAGGCAGTCAAGGATGAACCAGGGGTGCTGATGTGGGACATCATGAATGAGCCCCTCTGGAACGACTATTACAACAAAGCCAGCGGCGAAGAGAAGAAACAACACGAAGGAGAGATAACAGCGTTCGTGCGGTACTCCCTGACTTATGTGAAGATGATTGACCCTGTGAATGCAGTGACGGTCGGATATGCATTCTCGAGCGAAATGGAAGGCTCTGCCGATCTTGTCGATGTGCTGAGTTTTCACGATTACACGACGACCCGGGGCTCGGTTGAAGACGCTTACCGCACAGCCGAGGAGATCGCAAAGAAGTACCGCAAGCCAATTCTCAATACTGAAACGGCGTGCATCGCGCGTGGGAATCCGTACGACGAGGTTCTGCAAATTGCCCAGGAGCACCACACGGGATGGTATCTGTTCAACCTGATGATCGGCGGGTACTGGGGCGAAGTGCACGGAATCTTCTACCCTGACGGGACGGTGCGCGACCCTTCCATCATCGCGGCAGTTATGGGCTTCTACAGGAATCGCAACATGGACACGATCGTTAAGTCCTCGCCGAACCGGGAGGGCGCGGCCGAGAAAGCTCTGAAGGCGATTGAAGATGCGTTAAGTGAAGACAAGGGGACGTTTGGCCGGCCTCCATCTGCGGCGGCGACGGACAAGATCCTGGATGCGGCGGAATACGCGGCGAACTTGCTGGAGGCTGCCGAGATGGTTCCGATGAATATGCCGCCGACCGCGCAGATCCTTTATTGGCGACAGCAGCCGCCGGAGAAGCGCGACCGGGAGGCGGTCCGGAACTTCACCTACGAGTTGGGGCTGGAGCTTAAGAAAGAGTGCCAGCTCAACTAGGGCAAAACCACGATTTCCATGCCCAAAAAGATTGATTGATGGTGTTGTTTTCTTGAGGAAAACAACACTTGAGAGCCGTTGCGCAGGGTACAGCTTTCGTGGCTATGCTATAGGGACCGAGCCGGCCACCTCGAACCTCAATCTCCTTTCGTCAGCTTCTGGTATAGGACTGGATCGAGTTCTTCCAGACCTATGATGCCGTGCAAGTGGTTGACCGAGATCCACGGCAGCCAGGTACGGTGAGCGCCGATGCCTCTGATGCCCGGTCCCATCCGCCAGTGTTCCTGCTGCCAGCCCGGTCCCTTCAGGTCGTAAATGCGGCCGGGCAGCGCCAGCATGGACTTGGTGTCGTGAAGCAGGATGCGCGCGACGTCCAGATAGTGCTCGTCGCTGGTGTACTTATACAACCGGGCATAGTAGGGCACGGCCCAATCCAGATACTCGTCCACCTCGCTACCCGAAACGGCGTGGCCAGTTCAGAGCGTGCATCCTATGACGAAAAAGACCGTCAGGCGCAACGGGTTCAGGCTTGAGGTCCGGATGCTCCGGTTTGGCTCCGCACAGCCGAGAGCGACAGCGTGGTCCTTGGTGGTCGCGCGCAAGGCGAGCAAAGAGGACGAGCTACGTTTTGAGGTTCGGCAAATTATCGAGGGGAAGCGTGTAGACCTTAGAGGACTGGCGGAGTAGCTAAGCATGGGAAGGATTTAGAAAGAGGCGCCTTTGAAGGAAGGCGGGTGTACACTCTGGGGATCGGCCAGGAAGCCCAATGGGAGGTCCCTGGTTGTTCGTGAGGATGATATGAGACGAGCTGCTGGTCCTGTTGTTGCCGTAGTGTTGCTCAGTGGAATGGCCTTTGGCCAGCCCGCCGGGTCTGCCAAAAAGATCCCCATCACCACGTCTTCGCCGGAAGCGCGAAACTCTTACCTTAAAGGGCGGGACCTGGCCGATAAGTTGCGTTCCGACGAGGCTCGACCGCTATTGAACGAGGCCATCATCAAGGATCCGAACTTCGCCATGGCGTACTTGCTGCGTATGCAAACGGCGCCGTCTGCCAAGGAGTTCTTCGCCGATCTGAAATCTGCCGTGGCGGCAGTCGACAAAGTCTCAGAGGGAGAACGGTTGTCGATCCGAGCATCGGAGGCCATGACTGACGGCAACACCATGGAGGGCGGGAAGTACCTGCAGAAACTGGTCGCCGCGTACCCGGACGACGAGCGGGCCCACGAGTCGCTCGGCCTTTATTACCAAGGCCTTCAGCAATATGATCAAGCGATTGCGGAGAGTCAGAAGGCTATTCAGCTAGCTCCGGATTATGCGCCGGCATACAACCTGCTCGGCTATCAGTTTCGGGATGCTCAGAAATACAAGGAGGCAGAAGCGGCCTTCCGCAAGTACATTGAGCTCATTCCCAATGAGCCCAACCCATACGATTCGTTGGCCGAGCTCCTGATGAAGATGGGCCGGTTCGGCGAATCCATCGAGAATTACAAGAAAGCGCTTTCGCTCAATACTCACTTCTTCAGCGCCTACCGCGGGATTGCGGCGAACCTTATGTATCAGGACAAGCATCAGGAGGCGCTGGAGCAACTACAGAAAGAGTACGACCTGGCGCTCAACGACGGCGACCGGCAGGATGCGCTTTTCAGCATGGCGGTTTGCTACATGGACGAGGGTAAGTTTTCAGAAGCACTGGAGAAGATTTCAAAGATCTCGTCGCTGGCTGAGCAACGAGGCGATAAAGCTGGGGTGGCATTCAACGCGGACACTCAAGGCTTTCTGCTGTTGAATGCAGGACGAGTCGAAGAGGCGAAGACGGAGTTCGCGAAGGCCCTCGAACTCGCGCACCAATCGGCTATGCCCGACGCGACAAAGAAGTCCTTTGAACTTGGAAACGACGGGCGCATGGCATTAGTGGCCAGCGCGAAGAAGGATTTCGAGAGTGCGAAAAGGGAAGCCGAGGTGATGAAGACCGGGTTCGAGGCGCTGGGTAACCCGGCTCAGGTGCGGGGAGCTCATGAAGTACTGGGGATCATCGCACTCAATCAAGAGAACTACGATGAGGCCATCTCGCATCTGAACGAAGCGAACCTTCAGTCGCCCTACGTAATGTTCCAGTTGGCCAAAGCCTATGCCGGCAAGAAGGAGGCGGGAAAAGCGACGGACTACTACCAGAAGGCCGCTGACGCCAACACGCTGCCCGATTTGGGGTACGCCCTCGTAAGGAAACAGGCAAAGAAGGCGTTGGGAAAGTAGGCGGCAGCCGAGCGGCGTAACTAAGGCATTTCTCCTTCTGATATGGCCATGTTGGTTGTCGTGCAAGGTGACGATTTCATGAAGAAATTGCCCTTTCAGCGTATCAGTTTCGGTGTGCAGCAGAAGGAGAAGTGCGTTAGCCGTGGGGCGGGGCTCATTTCCCCAAATTCCGAGCTTTTCCCAACGCGACCAAAACGGGTGTAATGTCCGGCAGACCAGACAATGGGCGGTCAAATGTTGAAAACTGGGCATTTCACTCTTTGAGGTAGGCCAACTTGAGAATGGGCCCAGAATCGCTTGCGAATTCGTGCGCGCAACGCTAAGCGATCGTTGGCCTCGCCCCTACCACGGAAGATTCACTTCCCGGGAGCTTGAATCTGCAGACCCTTGCCAACGCAGAGGACTTATCCGGCCTCAGTGAAAGCTTTGGCGATTCTGCGCTCGCTTTTGGAGCGCGCTATCTCCAGTTGCCCATCAACACGAAGGGCGCCCAGTAAAAGGGATGCGCGTAGCTGGCCTGAGGAGTCGAAGTGCTCGGCTTGTTCTCTTCAACTGTGAAGCCGCGCCCACTCGCGCCGGACTGCGGCTTCACCTTGCCTTGTAACAGGTCCAGCTGTGCCAGGCGCAACGCTTCGACCTTCGGAACGTTCCCTGCGCCGTCCGCCCAGCGTTTGTAGAAGTCTGCCATCAGGGCGCCTGTACTGGCATCGTCGACTTCCCACAGCGAGGAGATTACGGCTTTCGCGCCCTTGAGCTGCGCGGTCGTGCCCAACCCATCGACTTCGCGTCCGTTGCTTGCGTCACCGCTCATGCCGGTTTCGCAGGCCGAGAGAGTGAGCAGGTCGGTGTCGGTGAGCGAGATCTGCTGATTGTCCCGGAAGTCGGCGACCGTGAGGTGATAGCCCTGCGAGTCCTGATCTTTGCCCGCCAGCAGCAGATACGAGCGGCTGTCATCTCCGGGCCGGAAGACAAAATGGCTGGCGATGTGCACTACGGTGTGCGGATGGTCGAGCGCATGCTCCATGGCCTTCTCAGTGAATGCGCCGTTGAGCAGGATGGTGCCGGGCAAGACGCCCTGGATGCTCTTGCCCTGCGCATCGCTGACCACGTCGCTCAGTTCGCCGGCAACGGCAGGCAATGCGGGCAGTGTGCTTTCGTATTGCCGCGATATGCCCATGGCTACTGCGCTGAGGTTGCTGAAATCCGGCTTTTCGGTGAGATGCGGAATGCTCACGGGCGTAATGGTGACGATGGAGTAATTCTCCAATGTGTACTGTTTGCCGTCAAAGAGCGCGGCAAAGGGCACGTAGCGCAGGACGCCGTCGAGCGACCAGACGAGCGTTTGGGCCTGCGCCTGATCGAGATCTTTCTTCACAGGGCCGATGAGAATCTTGTAGAGATCCTGGGCGAGTGGTTTGGGATCACTGTGCGGATCGCGGAGCGCCTGCTCAAAGGCCGCGATTTTCTGGTTGAGATCTTTCTTCGCGATGGGGTACTCGCGGGCCACCGCAGTTGAACCGGTGATGACGATGACGTTGTAGCGGTCGTCGCTCAGCAGCGTATACAGCGCCACGGTCTTCGGCATCTTGGCGATGGCCTGCTTCAGCAGGCTTACATCGCCCTTGACGTCGGCTACTTGCTTGTTGGCGTCGCCGGAGGCGCTGAAGAGCTTGTAGAGGCGGCCATAATAGTCGCTCAAGCCCCTGCTTGAAGCGTTGAGCTGGTCAGAGAGCTCCTGATACTCCTTCTCCTGGTCTGGCGTGCGATTGGGAATTTTCTTCAGCGCCGACCACTTCTCGCCCACCGCAACCATCTGCGCAGTCGCGGTCTGATAGTCCGCGGCCGCTTGCTGCTCGGCCGGAGTGAGAGTGAGCGGACTGAGCGAATCGGCGGCGGCGCCGCGCACATAGTCGGAGTATTCCTGGACCTTGAGAAGATTTAACACCTGTTGCGCTTCCGGCAGACGGCCCTGTTCGATAAGCAGGTTGGCCAGGAAGTGGTAGTAGTCTTCTCTGGATCCAAGAAAACTCTGCTGCAGGCTCTTCTCCATGCCGCTGATCTTGCTGCGCACCTGCTGCAACAAGTTGACAGCCTGCTTGCCGTAGTAAATTGCCAGCGCAGGTTGATCGCGATGAACCGCACCCATGAGGAGGTAATAAGCGGCTGCTTGCGCATTTGGGTTGCTCATCGCGATGGCGATGGGCAACGCCTGGTTCATCAGGTCGAGCCCTTTATCGTGCTGGTTCGACACGAAGTAGTCAACGCCGAGGAGAAGGAGTGCGAAGGCCTCACCTGCGTGGTTATCCATCTTACGGAAGAGTGCCAGAGACTGGGTTGTGCACTCCATCGCTTTGTCCTTGTCGCCCAGTCGAAGGTAAATACCACCGATAGAAAGCAGCTCATTGGCCTCATCGATGGAGGCACCCACAGCGCGAGAAATCACGAGACTCTGGTTGATGGCGTCGAGAGCCTTCTGTTGGTCTCCCTGAGCCTGGTAAATGGCGCCAATGGAGAATAGATCGGCGGCCTCGCTGCCGCGAATGCCCAGGGCACGATAGATCTCAAGACTCTGTTTGTACGATTCGAGCGCCTTGTCATACTGCCCGAAGTCGAAATAAAAGCCGCCGGTGGTGCTCAGCGCGCCAGCCTCACCCAAGCGGCTGCCGGTCTGGCGCAAGAGCGGGAGAGCCTGCTTGTAAAGGTCCAGGGCTTTCTCCGGCTCGCCCAGGCTGCTGTAGATCGCCCCGGCTGACCCATCCGCAGCGACCTCGCCGGCCAGGTTTCCCACGTCATGAAAAATCTGGATTGACTGGTTGACGTATCCCAGGGCTTTCTTCGGATCGCCTGCATTCAAATAAGCGCCGCCGATCATGTTCAGCGCCGTTGCCTTCCCCAGTCGATCGCCCACCTGATCGAACATGGGCATGGCCTGCACAAAGGCAGCGCGCGCCCCCGGCATTTCGCCCAGAAAGAAGCGCTCCATTCCGATGTAAATCAGCGACCTCGCCTGGCCACTTTGGTCAGCCACTTGTTGAAACAGAGCCAGCGCCTGAGTAAATTCGTCAAGCGCTTTGCGTCCACCTCCCACGTAGAAATCCCCAATGCCGATCCATTGCACGATCTTTGCCTGCAGATCTTCGTCGCCGGCCTGCTGCGCGAGGGTCAGAGCCTGCTTGTGGTACTCGAGCGCCTTTGCGATTTCACCCAGGTTGAATTGCGCCCAGCCGAGCCCATTCAGCGCCGCCGCCTCGCCGTCGACGTCGTTCGAGGCGGTAGACAGTTCGAGCGCCTGCTGCGACGTCTGCATTGCTTTGTCATTCTGGCTCAGGTCGGCGTAGCAACCTGCTTCGCCATTGAGAGCGATGGTCTGTTGCGCCTCATCGTGCGCCTTGCGCGCTTGCTCCAGTGCCTGACCGTAGATATCGAGCGCCCGCCGAAACTCCGATACCCTGAAGTAGAGATCGCCGATAGCGTTCAAGGTCGTGGCTTCGGCGTTGGCGTCGGACTTAAGCTGTGCTGCCTTCAGGTCAGTATTCAGCCTAACCAGCTTTTCGCTGATCTGTGGCGGCAATACGAGGCTTGTTTGCGTGCCGGTGACGGGGGCAGGCTGCTGCGAAAAGGCCGGAGGCGCGCACGCTGCCGCCAGCACGACGAATGCTATCCTTCGGGACGCGCTTGGGCATACAGTCGATCGAAGCGGCATGGTGACAAACTGCCTCGGATTCAATGCGGAAAGGACCGGGAGCTGATTGCCGGTCGGGGAGAACGGGGAAACTGCTCGCAGTGTAGGCGCGGCCCTCTCGTCTGTCAATGATGGCGCCCATCCGGCAGCGCCGCTGCCCGGTGCCACGAATGTGGATCAGGATTGTTCTAAAGGCTCAATATTTGAATTCAGGCTGAGGCACGGCGGAAGCCCCATTCGCGCAGACGCCCTTATGGGGTGGTGAGGAGGTTGTGGGGAGCAGGGTGGGCATTGCCGCGATCGGAGGTTTGGTGATCGGCTATTGTCATTCAACCGTTGATAACTGGGGTGCCTT
This sequence comes from Acidobacteriaceae bacterium, assembly GCA_003140705.1. GTDB lineage: Bacteria > Acidobacteriota > Terriglobia > Terriglobales > Acidobacteriaceae > Telmatobacter. The sequence continues at coordinate 14,427 of PLKU01000297.1, forward strand.
TTTGAAAATGTCAGTTTTCAACAAAAACGGCGAAAACTGTGCGCTGGAAAATGTCCCGGTGACCCACGAAAGTCGCTCATGTGGCATCCTCGAGCGATCTTATTTTCGGCATTTTTCAACGGTCGACTTTTTCGACAGCCACTAGCCTTCCCACAAGCTGACGCCGAATCCCAACCGGAAGGAAATGGAGGACTATGGCGGCCGATGAACGCAACCTTCAAAGCCGTCATGCGTACGCTCATCTTGGTCTGAGCCTGAAGTTGATCTCGATAGTGGTCGGAACTGGCTGACAGGAGGAAATCATCGACGCGAAAATAACCCACCTCGACCTTGCACGACGCGTAGTATACTTGCGCGAATCTGGAATTCCAAAAGAGAACGAACATTGATCTTTCGGAAGGGTGTGGCACGTCACTATGCGCAAGAATCTCCTTGCATTCATTGTCTTGGTAATTTGCCCTCTGCTCGTCGGTCAACAGCCACAGCATGGTCCCGAGAGAGATGTTGCGCAACAAGCCAGGCTTGGCGACGCACCCGATCCTCACATGCTGCTGGATGGCACCCCAGTCAAGCTACGTTTCAGTGAAACGGTTTCCTCGGAGACCGCAAGAGTGGGTCAAGAGATTCCTCTTGAAGTTCTTGAGGACATCACTGTCGATCACGTAGTTGTCCTTCAAAAAGGAGCCACAGCGATTGCGACTGTAACCTCCGCTGAACACAAGAAGAGCATGGGCCGCGCAGGTAAGCTCGACATCTCGATCAGCTATGCCCGGCTTAAAGATCAGGAGAAGGTCGCATTGAGAGCGATGCAAGACAGCACCGGTGGAGGGCACGTTGGAGCAGTGACCGGTGCCGTTGTGGCCACATCAATCATCTTCTTCCCGGCCGCGCCACTGTTCCTTCTCATACATGGGAAGGACTTCACCATTCCGCAAGGCACTGAGCTCACAGCGTTCATCGAGGGCGACATGCACCTGAACATGGCGAACTTTGGTGTCGCTCGACCAGAGCTCGTGGCTGCTCCTTTGCTGGATGCTACCGCTCAGGCCTCTCTGTCCATCGAATCCGCCCCTCCGGGCGCGGATATCGAAATCGACGGCGCATTTGTCGGCAACACGCCCTCCACAGTCGCTGTAGCTTCCGGCAGCCATGAGATTGCGGTGAAAAAGAGGGGCTTCATTCACTGGCGCAAGACCCTAATCGTGACGGGTGGCACGATTCACGTGAATGCTGAGCTCGAGCCGGAATCTCCAAGGCAATAACCTTCAGAACGTCCTCCTTTCCATGTTCGAAGAAACCTCCAGGCTTGGCGAGCGAAAGTCAAATCATTTCTCATGACTTTCAAGCCGCCATCGGAGAATCAAGAACCTAGGCGGCCTGTGGAATTGCTTCGAAAACCTGTAAGAAGCTGCCGTCAAAGCAAAGAATCACTTGAGCACTTGCGGTCCTGGGGGTATCACAGCGAATTCGGACATCGCCGGTCAACTGTTGAAAACTGATTACATGAC
>PLKU01000304.1 GCA_003140705.1 Acidobacteriaceae bacterium
CGGCATTGAGCCCAAACGAACCCGCCTTCGAAGCCCGTGACAGAACGACGTCGCCGAACGCTTGGTCGGCAACTGCCGCCGGGATCTTCTCGACCATGTGATCGTTGTCAATGAGCGGCTTCTTAGACGCATTATGAAGGAGTACGTCCACTGCTATCACGAGGACCGAACGCATCTCGCATTGGCCAAGGGAACGCCCGGCGGTCGTGAGGAAGCGGACGTGACTGAGGCTGCCAGCATTGCGGTGATGACGAGGCTAGGCGGTCTGCATCATCGCTACGATCTGGCCGCCTAAGTCAGCAATTCGATCAATTCCCAAAGAAAGCACGGACGACAGGCGGGAGAAGTGCGCGTGATGGCCCTTCGCCGCAAACTTCGACGCTTCTTCGCAGCAATCCGTAACCAACAAGCACCTCATTCTCACCTGAAACTCCCGGCCAAAAGTGTTCCCTACATCTCAAACAAAGTCCCTGTTGCGCCCGGATGGCATTTTGGCGAGGCACAGCCCGAGAATTTGAAAAACATACGGCTGGGATGGTCGGATACAGTCCTCGCTGGCGGTGACCGGCCTGCTGGCGTCAAACCGGGGGATCGGATCATCTTCCTTTTTGAAGCGTCACTGGAAGAGGAGCGCGATGTTGTGGACTCTGGGATTGGCCCCTGCAGTTATGTACTCGGCAACGCGCAAAATCTGGCGGCGGTCGAAAAAGGAATCGAGATTGATGGCCTTTCTACTCACCCATGAATTACTCGCTGCCGGTGGAGGTCGGTTGACCAGGAATCCGGGCCTTGGTCGGTCAAATGTTGATAACTGGGCTTTCCACCACTTGAGATCAGAACGGCTTCATTGAAAGCTGAGAATCCGGCCGGTGACTCATGATTCCCGGATCCTGGTGCCACTCTCGGTATCTCACCGCAGCTTGGCGACAACTCCTGGATCTCTTGAGCCAGATCTCGGCCTCGTGTCTCTCAATTCCCTGCCCCAGTGACAGAGGGCGGCCCGAGTTTGGATTCCATCTATATATCGGGGTAAGCTGATGCGGCGCCAGCGCGCGGGAAGATTCATTTCTCAGGCCCTTCACTCATACCAATTTCTCTCACATCAACAGGCACAAAACATCGGGCTGCATGCGGAGAGAGTACAACGAGGCTAAGAATACCCGAATCCATGTATGAGCGCTGGTTCGATCCAGGTTTGGAGCAATATGGGGCAATGAGCAACGAGAGCCATGGGAAATACGGGAACGATGGGATTGTGTTTACTGTAAGTTACAGATTCTACAAGACTACTACGAGTTCAAATCCAACTCTCTCCGCCAGAAGAAAATAAAGAACTTACACTAGAAAATAGAAAACTTGCGTGATCAGGGGATATTTCAGGATGCTCCCAGTGCCTTCCCGTTTCCAAAGGGTCATCCCAATCCCCCAGACAAGTTCGATGGGCGTGCCGGCGCCGCCGCACCAAACAGACCAGTTTTCAGCCAGTATGTTTGGTACTGTCCAGGGCTACATTGTTGCGCTCAGATTGCCCCCGCGTATGTCGTCGAAGAACGGTGTGCCCCGCTTCAAAACACACTCAGCAGCGTATAGGTACATGGCGGCTGACCAGGTTTGCCAATCCCGGCCGGTGGGCTTACCGGTTTGCGCGTGAATCCACTCGTTAAAGCCCCACTCCGCCGCGTTTTCATGCCACGGCTTGACCAGTTCTGTCAGCGCCAATAACTTTCGCTCTGCCAGATCCATCTGCCCTGAGGCAACGCACGCCGAGACGTAGAAGCCACAAATGAACGGCCACACTCCCCCGTTGTGATAGTCTCCCGGCCGGTTATAGCGCTCGTATCGTGGCAGCCAATCCGCATGATGGGGCAGAATGTAAGGAAACAGACAGGGCGGCAAATCCACGGCAAGTTCTCCGTGACCCCGCATGGCCTCGCACTCGGCTTCAATCCACGTCAGCATGTTCGTTGCCCATTGAGGTGAAGCAATCCCGGTGAGAATCGCCAGACTGTTGCCAAGCAGGTCGAAACGGTCACTGTTCATGACTTTGTACGAATAAAGTGCGTAGTAGGGCGCGGTTGGCTCGACAAGAGCCTCTTGCTCATAGCTATTCTTCAGTTCGCCACTGACCTCCAGACGGCTCATCAATCTGCGCAGTTGGTCGGCAGACTCGTGTTCACCATAAAGACGAAGATACGAATAGACGATCATATTCACGTACAGCCCATAGCCCATCACATACTGTTCATCACGCCAATCGCTGGTGGGCAACTGTGCGACCATCACCCTGTCATCGGGGCTCTGGTACTGCATCCACTTCTGGGCCTTCTCTGCTGCTTCAAGAAGGAACTCCGGCTGGTTCCTCGATATTCTGTAGAGAGCCAGTCCGAATAGGAAGAGCGGCGTCGAGTCGCTGGAACCGCGGTTATCGGGATCGTGCGCGAGGGATGGGATGTGGCCGTGTACTGTCTGATTGTCGGCAAGCGTTACCAGTGTGCGTTCCAGAGCGTCCGCGAGTTGCTGGTTGCCAGTGGCCAGAAAGCCGAGAGCTGAAATCATCAGGTCCCGGGTGTAGGGTTCCGGATATCCCCAGCCAGCGGTTCGAGGCAGTCCTTGAAATGGCCCCTGTGCGTTATGCAGCAGGATTTGGAGAGCCGCCTCTTTGGCCTGCTCGATAGAAGCTAGCGACTTATCGTCCAAAGACATAGACTCCTCGATGACGCGCTGGGTTGGGGGGGCGAGTAGTCGCGCCTCGTTGCTTTCTACCGGATACCCAATCGATCGGAAACGATCTCCACAAATTGTCTCGCGACCTGGCGATAGTCGAATAGATCGACCACACGCTTGCGGCCCGCTTCTCCCATGCACTGACGCAAAGCGCTGTCCTGCATGAGAAGACGAAGGTACTTTGCGATGTCGGGTACGCTGGCTCGGTATTCGGCCGTCCGAGGATTTGGAAACACGATGCGATGACTTTTCTCATAGTCGTGCCCTTCGCCGTAAAGTGCCTCGGTGATTTTTCTTTCCTCTGCCACTTTCGCCAGAAATGCCGTCTCGCCATGGACCATCGTGTCGCGAAATGCCATGGCATCGATTGCGATCACTGGCTTTTCGCAGGCATTCGCCTCCACCTGAATCATGCCAAAACCCTCCAGCCGCGAAGGCGCAGCGTAGATGTCGCAGGCAGACAATAGGTAGGGCATGAAATTCTGCGAGACAACATTGGTCGAGAAGGTGACTTTCTCTCCTATGCCCAAATCGGCTGCGAGTTTGAGGTCGATCAGGTTTTGTTGGTCAGTGCGGGCTTGAGGCCAGACCTTGCAGACATATCTCCAGTCTGGAGCCTCGGCATCTATCAGCGCCAATGCCTGCATAACCTCCTGAGCACCTTTAGAAGCACCATCGCCGCCGGCGGTCAGGATCATCAATTGGTTTTGCGAAACCCCCAAATCCTCGCGGATCGATTCGACCTTCAGGTCATTGCGGCTATGCGGCGCGTAGCGATCTGTATCGCAACCCACGGGCAGCACCACAATGTTGTCTCCCTTGATGCCATCCCGTATATAGACCTCTCTCACCCAGTTGGAGGTGACCAGAATCAGCGGCAGAGCATTCAGCACTTCACGGTGTTCCGCGATATAGCCATCGGCCACAAGCCACGGCACGGCCTTCATTCCAAACTGCTGCGGGTGCAGAACCAGGTTAGGAACATGACCCCAGAACCCCACGCCGACCACCACATCGGGCTTAAACCAGCGATAGTACCACTCCTTTTCCAATTCCGATTCCAGGTGGACCGGGTGGACATCCACGCCCATCTCACGCAGGCCCCGGCACAATAGCTCTCCTTGCAGTGCCAAACCTGCCGCCGGCGCCGGATATTCGCTCAGTACAAGTACTTTCACTATTCGATCTCCCAGGATGGTATGCGTTCTGCTGCCGCTTCAATCGAGTCAAAACACCAAAAGCCTTCTTCTCGAGGTGTGCTCTGCGTCTCCCAACTTTCGGGTCCGTACCCGTAGACGTCGGTAATCAGCCGGCGCTTTTCAAGCCAGACGTTCTCTGCCAACATGTCACGCCGATCAGCATCGTCGCGAACCCGAGGCAAATACGCGTGCCCTCCATCTTCGTAAGCAAAAAGCCATAGGCGGTTTGTGGCGATGCTGCCCGATCGCCAAAGCTCAACTACGCTTCCGCAGCACTCCTCATGCCGGCGGTGACGTGTGTATTCGCCCTTTGGGCCATGGGTAAGAACCAGGCTGTAACTGTTTCCAGCCAATAATCGGGTTATAGTTTCCTGAATCTGTTCGATTGGTAGCGGCAGTTGGTCGGGCTCATCATCCAGATCCGCCATCTCACCCATCGCCCTCAATTGCTCCAGGACCCGGCGGAACTTTGGTGCACGATCCGCATCGGATGATCTGCAAAGAGTCACTATCCGCCAATCAAATTCGGGATGGGTCAGAATGTAGCCGCCGCACCAGAGTGTCTCATCGTCCGGGTGGGCAATGACAACTGCGGCGCGCTGGCGAGGACCGAGTATCATCTGATCGTGGTGGGCTGGCGTCACTGTTCTCCACGGAAAACGCCAGAGGGTCGATTTTCGCTTTCTTCGCTCATCCAGTTACACCTCAATCGTGAAGCCCTGCTTTTGGGCAACAGACTTGATCAATCGGGAAAACGTGCTGTAGTGCTGCGCCATATTTGCCGACCATGACAACCCGTCGGTGCGCCCAATTCTTTGCCAGTACGCCTGAAGGGTCCGATCGTAGGCGTCAATCGCCGGCTTTATGGCCTCCGGATGATACTTTTCGTCATGACGAAAACTCTGGATCGACATGCGGGGCTTTTGTGGGGACTCTTCGCCGACGTATCCGAGCACGACTCCGTCCACCGGAAAAGTGTTTGGCGGCAACCCAAGCAGATCGATCATTGCCTGTGGATCGCGGCGAATTCCGCCTATGGGGACTACCCCGAGGCCGGAAGCGCGGGACGCAGCCATGATTGTCGCCATCGCGATTCCGGCGTCGCTGACCGCGGCCACAATCCCTTCAAGACTGCGCTGAAAGACCTGTTTGCCCCCGGCGTTCTCGACGCCCAAGCCCGTCTTATAGAGATCTACGATTACCGCGATGAACACCGGTGCCTGCGCAATCCATGGCTGGCCACCGGCAATTTCAGCTATGCGTGCGCGGCTCTTCTCATTGCGTACGACAACGAGCGATACCTCCTGGCTGTTAGTGGAGGTCGGAGCACGATGTGCGGCTTCGATGATCGCTTCAAGAACTCCATCCGGGATTGGGTCGGTCTTATAGCTTCGGCTACTGTGGTGCGCCTGCAATAGGCGGATGGTCTCATTCATCGAGGCTCCTCGTTTGCTTCGACCAACTATTATCAAGAACCCAACAGACCAACTTGACAACGACTCCATTGAACTTTCGCTACACACTCAGCGCAGGGTAGTCGGTATAGCCATGTGGCCCCAATGTGAAGAAGGTGCTTGGGTCCGGTACATTGAGCGATGCTTGGCTCGTAAACCGAGCAGGCAAATCGGGGTTGGCGATAAAAAGCTGGCCGAAGGCTACCGCATCTGCCTCACCATTCTCGATGACCTGATCCGCTTGTGCCAGCGTGTATTTTTCATTCGCGATGTATACGCCTCCGAATTCCTTCTTGAGTTGCGGACCCAATCGGTCGGGCCCAAAGTACTCGCGCGCGAACAGGAAGCCGAGTCCGCGTCTGCCTAGCTGACGCGCCACATAGCCGAATGTTGCTGGCGGGTTTGAATCATGCATATCCTGAGAATCGCCACGCGGCGCCAGATGCATACCCACGCGCTTGGCGCCCCAAACTGAGATCACCGCATCGGCGACCTCAAGCATAAGCCTGGCGCGGTTTTCAATCGATCCGCCGTATTCGTCTGGACGATGATTGGATCCGTCCTGTAAGAACTGATCGAGCAGGTAGCCATTGGCTCCATGTATCTCCACACCGTCAAAGCCAGCCTGTTTCGCGTTCTCGGCTCCTTTGCGGAAGGCCTCAACGATGCCCGGGATTTCGGACGTCTCAAGCGCGCGTGGCGTCACATAATCCGTAACAGGGCGCACCAGGCTTACATGGCCGGCAGGCCGGATCGCGCTTGGAGCAACGGGAAGTTTACCTTCCAGAAAGCGTGGGTCTGAGATGCGGCCCACATGCCAGAGTTGTGCAAAGATCCGGCCCCCTGCCTGGTGCACTGAATTCGTCACGAATTTCCAGGCTTCGATTTGGTCTGGTGACCAAATCCCCGGCACATTCGCGTAGCCAACGCCTTGCGGTACAACCGGGATGCCTTCGGAGATGATCAGGCCTGCACCCGCACGCTGTGTATAGTATTCGACCATGAGCTGCGTCGGAATGTGCTCTGGTGTGCCACGCAAGCGAGTAAGCGGAGCCATAATAACCCGGTTCGGAAGGTGAATCTCGCCGATCTGGATGGGGTCTAACAGAGAAATCATAAGGATAAATCCTTCGTGAAAAGCGTTCTGTTATTTGGATATTTCCGACGGATGAAAGATGGCAAATCTGAATGTCCATCGGATATGCAAAGTGTGCAGGTTGGACACAATTAGCCTGCAATGATTGACTCTGTGATTGCACTACGCGCCGGGTGAATCTTCTGCTCCCTTTTGCTCATTCTGTTTGTCTTCAGGGTCTGAGAACCGCAGCGATCAAGACCGCGAGTCCGTTCCATGCGATTTGCACCCCTATGCAGAGCAAAATGAACGCAACGACCCGCAGAATGCCATGCGCAGTTGACGGAGGAATGATCTTGGTGATCTTTGGGGCATACGCGTAGCAGAAATAGACGAGCACACTGAGAACGACCACAGCAAGAAATACGCCAACATGGGCCAGAACATCTCTCGAAATATCGCGATTCGAGATGTGTGCGGTGAGCGTCAAGAGCGCGACAAGCGTGCCGGGGCCAGAGGTCACGGGAAATGTGAACGGGTAAAAGGCTCCCTGCTCGAGATACTGTTTCCGTGTTTCGTCTCGAACTTCGCTCTCTTTCTCCTTGTTTCTAACATTCTCGCGTACATCCTTCTCGTTCAGTACAGACCATCCCATCGCCGCTATCACAATGCCGCCGGAGAGTTGGACAATCGGCAAAGAGATTCCGAAGAAGTTCAGAATGGCCGCGCCCAGAAGTTCAATGATGGCCAGAAAGATGATGTTATTGATTGCGATCTTCCGTGCCAATGACCGATAGACAGCTGGTGGCGCCTCACCTGCGAGCCCAAGAAACACGAGAGCCGACCCGAGCGGATTGATCAGCGGCAAAAGCACACTGAAGGCGATAAGAAACGACTTCCAAAGGAGCAAGAGCGGTCCCCTTACTTGTGGCCTCAGTCTCTCGGCCCACAGCAGGATCTGACCTTGTCAGGCTCGACTACCGCAGAGCTCTCCGACCTAGGCGACAATTTCGTGCAAGGCTAGAAAAGCCTCCAGCAAAACGCGGGGATTGAATTGTCCCTTGTATACCGGCGGCACCTTTCGGTCCAGCCCAAGCAATGAGTAGACCGCCGTCTGCGCAGAGCGAATTGAGTACTCAACTGTGAACACCACATCGTCTGGGAGTTCGCAATACTGTCCAATGAAGGCCAAGTTCTTCGAACCCTCGGGTATAACCTGGGGGCGATCGCCCTTGCTTCGAGGAAGGAACTGGCTCGTGATGAAGGGCATCATACACGGGATGCAGGTGCACGTATCGACAATTCTGAGACCGTGCTCCTGGATGCGCAAATGGCCGACGATCTCCGTCATGATTTCTCGTCCTGTACATGCCGCCATGGGCTTTTTCACGAAATTGCCCGGCACATCGACGAACAGTCCATAACCCCAGAGGACTTCGACTCCCTGTGGCTGGCCAATGAAATGGGGCTGGTGGGGCAACACGATTGAAGCCAGCCAACTGGACTTCGGAAAGGTAATGAGCCCGCCCTCTCCGGGGACGTTGCCTGTCAAATCCCGGATCAATTCGAAGAACGTGGGGTCGTGAAGCGTAGTGGTAAAGGACAACCACTTCGATTGCTCAATGTGATCGGCGAAGTTCGAAGGATGCCCGAACTCCGTCTGTCCTGCCGCAATCCTTTCCCAAAGAGCCCAGGAACCGCCATCGGCTTTCCCCAGCAGAGCGGCAGCCGAATCCATTGAACCTAGACTTGAGCCCTCGGTCATCGACCCTAGAGTTACGATGACTCTGTCACGCTCTGTAACGCCGATCTCCCTGACATAACCTCCCTGATCGACGATGATCTTCTCGACGGTAAAACCGTCTTTGCTATGCGCGAATGCGAGATCAGTTACAGTTGTTTTGAGCATGAACTTCACGCCGCGCTCTTCGAGCCATTTGTGAAGCGGACGGACCATCGAATCGTACTGGTTGTACACAGTGCGCATAATGCCTGTAAGCGTATTGAAACCGGAAACCATGTGAGTGAAACGCACCAGATAGCGTTTGAACTCTACTGCGCTATGCCAGGGCTGAAAAGCGAATGTGGTACACCACATGTGCCAGAAGTCCGTTTCAAAGAATCCCGGGGCGAACTGGTCGGAGATCGTAGTCCGTCCAAGGAACTGCTCCGGTTCGATCGCCAGGCGCTCGAGATTGAGAATATCCTTCTCGCTCAAACCAAAACTCGGAGCGTCGACTCTGTGACCGTCCCGAAACAGTCGCGCCTTGGAGGCGGTCTTCATCGTCTCGTTCCAGTCAAATATCTCCTGCGTTACCGTCCTCGACCCATCGAGAGTCGGAATCGAAGAAAAGAGGTCGTAGGTGCACAGATACTTGCTTTCAATCATGCGGCCGCCACGCATCACGTAGCCGTCAGTCGCGTTTCCGGCAGCGTCAAGACTGCCACCGATCCGGGATGACTCTTCCAGGATCGTGATTGTGTGCCCTTGCACATCTCCGTCGCGAATGAGGAAAGCCGCGGCGGCAAGAGAAGCGATACCGCCCCCTGCAAGGTATGTTGCCGCTTCATCGTCAGGTCGTTTCACAAGGATCACTCCACACTTTCTCGTTCCCCGGTCACTCTTGCCTCCCTTGCTCTAAGGGACTCTATGCGTGAGGGCTACGAGCGCCCAATGCGATTGTCAATCTGCAATGGAGGAACGACTGTATCGAATTGAACAGATGGTCAGCCGTCCCAGATCGCAGAATCATGCTAAGCGCGCGAGTTCAGCTTCGGTAGTCGGCGCGGACCTTCAACGCTTCGTCATGGCTTAAGCAAACAGAGGATTTTGCCTCAGTTCAGACCGCTCGGATACACCCTTGATCGAGTGATGGCACCACGCACGACGCATCAGTTTGCAATAGCTTGCCCCTGCTCGAGTGCTACCGGATCGGAAAACAACAAAGTGAATCCGCACCAGCAATTCAACCCACAGTGCGGCCAACTCTCAGCTGCGCGAAATAGGCTGAACTACCTGAAGGCTTACGAAGAGTGCCTCAGCGCGACCAGCACGCATCACGCTCCTTGGCATGTTGTCCCCGCAGACGATAAGGACGACGCCCGCCTGATCGTCTCCCAGATCGTTCTTGATGCGCTGAGGGGATTGAATCCGTCCTATCCTGCAACAACCCAGAAGCATCGAGCCGAATTGAAGTTAATCCGCAAAGTGCTAGTCAAGTGATGAGGGACCATATCACGGTCAAAGCTGAACAATCTGAAGTCTGAAAGCCGCTGCCAGGATGTGAGCAGTTGCGGAGAACGAGAAAGGATACGCTACGATGGCCACCACCGACCTCCCCATCAAGGTTGAGAAGGACGACACGCCTCAGCCCTTCGGCAAGAACTTCGATCAGTTTGGCAATTCATCCGGGTTCATCTTCGACGTGAGCCTGTCGACCGCGGTTGCGGCCGACGGTAGGAATGAAGAAAGAGCACCAAAGCCCAAGGGACCGCTCTCGCCTGAGATGCTGGACAAGATGAATCGCTACTGGCGCGCTGCGAACTATCTTTGCATCGGCCAGATCTATCTCTTCGACAATCCCCTGCTTCGCTCGCCACTCAAGGCAGAGCAGATCAAGCCACGGTTGCTTGGTCACTGGGGGACCTCGCCTGGACAGAACTTCATCTACATTCATTTGAACCGGCTGATCAAAGAGCACGATGCGGACATCATCTACATTTCTGGCCCGGGACACGGAGGCCCCTCGCTAAACGCCTGCTCCTATCTCGAAGGCTCCTACACCGAGGTTCACCCGGAGATCACACACGATGAAGACGGCTTGCGGCTTATGTTCCGCAAGTTCTCGACGCCGGNNACTGCGGGCCGCACGTCCCAAACTCCATGCACGAAGGCGGAGAGCTTGGCTATTCGCTAGTCCATGCATTTGGCGCAGCCTTCGACAATCCAGACTTGATTGTCGCCTGCGTCATCGGGGATGGCGAGTCCGAGACCTGTCCACTGGAAGGAAGNNACGGCGCGGTCCTGCCGATCCTTGATCTCAATGGATACAAGATCTCCGGGCCAACCGCCCAGGGACGGACGAGCGACGCCGACTTGAAGGCCCTTTACGTAGGCCGTGGTTACAAGCCTTACTTTGTCGAGGGCGACGATCCCGAGGTCGTTCATCAACTCCTCGCTCAAACGCTTGAGGATTGTTATGCTGAGATCCGGGCAATTCAACAGGAGGCGCGCAAGAACGGCTTCAAGAAGCAACCCGTCTGGCCCATGATCATCTTTCGGACTCCCAAGGGATGGACCTGCCCGAAGG
>PLKU01000472.1:0-218 GCA_003140705.1 Acidobacteriaceae bacterium
CGCCAGCTCAGGATTGCTCCGCGCCAGCATTGTGTAACGTGCTTCGCGATAGGTATATTCCTTCAACCGGATCGAGGGCGCCTTCGAGTCAAGCTGGAAGGGATTCTTGCCTTCCTCGCGCAGCGCCGGGTTGTAGCGCATCAATGGCCAGTAGCCGGACTGCACAGCAAGCTTCTGCTGCTCCAGCCCATGCACCAGGTCGTAGCCGTGTGCGATGC
>PLKU01000472.1:228-9325 GCA_003140705.1 Acidobacteriaceae bacterium
TCACCGCTTCCATCGCCAGGTCTTTTCTGCTGTTTGGCTTGCCTCCCGCGGCAAACTTGGCCACCGCGCCGCGCGGCGTTGCCTTGGACATCTGCCCGCCCGTATTCGAATAAACCTCGGTGTCCAGCACCAGAACATTCACGTTCTTGCCGGAGCCGAGTACATGGTCCAGTCCGCCAAAGCCGATGTCGAATGCCCATCCGTCGCCGCCCAGGATCCACACGCTCTTGCGCACCAGGGCATCGGCAATTGCCAGCAGGTTGCGTGCATCTGAGGATTCGTTACCGGCAAGCTTGTCGCGCAGGGCTATCACGCGCTCTCGCTGCTTGTTAATCTCCGCCTCTGTCTTTTGCGAGGCCCCAATCAAGTGGGCAACCAGTTCAACGCCGATCTCTTGGGCAAGCCGCGTCACCAGCGTTTCAGCAAAAACCTTCTGTTGATCGAGGCCGGTTCGCATGCCAAAGCCAAACTCCGCATTGTCTTCAAACAGTGAGTTGGCCCACGTCGGCCCGCGTCCCTGCGCATTGCTTGTGTAAGGCGTCGTCGGCAAATTGCCGCCGTAGATTGACGAGCAACCCGTCGCATTGGCGATGTAAAGCCGGTCGCCAAACAGCTGCGTCAACAGCTTGATGTACGCCGTCTCCCCGCATCCCGAGCAGGCTCCTGAGAACTCAAACAGCGGTTGCAAAAGTTGGATATCTTTCACCTGCGTGTGCGACAGCTTGTTGCGATCCGTTTCCGGAATCCCCAGGAAGAACTCCCAGTTGTCGCGCTCCGCCTCGCGCAACGGAGGTTGAGGGGCCATGTTGATCGCCTTGTGGCTGGCGTCGCTCTTGCTCTTCGCGGGACACACCTCCACGCAAACCGCGCAGCCCGTGCAATCCTCAGGAGCCACCTGCAGCGTGTAGTGGTCCTGGTCCATCGCTTTCCACTTGGGCTTGGCCCACTGGAAAGTCGCCGGCGCCTTGTCCCCAAGCTCCGGGCTGTACACCTTCGCGCGAATCACCGCGTGCGGGCAAACCATCACGCACTTGCCGCACTGGATGCACAGGTCCTTGTCCCAAACTGGAATGAACTGCGCAATGTTCCGCTTCTCCCATTGCGCAGTGCCCGTTGGAAATGCTCCACCGGCCGGAATCGCACTCACCGGCAGTTGGTCTCCGTGACCCGCTGCAATCTGCCCCAGCACATTCCGCACAAACTCCGGCGCCTTGCCGCTGATCGATGGAATCAAATCAAACTCGGACGTCGAAACCGCCGGCAGCTTCACTTTTTCCAGGTGAGCCAGCGCTGCATCCACGGCGGCAAAGTTCTTTTCGACCACCGCGTCGCCGCGTTTGCCGTAGGTTTTCTTGATGGCTTTCTTGATCTGGGCAATGGCTTCTTCGCGCGGGAGCACGCCGCTGATCGCGAAGAAACACGCCTGCATGATGGTATTGATGCGCGTGCCCATACCCGTATCGCGCGCTACCGTGTTGCCGTCGATCACGTAGAACTCAATCTGCTTGGCCAGCATCTCCTGCTGCGTGGCTTTGGGCAAATGGTCCCAGACCTCGGCCGCCGAGTAGGGCGAGTTGAGCAGAAACACAGCGCCCGGCATGGCTGCTTCCACCACGTTCATCTTCTCCAGGAAGCTGAAGTTGTGACAGGCCACAAAACTGGCGCGCGTAATCAGGTAGCTTGACCGGATCGGATTCGGCCCGAACCGCAGATGCGATGTAGTCATCGACCCGGATTTCTTCGAGTCGTACACAAAGTATCCCTGCGCAAAGTTCGGTGTCTCGCTGCCGATGATCTTGATCGAGTTCTTGTTCGCGCCCACCGTGCCGTCGGATCCAAGCCCATAAAACAGTGCGCGCACCGTCTTCGGATCCTCGGTTGAGAAGGTGGGATCGTAAGCAAGGCTCGTGTGCGTCACGTCATCGTCGATGCCAATCGTGAAGTGGTTCTTCGGAGAGGGCTTGGCCAGCTCATCGAAGATGCCCTTCACCATCGCCGGCGTAAACTCCTTCGAAGACAATCCATATCTTCCGCCGATGACCGTCGGCTTGATGGCGAAGGGCAGACCGGCGTTCTCCGCCAGCACAGTGATGATGTCCTGGTACAAAGGTTCACCCGTGGCGCCAGGCTCCTTGCACCGGTCGAGCACCGCGATCGACTTCACCGTCTCCGGCAGCACCGCCAGGAACGCGCTCGCATCGAAAGGCCTGTAAAGACGAACCTTGATCATGCCCAGCTTTTCGCCCTGCTTGTTCAGCAGGTCTACCGCTTCTTCAGCAGCTTCAGCGCCGGAGCCCATCAGCACAATCACACGCTCCGCATCGGGCGCGCCGTAGTAGTCAAACAGGTGATAGGCGCGACCGGTCTGCGCGGCAAAGCGATCCATGACCTGCTGCACGATTCCCGGAACCGCCGCGTGGAACGGGTTGCAGGCTTCGCGAGCCTGGAAGAACACGTCCGGATTCTGCGCCGTCCCGCGGATGACCGGGCGATCGGAACTCAAAGCATTCTTGCGGTACTGAATGATGTACTTGTCCTCCACCAATGCGCGAATCGTCTCATCGCTGATGGGCAGAATCTTGCCCACTTCATGCGAGGTGCGGAAGCCGTCAAAGAAATGAATGAAAGGAATGCGGGATTCAAGGGTGGCGATCTGCGCCACCAGCGCCATGTCGGCAACTTCCTGCACGGAGTTCGATGCCAGCATCGCCCACCCGGTCGACCGGCAGGCCATCACGTCGGAGTGGTCGCCAAAGATCGACAGCGCATGAGTGGCCAGCGTCCGGGCCGTCACGTGCATCGTCGCCGGGGTCAGTTCACCGGCAATCTTGAACATGTTGGGAATCATCAGCAGCAAGCCCTGCGATGCCGTGAAAGTGGTCCCGAATGCACCAGCCTGCAGCGCGCCGTGCAGCGCACCTGCGGCTCCGCCTTCGCTCTGCAACTCCTCCACCACGGGCAATGCGCCCCAAATATTTTTCTTCCCTTCCGAGCGCCACTGATCAGCCCACTCGGCCATCGGCGAAGACGGGGTAATCGGGTAAATTGCGACCACTTCGGAGAGACGATAGGCCACCGAGGCGGCTGCCTCGTTCCCATCAAGAATCACCATTTTCTGTTCACTCATTCGCTTTGCCTCATAGCGCGGCCTGGAGAATTCAACCGCTGGAATGAGTCTCGTATGAAGGGGTTAGCGCCGCTGTGACGAGAGACACACGGCGGGAGGCAATCCCACATTATGAATAGTCCGTATCTAAATCCAAATACTGCCGAGCTCGCGCTTTTAGTCAGCCCTGACTCAGGATGGCCGCGCAAGCGCTGAACGAAGAATCTTGATCGTCTCTTCCAGGTGCTTTCGCCCAATCGGGCGAACCGAGAAATACGTCTCCGCGCCCTTCCCTGTCTGCAATATCGCCTCATCAAGGGGCGTGCGTCCGTCACTATTTCGAATGCCGGGTCTGCACCAGAATCGAGCAGAATTTCAACGAACTCGGTGGGATCAAGGACGATCCGGCTCGTAATGGCGCAATGCATCGGCGTGTTGCCACCATCATTCAGCCAGTTTGGATTCGCTCCGTGATCGAGCAGCACACGCGTAACGTCCGTTGAAGCCACCATCGCCGCGGGTCTCCAGGCATGGCCGTCGTACGGCGCGAAATCGACAACAGCGCCATGCTTGAACAAGATCTCCGCCGACTTCGGTTGTTGCCCATAGGCCGACCAACCCAGCGGAGATTCACCGGTCGTCAAATCGTTCGCGTTCTTTCGATCACTCTTCAAAATCTGGCGGAGCGTGTCGTGCATCCCGTAGACTGCCGCCGCGCACACGTCGGGCTCAGCACCGGCGTCCAGCAGAATCTTCGCGAAATCATCGTGATCCAGTTCGAAACAGTCATGCAACGGCAACCGGCCGTCGGCGTTGCGCACATTCAGGTCAACCCCGCGTTCAATCAGCAGTCGCACCACGTCGACCTTGGCTTCCGCGATTGCCAGGTGAATCATGCGCATGGCGTGCGCGTCGCCGGGCTGTACGCCTTGATTCGGATCGGTTCCTGCATTGATCAGATCCGGTTCGCTATCCAATATCTTTTCGATTGTCTGCAGGTCGCCTGCGCAGATTGCATCGGCGAGTTGCCGCACAAATTCTTTTCGAGACGTACGGCCCATCGCTCAACCCTCCATCAAATCAATCGGCGGCGGTTGGCCCGCCCCAATTCCAGCAAACAACATCCGGAACCCAATTCTTGACGCACTTTTATATCGGCAATCTTGCGAAATCGTGAAGTCAGAGTTCACCCGAACCAAAACCATCTGCCGCTAAACTCGCCCGGTCAACCCATCCACCAGCGCTTCCCACTCGGCATCCAGCGTCGGCCGGTGAAATCCGTGGCCGGCCTTCTTGTACCAATAGTCGGCGTTCCACGCCTCGCCCTCTTTGCGGTGCAGGTAGGCATGAACAGCCATTCCGTCCTGCGTCTCAAGTTCATCCACAAGCGCATGCGCCTGGGCCCAATCCCCCTTGGCGTCCCACCACAGCGCCGCCAGTGTCAAGGGCAGCCCGCCAGGCGGCTCTTCGCCGGTCAGGGATGCTCGGAACTCTTTGGAATCCATGGAACGGTTGTATCACCCACTTTTTTCTCCCGGCAATAGCTTTCGACGAACCAATGTGATTTAGATCACTTCCGCTAAAACGCCACACTGATATGAAAGTCTCATCGTTCCGATGAAAGACAAAGAGGCTGGGCAAGTGAGCCGCTGAAGGGACGGTGACAGGTCAGTCGTTACCCCGCCCCGGAGGTTAACCCATGCGCTTGCTTCGCCGAAAAGTTGTAGAGGCCGCCGTTTGCAACCCAGACCAAATTGGTCGTATACTGATATCCGACCAATCCGGTCGTAGTTTTCGTTTCGTGTTTCGTTTCAAGGTTCTGCCCTTTCGGCAGACCCCAGGAGCAAGGCTGTTGAGCGTGCTGAGCGAGTTGAAGGTCGGTGAAACCGGAGTGCTGGTGTCACTCGATCTTCCCGAGTCCGTCCAGAACCACCTGATGCATATGGGGTTCGTCCCAGATGCCCTAGTCACGGCTCTGCGCCGCGCTCCTGCCGGCGACCCCACGGTTTATGGTGTGGACGGCATGGAGATTGCTCTCCGCCACAAGACCGCTGAAGCCATCCGCGTCCGTTCCGCCGAAAATGGCATTACCGGCGACATGGAATCCGACGTAGACACCAGTTTTGACATCCCCGGGCTGACCGAGGCTGCGCAATGAACGCCTGTTGCGACGTTCCGGCGTTTGTGCAGCCTGCCGCCCCGCCGACTCCCGCGACGTTTAAGACCGTCGTCCTCATCGGGCCACCGAACTCCGGCAAGTCCACTCTTTTCAACCGGCTTACAGGACTTCGCCAGAAAGTCGCCAACTACCCCGGCGTCACCGTCGAACAGCGCATGGGCCTCATGGCCGGTGTCGGTCGCGAAGACCTCACTCTCATTGACCTGCCCGGCATCTACTCGCTCACCCCCTACTCTGAGGATGCCCGCGTCTCCATCGATGTCCTTCGCGGCAAGATGCCCGGCACCCCAAAGCCCGACGCCATACTTCTGGTCCTCGATTCGCTGCACATGACGCGGCAGTTAATGTTGGCCGCGCCTGTACTGGCCCTGGGCCTGCCCACCATGATCCTGCTCAATATGGCCGACCTCATGAAGTCACGCGGTGGCCAGGTGGATACGCTGAAACTTGCCAGGGAGCTATGCGCCCCGGTCGCCTTGATCAGCGCCACAAGCGGGAAGGGGGTGGAAGCGGTTCCCCTCTTCCTCAATCAGCCCGGCAACGGCACGGCGGCCCCGCCGCTCGCCCTCCCTGTTGTCGGCAACGCGGCCAGCGCTCACTCATGGGCAGCGCAGGTAAGCCGCCGCACCGGCTACCGCGCCCCTCTCTCGGCTGAAGACAGCCGCAAGGTCGACAACATCCTCCTCCACCGTGTCTGGGGACCCTTGCTGTTTCTCGTTGTGGTCGTAGGCGTCTTTGAAGTGGTCTTCTCCATCGGACAGCCCCTGTCTGACGGTTTTGGCGACGTCCTTGCTCGCATGGGTGGCTTCGTGCGCCCATTTCTTCCCGCCGGCTGGATTCAATCGCTCTTACTGGACGGTGCCTGGAAGGGCATCTCCTCCGTGCTGGTCTTCCTGCCCCAGATCCTCCTGCTCTTTCTCTTCATCGGAATTCTCGAAGACACCGGCTATCTCGCCCGCGCCGCCCTCATCGCCGACCGCGTCATGCGNNGCCATCATGGCCACGCGCACCATTGAGAACAAGCGCGACCGCTTCGCCACCATTCTCGTCACCCCCTTCATGACCTGCTCGGCGCGGCTGCCGGTGTACATGCTCCTCATCGCCGCCTTCATTCCGAACATCACTTTCCTGCATGGCTTTCTCGGCCTGCGCACCATCGTCATGCTCAGCCTTTACCTGGCCGGCTTCGTTGGTGCCATGACCACCGCTTGGCTCCTCAAGAGCTCTATCCTCAAGTCCAGCGAGACGCCCTTCATCCTTGAGCTGCCGCAGTATCGCATGCCCACGCTGTGGTCGCTGATCCTTCGCCTGATCGACCGCGCCAAGATCTTCCTCCGCCAGGCAGGAACCGTCATCCTCGCCGTCACTCTTGCTCTCTGGGTCCTGGCCCACCTGCCCGTCGTGCACACCACGGGTGGAACGTACTCCGCGCCCGAGCTGGCGGACAGCGTCATCGGCCGCATCGGTCACTTCATCGAGCCGGCCATTGCGCCCCTCGGCTTCAACTGGAAGATCGGCATCGGCCTCATCTCCAGCGTCCTAGCACGCGAAGTCATGGTCAGCACGATGGGGACTTTGTACGGCGCCGACCCGGAAACACAGGCCATGCACCTGCAAACCGCCCTGCACCACGACATGACCCTCGGCGGCGCGCTCGCCCTGATGATCTTCTTCGCCTTCGCCATGCAGTGCACCTCCACCATGGCCGTAGTCCGTCGCGAAACCAACAGTTGGAAATGGCCCGCCCTCCAATTCGCCTATATGCTCGTCCTCGCCTACGGCGCAGCCTTCGTCGTAAACCACGTAACCATGGCCATCTTCGGCTAATCAGCAGACCAACGTTGCCGGTGCCCCACGTCTGGACTTTGAGACCCGGGGAATGTGCCGGATGCAGTGCGATGCCGCCACCCGGTGCGGAGGACTCCTTCAGCCGTAATTCTGGTTATCAAGCAGTAATTGACGGTCGCCGACATCCAACCAGAATTCAAAGTACGCACCTGGTTTTGTCTCAATGAGCGCAAGGGAGTCCATCAGTCTGATGAGGTGTTTCCGCCATGTTGGTTGATATCCTGAGATGGATCCGCAGCAGGAGCGTTCACGCTTATGACACGACCGGCCATGCAAGGGATTTCACCATCAATCATCGTCAGCAACGTCGATGAAACCATCGCCTTCTACCGCGACAAACTTGGATTTGAGATAAGATTCCAGGAGCCTGATCGGAATCCTTTCTTCGCCATCATCGGCCGCGACGGTGCGCAAATCCTAGTCAAATCCCAAAAAGATGTGTCGCCGCTCCCGAACTCCAGGCGTCATCCGTTTATGAGGTGGGATGCATTTGTCTATGTACCAGACCCCGATGCGCTTGCCNNTTCGGCCGTCCCAGGTAACCAGGCCCGCCGTTCTCAGTTTTCAGTCGGCATTTTGGCCGCAGCGTCCACGGCCAACACAGCTACGTTTCCTTTGCGGCTTTCGATTTTCAGCCCCAACTGATCCTGCAGGGCCCTCTGCCAGGACGTGAACATATCGGTACCCAGTTCCGGGTGGATATCCACGCTGAAATCAAAAATACCCTGCAGTCCTGTTTTGTCCACCACGGGAATCGGGGACGTACTTGCGCGAACCGGTTCGCTCGGATTGTCTGTAGCCGGTACAGAGAACTGCACCGCAAGCAGGTCCGCGAACTCGCGCAGATCCCCGTGAAAATGAAATCCGCCTGCCGCCCTCACCGGTTCTCCGCCGTTCAACGGGTGGATCTTGGCGCCCGATGGGCCAATTACCAGCTCGTACACCCGCATCTCTCGCATCTCGCTGTGCTGTTTCAGACTGAACCGCTCGGCAACAAGGCTTCGTATCATCAGAGCCATTTGCTCTCGCGTGCTCACGCCCGTTGCTCGTGCGTCGATATCGTATTCGTTCTGGCCCAGCCAGCTTGGCCCCAGTACTTGACTCAGTTGCAGTTGGTAAGCCTCCGCCACCAGCCGCTTCAGCGTGACATTTCTGCCTGTGAACCTGGTGGGCGAGTAGGCAATTTGATTGTTATAGTCCGGTCCCACCTGGTGTTGGCTCGGCTTCACCGAGGCAACGTCAAATGCCGGTGCCGCTTGTGAGGCGTGGCCGAAGGCCATTGAGCCCGAAAGCGAGAGAGCAATCAAGAGGGGTAGCGCACGCATGGCCTCAAGCATATCTGCCACCAGATGGTTCCACAATTCGCTTTGCGATCAGATCGTCCTTGCAATGGGAGAATGCGCAGCCATTGACATGGGAAACTTCCACTGCTATCACCGTAGCGTACCGCAGATATCTCAAGCTATCTCAGGAGAGATCCATGAAACGGACAATTGTCAGGGCGATGACAGTCAGCAGCTTCGCGCTGGTCGTCATGCTGGGCGCAGCGCTGAAAGCGCAAACGCAGGATGCCAAAGCACGGTATCCCACCATGCCGCCTCTCGATCAGTACCTGATGCCCGACGTGAATTCTGAAATCGCGCTAGCTCGTAGTGCTGCTCCAGCATCCATTGCGAACGGAGCCGAAGTGATGGTGCTGAGGCGGAAGGGATACACGACCGCAGTGAAAGGCACAAATGGCTTTCTCTGTGTCGTGGAACGATCATGGGGCGCCGCCACCGATCAACCGGAGTTCTGGAATCCCAAAGCGCGCGGCCCCATTTGCTTCAATCCGCCAGCCGNNATGAAGACCAAACTGGTGCTGGCAGGAAAATCCAAGACGCAGATCGTTCAGGCCACCGCATCGGCACTCGACAAAAAGGAATTGCCCGCGCTGGAGCCGGGGGCGATGTGCTACATGATGT
>PLKU01000093.1 GCA_003140705.1 Acidobacteriaceae bacterium
GATAGTTCTCTTCGTTCGTCGTCTGATTGGAGCCAATGACGCCGATAGCCGAGCCGCCCTTGCTGTCGCGAATCTCCTTGAGCTTGCCCGCAGCCAAACGTAGCGCGTGCTCCCATGTGGCCGGCTGCAGCTTGCCTGCACCATTGCGTACCAAGGGCTTGGAAAGACGCTCTGGGCTTTCAACGAAGTCGAACCCGAAACGTCCCTTCGCACAGAGGAAGTCGCCATTGATTCCGCTCTTGTCACGATTGTCGGCGCGCACGATCTCTGAGCCGTCGTTTACTTGGCGGACGCCCAAGGTCACCTTGCAGCCGTCGGCGCAATGCGTGCAGACGGTCGAGACGTGGTTCATCTCCCAGGGCCGCGTTTTATAGCGATAGCTGCCAGAGGTGAGGGCTCCCACCGGGCAGACGTCGATGCACATACCGCACTCTTCGCNNACAT
The DNA here is from genome assembly GCA_003140705.1 of Acidobacteriaceae bacterium. Lineage (GTDB taxonomy): Bacteria > Acidobacteriota > Terriglobia > Terriglobales > Acidobacteriaceae > Telmatobacter. The sequence goes on from PLKU01000093.1 coordinate 445, forward strand.
ACCGCACTGCTCGCAGTCCAACTGACCAGTTTGGCCGTCCGGCGTAAGACCGTTGGGGACAATCAGCGAACTCACGCCGCGGTTTTGCACGCCGAGCGCCCAGACATCCATGCCTTCACCGCACATGCGAATGCACCGATAGCAGAGGATGCAGCGCGGGCGATCGTAAAACACGGCGGGGGACCATTGCTGTTCTTCACGATGCTGCTTGGCTTCAGCGTAGAGGCTTTCGCCCGCGCNNCACTCGCCGCCCGCGTCGCAGACCGGGCAGTCGAGCGGATGGTTGCCCAACAACAGTTCGATTGTCGCCTTGCGAGCCTGGGCAATCTCCGGCGACTCAGTGATGAAGACCTGGCCCTCAGCGACTGTGGTGGTGCAAGCCGTTTGCAGCTTGGGCACTTTTTCCTGGCGGACCACGCACATGCGGCAGGCCGCCTGCAGACTGAGCCCCGGGTAATAGCAGAAAGCCGGAATTTCGATACCCGCCTTGCGGCACGCATCAATCAGCAGCGTCCCCGCGGAAGCGGTGAGTCTTTTTCCATCGACGGTGAAGGTTACGTCTGCCATTCGTCTCCAGAGCCCCTAGATTACGGCCAGTTCTACGTGTTTCGCGAACGGGCAGGGCTGGCCGTTCAGGTGGTCCTCGAACTCTTTGCGGAACTTCTTCACAAAGCCCAGTGTCGGCATCGCTGCCGCATCGCCGAACGGGCAGAACGTACGTCCCATCATGTTTTCAGCGAGGTATTGAATGTTGTCGATGTCCTTGGCCACTCCAAACCCAGCATGAAAGCGGGTCAAGGACTTCTTCAGCCAGTCTGTGCCCTCACGGCAGGGGATGCACCATCCGCAGCTCTCGTGTTGGTAAAAGCTGATGGTGCGCAGCGCAAACTCAACGATGCATGTTTGATCGTCGATCACCACGACGCCACCTGAACCAAGCATGGAGCCCGCCTTGCCCACCTGATCGAAATCCATGCCCAGGTCAATCTCTTCGGGCAGCAGCACAGGTGTCGATGATCCGCCGGGAACCACAGCCTTCAACTTGCGCCCGCCGCGAACGCCGCCTGCCACTTCGTAGATCATCTTCTTCAGGTTGTAACCCATGGGGAGCTCGTAAACACCCGGCCTCTCCACGTGACCACTAATGCTGAACAGCCGCGTGCCACCGTTACGCTCCGAACCCACTTTGGCGTAGGCTGCCGGGCCCATCTCGAAGATATGAGGTACGGTGGCGATGGTCTCAGCGTTATTGATGACCGTTGGTCCGCCATAGAGTCCAACGACGGCTGGGAAGGGCGGCTTGATCCGCGGAATTCCGCGCTTGCCCTCGAGCGATTCCATCAATGCCGATTCTTCACCAACCTCATAGGCACCGGCGCCGCTCTGCGTAATCACCTGGAATTCGGTATCAGAACCAAAGATATTCTTTCCGAGAAAGCCCCGAGCGTACGCATCCGCGACTGCCTTCTCTACAATCTCGATCAGGTAGCGATACTCGCCGCGCAGGTAAATAAAACCGACTTTCGCGCCGATCGCAAGACCGGCAATGATGGCACCTTCAATCACTGCATGAGGATCGTGCAGAAAGATCAAGTGATCCTTGCAGGTTCCCGGCTCGCTCTCGTCGCCGTTGACCAAAACATATTTGGGCTTGTCAGATTTCTTGGGAACGAATGACCACTTCATGCCCGTTGGAAAGCCGGCTCCGCCACGGCCGCGCAATCCACTGGCCTTCATCTCGTTGATGATCCAATCCGAACCCTCTTCCAAGCACTTCTTCGCGGATACGTAGCCGCCGAGCTCGATATAGCGATCGATTTCGGTTGCACCCAGACCAAAGCGGCGGGTCACAATCTTCACTTCATCCGGATGTGAAACCAGCCTAGGCATGGGGAACCTTCTTCTCTGTGCCGGCCTTGCCGCGGTAGCTGGAAATCAGACTCGGTACAAGCTCGGGCGACAGCTCGTCATGAAAGTCGTAGTTCACCTGGATGGCCGGAGCCCAGCAGCAGGCACCGATGCACTCAACCTCTTCAAGTGAGAAGACTCCGTCAGAGGTGACGCCTTTGTGTCCGATCCCCAGTTCTTCCTGAAAGCGTTCGTACACCTCGTATGCCCCGCGCAGCATGCAGCTGATGTTGGTGCACACTTGCACGTTGTACTTGCCCGCCGGCTTGAAGCGAAGCATGGAATAGTAGGTTGCCACATTGCGCACTTCGAGCTCGGTGATGCCGATGCGCTGAGCTACTTCGGCAACCACCGCATCTGAGAGGTAACCAATCTCGTCCTGCGCGTACAGGAGCATGGGAATCAGCGCAGAACGCTTGAGTGGGTACTTCTCGACCAGCGCGTCAAATCGCGCTGCCAACCTTGGCGAAAACAGGGTCATGGTCTCAGGACTCATCGTGGCAACTCCCGCATCAGGTCCTGCGCCCATGCTTCTGCCGCCATATCCATCTCTTCCTCGCCTGCCTCGCTGTGCATTCGCCCGTGCTCAGTAAATTCCAGTCTTCCAGCCCTGCCGTCTTCGCGCAGCCAGTTCACTTCCGCCCCGCTGCGGCGCAAATCCAGCCATTCGTCGCCGCGCCGCACAAGAATCCGCTCTTCGCCCAATTCGACCGTCGCCTGCCGGTTGCGATTGAGCCCATGCGCGGAAGTGTAGCTGCGGAGCAGGGAAGCGAGAGATACCCAAAGCTCAGCGTATAACTGGTCTGGAGCGCCAATGAGTTCGGTCTGCCGCAATCCGCTTTCCCTCAGGGGCTTAAGCCCACTCTTGTTTTGCATCGCTTGTGGCACGACTAAAGTCGTGCCCTGTTACAAAGCCCGTTTCGTTCCGTTCGGACTCTTACCTGCGGCAGTAACCATTCCCTATCCTCTAATCCGTGGTCCCTAGCGGTCGATCTCTCCCAACACAATGTCGATCGACCCGATCACTGCAACCACATCAGCCAACATCCTGCCCTTGCACATGGTTTCAAGCGCCTGCAAGGTTGCGAATGACGGATAACGCATATGTACCCTGTAGGGCTTCGCCGTACCGTCTGAGACCACATAGTAGCCGGTTTGCCCATGGCCAGCTTCAATGCCCTGGTAAACCTCGCCTGCCGGCACTTCAAATCCCTCTGTGACAATTTTGAAATGATGGATCAGCGCTTCCATCTGCGTCTTCATCTTTTCCCGGTCCGGCAGCACGATCTTGGGAGCGTCGGCCTTCACCGGCCCCTCAGGCATTCCGTCCAGCGCCTGCTGGATGATCTTGACGCTCTCGCGCATCTCGATGAGCCGGACTTCGTAGCGAGCCCAACAATCTCCATCTGTCGAGATTGGCACCTGGAATTGGAACTTCTCATAGCTGGAATAAGGCATATCCCTGCGAGTGTCGAAGTCCACGCCCGAGGCGCGCAACGGGGGCCCGGTCACGCCGAGCGCAATGGCGTCAGCACCGGAGAGGTAGCCAACTCCCTTCAACCTGCCCTTGAAGATTGGGTTGCCGGTAAGCAGGTTGGCATATTCGTCGATCTTTTCAGGGAAAGTGCGGATGAAAGCTTGCACACGGTCAAGGAAATCCAGAGGTGGCTCCATCGCCAGGCCACCAATACGGATATAACTGGTCATCATCCGCTGACCGGCCACCGCCTCAAAGAGCCGCAGGATGTCTTCACGCTCGCGAAACGTGTAGAGAAACACGGTGAGCGCGCCAATATCCATCGCGTGTGTACCGAGCCAGATCAGATGGGAATTCAGGCGGCTTAACTCCGCCAGCAAAACCCGCAGCCATTGCGCCTTATCTGGAATTTGCAGACCGAGCAACTTCTCTACAGCCAGCGCGTAGCACAAATTGTTCGACAGAGGATCAAGGTAGTTGATCCGGTCTGTCATGGGCACGACTTGCTGATAGAACTTGGCCTCGCAGGTCTTCTCGATGCCGGTATGCAGGTAGCCGATCTCGGGCCTGGCCGAGAGGACGATTTCTCCGTCGAGCTCCAGCACCACGCGCAGAACGCCATGCGTGGACGGGTGCTGCGGACCCATATTGAGGACCAGCTCAGTGGAATCTAGAAAAGTGGCGTCGGGCATACTGGTGTCACTGACCGCTTTCGATACCCAGGTTTTCCTGCACCCAGCGATCGTCCTGCTGGATAATTCCGTAATCCTTACGCAACGGGTAGCCCTGCCACTCCTCCGGCAACAGGATGCGGCGCATGTCGGGGTGGCCTGCGAACTGGATGCCGAACATGTCGAAAACTTCGCGCTCCAGCCAATTGGC
>PLKU01000546.1 GCA_003140705.1 Acidobacteriaceae bacterium
AGCCGGCGGGGACGGTCATGTCCAGCATGGTTTGGATTTCGGTGTACTTTTTTTCGCCGGTGAGGTCGGCTGCAGGCGGGTCGGAAAGGCAGAACTGGCTGCTCACGCTGGCTGATCCCGACTGCGATCCGCTGTCGCACATGGCGATTGCGACCATTGGATTGCCATGACCGGTCATGAGAGCCGCATAGGCAGTGAGCTCGTCGGGTGCTGTGACTGTGACGTCGCGGTATCGGCGCAGGAGATCGAAAGCGCTGCTGCGTGGATAAAGGAGCAGACCGCCCCGCACCGACTTGAGCGGATGCAGGCGAAATTCAAGCGCAGTGACGATGCCGAAGTTTCCGCCTCCGCCACGAATGGCCCAGAACAGGTCTTCATTGTCCGTCGCGCTCACCGACATGTGGGAACCGTCGGCGCCGACCAGGTCTGCCGAGATCACGTTGTCACAGCTCAATCCATGCTTGCCCATGAGCCAGCCGATGCCACCGCCGAGGGTCAGGCCGCAGACGCCGGTGGATGAGATGACGCCGCCGGTTGTGGCGAGCTGGTAGCGCTCAGCCTCGCGGTCGAACGCTCCCCATTTGGCGCCGCCCTGCGCGACCGCTGTTTGAGCGGAGGGGTTCACCTGAACGCCGTTCATGAGCGAGAGGTCGATCATCAACGCGCCGTCGGCCACGGACTTGCCGGCGACGCTGTGTCCGCCTCCGCGCACGGAGACGGGAAACTGCTGTTCGCGGGCGATACGGACTGTCTGCATGACGTCGGCAATGCTGGTGGGCTGAACGATGGCGGCGGGTTTGCGATCGATCATGCCATTCCACACGCGGCGCGCCTGTTCGTATTCCCGGTCGTTGGTTGTGAGAATCGGGCAGTTCAGCGAGCGGCGCAGCCCGGCCAGTTGATGAGATGAGAGTCCTTCTACCTGGTCATTCATGGAAAAAGGCTATCACTCTCTCCGTTCCGCTGAGATGAGTTTTGGATGAGTTGAGTGAGTTGGCGAACTCAGACGGAACTCATCTCCGGCTCATTGAGTCCGGGCCGAGGGTGCGGCAGACTCCTTTCATCACACGGCGCGCTCCAGTCCAGGTGCCGAATTGAATTGGAGGTTTTCCCATGAAAAGCACAAGGTTCCTCGCGATATCGGTTTCGATATTCGCACTCGCACTCACAATCATCCCCAATGCTATGGCCCAGTGCGGTCTGCCAAACAAGCTGATCAAGCCTTCCAGCTGGAGCCCCCAACATGGCGCGAAAACACCGCGGCTCGTATTGGCGGGATTCGATGAATACGACAGCCACGAGCCCATCGTCGGAATGTGGCATGTGGTCTTTACCGCGCAAACCCAGAACGGAGAGACCATTCCCGTCACCGGCGGAGTCGTGATCGACAACTCTGTGGTGGTATGGCACCCCGATGGAACGGAAATCATGAATTCCTCGCGCTCGGCACAGGACGGAAACTTCTGCCTGGGTGTCTGGGAGCGCACTGGAGACCGCACCTATCTCCTCAACCACATCCCCTGGCAGGGAAATGTGTTTGACCCCACTGCGGCGCCGAACGCCATAGGGGCACCCCAGGGAGGCGCGCAGATCATCGAGAAGATTACGCTGAGCCCGGACGGGAACTCGTATACCGGAACTTTCACTCTGCATGCCTACGATACTTCCGGGAACGTCTACGTGTGGTTTACAGGCGTTCTCTCAGCGAAACGTGTCACCCCGAATACTCCCTTCAGCGATCTGCTCTGAGGAGAAATGGCCTGAGTCGGGGAGGACGGTGGTCTTCAGTTCGACGGCCTCCCCCAGGCATGGACTTACTTGACGCATTATCCGCCAGCGCTTCAATCGAGCACTGCAGACAGAGAAATCTCCCACTTCCGAGTTGCGAGCGGATCACCGGAATCGTGAGAACATAAGTCAGTTGGCGATAACAATCCTTCGCATGACTTGAGGTCGGAATGTTGGCGTCAACTGAATTGCCGACTCGGGAATGTTATCCGAAGGTAGCTGCCGAGATGCCGACCATACATCCGGAGCTCGGAAGTACAATGAAATCCGGCTGGGATTTGCCCTTAGAGATGACGCTCAATGGAGAAGAGCTGGTCAGGGGGACGCAATGAAGATTCTTCGTTCCGTGAATCGCAGGGGCTCCAGTACCGAGTCTATCGGATTTTATACCCTCCTGAGGCCCCACAAATGGTTCGCAGCCTCGCGCCTGCCGGGCAGCTTCCACTATCTCAGTAGCCGATCCAAGAGTGCTGTGTTGGCACCTGGGCCGGAGCAAAAGGCACCCAAACAAGCCGACGGCAAAGAGACGACAATACTATTGCAGACCATGAAACCGAGCGCACAAGATCACCAACTGGTGTGGTCAGCGTTGATCTTTTTGGGAGCAATTGCGATTACATTGCTTCTGCTCTGGTGGATCATGGTCGGCGCACCTCCGAATAATTACTGACCATCCAATCCGCCGATTTTGGAATGCAAATATTTGGGGATTCTGCTTCGCCCTGCCGCGTTCCGGGCGGATACAGGCAATTCGGACATTGCGAGGTCAACTGTTGAAAAACAATCCTTCGCATGACTTGAGGTCGAAATGTGAACGTAAACGGAATGCTGCCGACTCGGGAATGTTATCTCGAAGATAACCGACGGATGCCGACCATACAGGCGGAACTCTGAAATCGGGTCGAATTACGCACTCCGCTGTATTCGACAGCCACGAGTCAGCTATAGATTTTGACTGTTACTCAGCAATACTTAATTCGGCGAAGGCTGCTCGACGTGGTCGATGACAATAACGTCGTCCATCGCCTTCCCCGCTTCGATCTTCAACCCGACTTGCTCCGGCATCGCCGTGTAAAGGCTGGGCGGCGCATCGGGATTGTCGCCCGCCGGCGGAGCCATATTCGGATTTGTTCCTCTGAACTGGGCAAATTGCGAACCGTCCGGCGTCCACTTCAACGTGAAGTCATATTTATCGGTCAGGCCGGTGTGATCGACTACCGGCTTGTCCATCACCCCCGACTGCATCCATGATGCAAACTCCGACATATTCATGTTCCGCACCATCAGGTCCCCGAGCCCCCTGAGGCCAAAGCCCTGAGGGTCATTAGGGCCGGATGAGGTCTTCGCCATCTTTGGCCCGCCGGGGGCGGCCGTAACGATGTAAACGGAGAGTTCCCTCTGCTCATGGTGAAATTTGAGCGCAAATCTGTCCGGCAGCAGTTTGGCTACCATGAGTTCCATCTGGTGCAGGCTGGGCTGGCCTTCGACATCCGGTTTTCCAGCAATATCGAACAAATCGGTACCAAACCAGGCAGGCGCGCCCACGATCTGCTTGCTGTGCAGTCCATAAGCAAAGGCAACGAGATCGTTCATGTTGGTGTTGAACGTCACGAACTGATTGGCTCTGTAGCCAAAGCCCTTGCCTTGCGCTCCCGGTTTGCTCGGCTTGATGGTTGCCACTTCGAATCCCGGATTGGCATCCGCTGCCATTGGCTTTGGTGGCTCAGGAATTGCCCAGGCCGAATCGGGGTTGGCCCGCTCCAGAGGTAGCGGCATTGGCGTCGTGCCTTCCATCCAGGTTCCCGCAATCGACTTGCCATCCCCGGACATCTTGCCTTCATAGCTGCGGGGGACCACCGTGATCTTGAATTTCAGCACACCATCCTGAAAGTTGACGGTCGCTACCGGGGCGGGCTGACCGCCCTGGTCGATGCTGTACCACACGGCCTTCAAGGCGTCGGCACCGGTCCTGGAAATCTTGAACACAAGCCGCAGGTCCATCGCAGGATGGTCGGCGTTCGCGGCAAATTTCAGCGTCCCTTGCCAAGTCCCAACAATGTCCGTGGGCGAAGCAGGCGTCGCTGCCGATGCGGACGTTTGCGCTGCCGGCCGAGTAGCCGGCGCAGCAGCCTGCGCGCTCACTTGCCGGGCTGGAAAAGCAGAAATTAACACTGGGACGGCTCCCACACAAAAGCAAGCCAGGCCCGCCAGCAGGCTCCCGAATGTACGTCTTCGCACTTCGAATTTGACCGTCATGTAGATAATCCCTTCCCGCGGCACGTCGAATTAAACCAGGCCGCTCAAACCCGTGCAGTTTCCTTGAATAGGGGAAGAATACATTCATAAGACGCAACATGGTTCGGTTTGGTTCAACGGTTCCATTGTTTTGTTGCGCTGGCCACCTCGGGATCGTGCGATTGCGGAGAGCCTCAGTTTGGCGAAGGTTTCCGAGTTCTGGATGTATCACTGGCAAACCGGAATCCCAAAACGGGTGTCCGGATAGCTGACCACTCAAGATCTACGCAGAAACATTGGACGACAAACCGTCGAGNNAGCGGCGAATCGCCGCCCAGTTCTTCACCACGCGGTCCGTGTCTCACTTGGATTCAAACGAGAACAATCGCCAACATTCAGTGTCCTTCTCTCTGCGAGTGGGGCGAATCGTTTCGCCTGTGAATTTCGAGATGGCATTCACCCAAAAGCGGAACGCCAAGAGATTCGACTCCATCACGCGAATCTCCCATCGGCTGGGAAACTGCTTCCAAACCTGATGTGCCATTTGAGTCCCGATTCCACGCTTGCGGTATCCGCGAAGAACAAAGAACTCCGCCATATCCCAGACGGTCGAATCTCCGGAGACTTCAGACCCTCTCTTCACTAGAATCAAACCTGCCAATCTTCCATTCATCCTTAAAAGAAATGGATGTCGGTCGGCGTCGCTCCAATAAAGTGGAAGACGGTCGTAGCCAAACTTGCCATCCGGTCCTTTCTCAATATCGCGGAACTCGCTGAAATCGTGCGCGTACAACTCAAGCAAATTGGCTAGGATCAGCTGTTGTTCTGGGCCTGCTGGGATTACGGCGACGTTGTCGAATAGCTTTGTTGGGCTCTTTGTCATAATCGAGGCGACAGACCAGACCTTAATTTTGAGTAGCTGAGCTTGCGTATGCCCCAGTTGCTTTTAGTCTGCGCCAGGCAACATTCACGCACAGAATTGAGATCAACGGATAGACGAACGGCACAGGAAACATGACCAAGAAACCGATCCCCCATGTTTCCTACCCCGGTGGCAGCCGCAATGCTGCTTCCGACGCCATCAGGAAGCAGCCACAAAACGCCAGGCGTGACTGCATAAAGAAGCAGAGCGAAACATAAGCAGCTGTGAGCGATTGCAGCCTTCGGACGCAATTTCAGAAGCATGACTGAAACGAAGACAAATGCCAGAAGGAAGAAAACGTTAATGCCGGTCTGGGTCCAAAACACCTTCCCAAAGAATGGCCATCGGGGATCAGCATGAGGATGGCGAAGTTCTCTCTCGACAGCGTAGGCAAGAAAGTAACATCCCCCGACCGACAGGCCTAGGTTGAGCACGCCAATGGTTTGCAGCAATAGCCGCCACGCTCTCATTCTGGGGGTGATCCTAACACGGCGGCTCAGACTGGCGCTGTTGCCGCATGACCGGCCACTCCGTTGAAACTCACCGATTTTCATCCCTATAGGTGGACCGAAGGCCCATGCGTAACTCGGAAGGTTCCAGTAAGCACCCCACACGGCCAATAGCTCGCAACGATCCCAGGATTGATCGTCACTTGGCGATAACAATCCATTTCACATTTTGAGGGTCCTTTCGTTGACTGACCAGTCATGGGTCCAGCAACATCAAGTTTGGCGATCATTCGACGCGCACTCGGCAAATATCTCCAGCACCGCGCCTTCATCCGTTGCTGGCGCCGTTTTCAGCAATCCGGAATCAACAGTCAAGTGTCGATATCAGTCCAACTCATTTGCTGAGGAGCTGATCGGGCACTTTGGGATCGTTAATTTGCCCAAGTTGTAGATTGCCACAAGGCAGCGGCCTCATTACCTCACTGCAGTCGACGGTAATGTTGGAACGGCTCGTATTCCTCCCGCAAAGTTCCCTCTGGACGGAACGGCTGGATGATTTTTCACGTAACCATCCTCAGATGAATTAATAATCGTTCAATTCAAGCGTCATCTCTATGAACAGTTCAGAAGGTGTTCCAGTGGCCGCATGCACCGCAATATTGCCCTTAACGGAGCTGTCCCAGTTATTCGGAGAGCATCACAGGCGGGTGCTCGCAGCGGNNGGAGAGCATCACAGGCGCGTGCTAACGGCAGCCTATCGCATCACCGGCAGCATGGCCGATGCGGAAGACGTGGCGCAGGCCGTGTTTCTGCGGCTGGCGGCCGTGGATGGGCCGGTGACGAATGCCGGCAGCTATCTATACAGAGCGGCCATCAACGGAGCACTCGACTTGCTGAGGCGGCGGAAGACCGCCCAGACCGAGCCGCTGGAATATGCCGCGGACGTAGCGGCGGCAGGGTCGGGCAGCTCGCCGGAGGCCGAGGCGTCAGGCAGAGAGCTTGGCGCGCTCTTGAGGGTTGCAATCGGCGAACTGCCTCCGCGAGCGGCCGAAATGTTCATCCTGCGCTACGTTGAGGAGCACGGGAATCGGGAGATCGCAGCGTTGATGGGCACGTCCCAGGCTGTTGTGGCTGTAACGCTGCATAACGCGCGGTCGAAATTGAAGAAACGACTACTTGAATTTGAACGGGGAAGACAATGAAAAAGGATGAGATGCTTTTGAGAACCGCGCTGCAGGCTCTGCAGGCCGATGAGCCGGAAGCTGAGCATGTAGCAGCTTCTGCCCGGCGCGTGGCCCACAGGCTCGGGATCGACACTGTGAACGAATCAAGAGTCGATGCCATCGCGAGCTGCGATGACGTGCAGCATCTCTTCGGTTCGTATCGGGCAGGCACGCTGCCACATGCGCGCTCGCTCTTGATCGAGGCTCACATCCGAGACTGCAGTGCCTGCCGCCGCCGGTTCAAGGGCGGGTCCAGTGCGGCGGTTCTGGATTGGTCCGCTCCCAAGGCGCGTCGCGCAGTTGCCTGGCATCCTCAAACATTTGGATGGGCGCTCGCTTCCGCTTTCGCATTCCTTGTCACATTCTTTTTTGTCTACAAGGCCTATTGGCAGGTGCCGCCCGGAGTACGCGCCGAGGTGCAATCGATCGACGGGTCAGCCTATCGGATTTCAGAGACGGGTGATCGCAAGCTTTCACCTGGGGAAACGTTAGGCGAAGGCGAGACCCTGAGAACGAGCGGAGGTGGCCATGCGGTTTTGCGGCTCATGGATGGATCGACGGTTGAAGTGAATGAACGGAGTGTCGTCGGCATCGGTGCGAGGGGACACAACATGACGGTCGCGCTCGAGAATGGAGCGGTCATTGTGGAGGCCGCCAAGCGCACCTCGGGCCATTTGTACGTGAAGACTCCCGATTGCCGGGTCGCCGTGACCGGGACGGTGTTCTCAGTGGACACCGGGCTGAAAGGCTCGCGTGTTGCAGTTCTTCAGGGCTCGGTGCACGTGTTGCATCAGGGCATAGACACGCTGGCAACGGCCGGCAACCAGGTCACGACCAGTGACAACCTGAGCCCCGAGCCAGTGCCGGAGCAGATTGCCTGGAGCCACGATCGCGATAAATACCTCGTGCTTCTGGCCCAGTTTGCAGCTATCCGGCAGCAGATCGAACAGATTCCATTTCCGCAGCCGCGGTATAGCAGCGATCTGCTGAGCCGGGTTCCCGCGAATACCACGTTGTATATCAGCGTCCCCAACCTGGGCGATTTTTTGAGCGAGGCAAACCAGACATTCCATGACCAGTTGAAACAGAGCCCGGCGCTGCAGCAATGGTGGAACAGCGGACACGGGAGCAACACGGCAGATCTCGATTCGCTGGTGGAGAAAATCCATCTGATGAGCCAATATCTCGGCAACGAAGTCGTCATCGTTGGGGCCACGCAGGCGAAGAATCCAGGATTCGCGATCATTGCGGATGTGAAGCAGGGCGGACTTGAAGACTTCTTGAACAAGCAGTTCCTCGCGTCGAATTCGACGCCTGGAATCACCGTGCTCGATCAGAATTCGCTAAGCGCCGCCAAGGCATCGCCGCAAGGCAATCGCGGTGGCTACGCAGTTGTGAGGGAGCACGAGGCGATCTTCTCGAACAACATCGCGACACTGGCGCTGATCAACGCGCAGTTGAATGGCGGCGCCAGCGGTTTTGCGGCAAGCGCTTTTGGCCAGCAGATCTCGGCCGCCTATGGGCGCGGCGCGGGAATCATCCTGGCCGCGGATGTTCACCGGATGATCCGCAATCAAGCTAATCAGATGCGCACCTCGGAACGCGCCAACGAAGCGACGGAAAAGAGCGGCATCGGGAACGTGAGCTATCTGATCGCGGAGCATCGCGAGGTGAATGGGCAGCCCGAGAATCGGGTTGACCTGCAATTCGCTGGCGCGAGACAAGGAGTTGTCTCGTGGCTGGCTGCGCCGGCGCCGATCGGATCGCTTAGCTTTGTCACTCCCAATGCGGCGATTGCGGTCGCGGCGCTTTCAAAAGATCCGAAGGCCATTGCCGACGATCTGATCGCAATGGCGGTTCCAAACGGCGATTCGCAAAACAATGGATTCACCCAGGCCGAGGAGAAACTGCAGATCAACCTGCGCGAGGACCTGGCGGCCAACCTGGGCGGAGACTTCCTGCTGTCGCTCGATGGGCCGGTGCTGCCGACGCCCTCGTGGAAGGCCGTGATTGAAGTCAACGACTCCGATCGCCTCGAACAGGCCCTGGAGCGAATGACCGCGGCGATTCGCAATCAGGCCAATGCCAACGCGGCGCATTCCATCACGATTGAGCCGAGCGACGCCGGCGGTCAGCGTTACTACTCGCTCCACGACACGGTAACGGGCAACATCGTGGCTCAATACACCTATGCGAACGGGTATATGATTGTGGCGCCGAGTCGTGCCCTGCTGATCCAGGCGTTGCAGGCGTATTCGACTGGGGATTCGCTGGCAAATTCGGCGGCGTTCAAGGCATTGCTTCCCAAGGATGCGAATGAGAATTACTCCGCTGTTGCTTACCAGAATCTGAGCCCGGTGTTGACGCCGTTGCTGACTCAAGTCAGCGGAGAGACAGCGGATGCTGTCCGCAAACTGGCGGCGGATGCAAGGCCCACTGTCATCTGTGCGCGGGGAGAAGCAAGCCGCATTGAAGCCGCCAGCGACAGCCGCCTTTTTGGCTTCGACTTTCTGACTCTGGAAACTTTGATCCACTCCGGGAACAAGCACGCCGGCGCAAGCGTAAGAGAGTAACATGGGCGTCATCGATCTTGATGGGTTAGAGGTCCGGCTCGCGAACCGGATCGTGTTGAACAACCTCACGGGANNGCGCCGGAAAATCGACGCTGATCAATACGCTGCTCGGATTTCATCTTCCTTCCAAAGGGAAGGCCCGCGTCTTTGGCCTGGACACACATAAAGACAGGGCGCGGATTCGCAGCGGCATTGGCTTCATGCCTGAGAACGATT
>PLKU01000344.1 GCA_003140705.1 Acidobacteriaceae bacterium
CGGGTTTCTTCATCATCGCCACGGATGCGTGGATGCAACACCCCACGGGATATCGATTGGGTCCGAACGGCGAGATTCTGCTGAGCAGCTTGTGGGGATTGCTGCTGAACCCGTGGATCTTCTGGCAATACCTGCACAATATGATCGGGTCGGTGGTGACCGCGAGCTTCGCGATGGCGTCGGTGGGGGCATTTTACCTGCTGACCAAGCGGAATGAGGATTTCGGCCGCACGTTCGTACGCATGGGGGTGATTGCGGGAACGATTTCCACCGTACTGATGGCGTTCCCGACCGGCGACGGGCAAGGGAAGAATATCGCTTTCTTGCAGCCGCCCACGCTGGCCGCCATGGAGGGGCTGTTCCGGACGGAGGACGGGGCGCCGCTGGCCATCCTGGGACAACCGGATCCGGAACGGCATCGGCTGGACAATCCGCTCACGGTTCCGCGGGCGCTCAGCTTTCTGACGTACCAACGGTGGGGCGCCGAGGTGAAAGGGCTGGATGCGTTTCCGCCGGACCGGTGGCCGGATAATATTCCGCTGCTGTATTACAGCTATCACATCATGGTGGGGCTGGGGACGATTTTCATCGGCGCGATGGCGCTGTGCTCGCTGAGTTTGTGGCAGGGCAAGCTGTATGGGCGGCGGCTGCTGCTGTGGCTGTTGATGCTGATGCTGCCGTTTCCGTACATCGCGACAACCGCCGGTTGGGTGACGGCCGAAATGGGGCGGCAGCCATGGCTGATCTACGGCATCATGCGGACGCCGGCGGGCGTGTCGCCGCATGTGTCGGCGGGCAACGCGCTTTTCACGCTGATCGGCTTCATGGGAATCTACGCGATTCTGGCGATTCTGTTTCTGTTCCTGGTGTATCGGGAAATCGACGAAGGTCCGGCGCACGCGGTTTGAGGCACTGACTCTTAGGCACAAATATGGAAACGATCTGGTTCAGTCTGGTGGCGGTCATGATCGCGCTCTACGTGGTGCTGGACGGCTTCGACCTGGGCGCGGGCATCGTTCATCTTTTCGTGGCGCGCAACGATGTGGAGCGGCGTATGGTGCTGGGATCGATCGGTCCGGTGTGGGATGGCAACGAAGTGTGGCTGATTGCCGGCGGAGGGACGCTGTATTTCGCATTTCCAGCGCTGTATGCGTCGAGTTTCAGCGGGTTCTACCTGCCGCTGATGATGGTGCTGTGGCTGCTGATTCTGCGCGGCGTCAGCCTGGAGTTGCGCAACCACATCGATGTGGGCGTGTGGCGGGCGCTGCTGGATAGAATTTTCGGGCTTTCGAGCGCGATGCTGACCATCTTCTTTGGAGCCGCGCTGGCCAACGTGCTGCGCGGCGTTCCGCTGCAGGCCGATGGCTACTTCTTTCTGCCCCTTTGGACCAACTGGCAGCCCGGTGCGCATCCCGGTATTCTCGACTGGTACACCGTTGTGGGTGGACTGCTGGCGTTGGTAGCTTTGACACTGCACGGAGCGCTCTGGCTCACGATCAAGGCCTCTGGCGATCTTGAAGCGCGCGCTCGCCGTGTGGTTACGCCGCTCTGGCTAGTGCTGGCTCTGCTTACACTGGTGAGCCTGGCCGCGACCATCGCCGTGCGACCGACGAGCCTAAATAACTACTTCGACTATCCGGCCTCGTTCATCATTCCCATTGGCGTGGTCGGAACTATGATCGCCATTTGGATGTTCAATCGGAAGGCTGAGCCGTTAAAGGCATTCCTCTCTTCCTGCTGTTATCTGTTTTTGATGCTGGCTGGAGCGTGCTGGGGACTGTATCCAACGCTGCTGCCCGCCACCACCGGCGCTGATCTGGACATCACACTGGCGCGCGCCCTATCCGGCACGCGAACGCTTGAGGTGGGGTTGGCGTGGTGGGGCTTCGGCATGGCTCTGGCGTGTGGATATGTGGTCTTCGTCTATAGCAAATTTCGCGGGAAGGTCGATATGCAGGGAGGCGGCCACTAGAGCAGTGGCCGCGGCTCGGATTGCTCAACCTGGCATGAAGGGCGCAACAGTTGAGCGCGCGCAGTAATTAATTTGCCGGCTTGCCCTCTGTTGCAACGCGGATGACCGCATCAAAGGCCGGCTTCGGCTGACCGTTACGATCGAAGAGCAGCGGATAGCTTGTGCGGCCCTTGATAGGCCAGTCGTTGCGCCATGAATCGCCATCCGTCACGCCCCAAAATGTAACGCGGGTGACAACATCGCGATGCTTGAGGTAGACCGCAAACAAGTCGGCATAGCGCTTGGCAAGTTCCTGCTGCACGGATATCGGCAATCCGACGAAGTAGGGATTAAGTTTTGGATCCTGGGCAAAGTTCAGAGAGACATCTGCAGTTTGCTGCGAGGTAGCGCTGGGCAGCACATCGATGTCCAGTTCGGTGATGGCCACCTTTACGCCTAGCGTTGCAAAGGCCGTGATGGTGGTGTCCTCAGCTTCGATCGAGGGCCATGTGAGGCTGCTGTGGCCTTGCAGACCGACGGTGGTGACCGGGACTCCTTGTGCCTTGAGCTTGGCGATGAGAGCCAGCACGCCATTACGCTTGGCCTCGTTCTCGAGCGAGTAGTCGTTATAGATGAGCTGGGCCTGGGGATCGGCTTCGTGAGCCCACTGAAAGGCCTTGGCAATGTAGTCTTCTCCGATGATCTTCATCCACAGCGACTGACGCATGGTGCCGTCTTCATTGACTGCTTCGTTGACGACATCCCAGCTATGAATGCGGCCCTTGTAGCGGCCGACGACGGTTTGAATGTGGTCGTGCAATCGCTTCAGCAGGGTTTCGCGATCAACGAGATTTCCCTTGTCATCCTGGAATACCCATGCAGGAGTTTGGCTATGCCACACCAGGACATGGCCAACAATTTGCATGTGGTGCTTCTCACCAAAGGCTACGTACTGATCGGGAATGTCGAAGTCGTACACACCGGGCCGGGGATGGATGTTCTCCCACTTGAGGGCATTTTCTGGAGAGATGGTGTTGAACTGCGATTCAATGACGGCGTCTCCACGGCTGTCCTTGCCCGTGATCTGATCGGCATTGATTGCCGATCCGACTAGAAAATCACCTCGGTAAATATTCTTCAGAGAAGGGGGAGTTTGCGCGCCCGCCGCCATACTCACGATGAGTAGGGCGGTAGCGGCGATGGAACGGCGATTCGGCATTATCAAAAAGCTACTGAAGCGTTGCCTATGATGGCAAGGAAGATGGGACACCATGGTCCCGATTGAAAAAGCGGCCGCAAGGGTTGGCGTCGCGGCCGTGGAGAAAGACGCGTCTTACGTTGGATCGGATGAATAGCCCTTGCGCCGTTCAGAGAGATCGTGCGAGATGGTCATGTTGAGCTTCATGGTGATTCCGTAGAAGAGCAGGCAGACAGCAGCGGCGAGGAACGCCGCACCAGAGTAGACCGAAGCGATGAGGCGAATTCCCATGAGCGCATGGCCGGTTTGCACGGCATTGGGCTGATAGCCATACAGCGAGAGAAGCCAGCCGGCGATCGCGCCGNNCAACGTCGCCCATCATGGCCCACAGCACCGGGCCTGAGCAGCCGTAGACAAACTGCCGTAGAACTTCCAAACTAATGATCGGCACGGTGGCAGTCGCCGGGATGAAGAACAGCGAAATGCAGAGAACGCCCGTCAGAAACATACTCCAGAAGAAAAGCGTCCGCTTGCCCATCAGTTTGGTCAAGGCGGTCGAGCAGGCTACACCGATGAGAAGCGCCGTCAATCCGAAGCCGTTGAACCAGCTGAAGAGCAACTGGTTGCCGGCACAGTATTTGAAGTAGGGCAACATCAGGCTGCCGCGGATCATGAGGGCGATAAAGTAAAAGGTCGTCACCAGGAAGAGGGCGATCCACGGGCCGTTCTTCATCAGATCGGAGAGGTCCTGCAAGACCGAAGATTCCTGCTTGGGATCTGGCTGAATGCGCTCTTTGGAGACTGAGAAGGCAATGAGGAACATCACCACGCTGGTCACCAGGAAGATCCCCATCGTCAACTGGTAGCCGCGGGCATTGCTGCCGTGACCAAGGAAGACCACCATGGGAATTGCCAGGCTCTGCACAATGAAGC
>PLKU01000166.1 GCA_003140705.1 Acidobacteriaceae bacterium
CGGCTCATCCAGTTCCCGCTTGCCGCTGAGCAGCCCCAGCAACGGATCCGAGCGTAGCTGCTCGTGGTCGTTCAGGTCTTCATAACCCAGCGTCAGACCG
Source organism: Acidobacteriaceae bacterium (assembly GCA_003140705.1). Lineage (GTDB taxonomy): Bacteria > Acidobacteriota > Terriglobia > Terriglobales > Acidobacteriaceae > Telmatobacter. Next base: position 101 of record PLKU01000166.1, read on the forward strand.
TAGATGCGCTGCGCCAGCATCTCCGACAAGCGATGTTTGACCAGCAACGGCGCCCGGCCATCGCTGAAGCAGGACGCCAGACGACCCAGAAGATTGATCTTACGGTCCGCTTCCCGGAGCAATAGCGCTCCGCCATCGCTTGATACCCGGCCGGCTGTGAACTCGGCCTGCACCCGACGCGAAAAATGAGCTGTAAATTTGAAGGATTCTTGGTTACACTCTGTCATTAAAGGCCGCTCCTTTTCTCGACACAAAACTACGACTCGACACCGTAGTTATGCCTGAAATGAACGGCCTTTTGCCACTTATTTTTTCGCCCCACCGTTACTCTTCGCCTACTCCTCGTGAGAAATCGCGGCTAGATCCAGCCACGGACGCCATAATCTGCGATCTTTGCGGACTCGACGACCATGGTCTGGAATGCCTGGAAGCGTCCGTTCCAGTGTTCGGTGGCGTGGAGCACATCCGCAGCCACCATGGGCGTGACGTCAATTCCGAGCTTGCGAAAGACGCGAATCGCGCGAAACATATGAAAATCACTGGTGAGCAGTACTCTTTTGCCTGGCATGCCTTGTAGCAGCCGAGCCGTCTCCAATGCGTTCTCCCGGGTGCTCGTAGATCGCCACTCAGCCACGATCGCCTCTCGAGGAACCCCCTCTGCAATCAAGAAGTTCATGATGCCTGGGCCGCCTCCGCCGCTGACCACAATCTTCTTGAAGCCTCCAGTTTGCCAGGCAAGCACCGCTTGCCGCGCGCGCCAGTAAGACGAGTAGGAGATGCCGCCCTCATCATCAGCAGCCGCGCTGAGCAGGATGAGAACATCCCCTTTTGGCTGCTCGATGGGGCCGGAGTAGACCAATGCCCACCAAGAGACAATGGGAGTCGTGATCACCAGCACCGTGAGGAGTCCGATCACTGCGAGCAGACGGACGAGTGATCGGACCGCCGTGTGCAGGACTGTCATACCCAGGTCTCCAGACGGCCGAAGGGCAGTTTACCTGGCATGTACCGCCGCCTGACGACCCGCTAATAGCGACTCGAAGATCTCGAGTAGTTCTGCTGCCACGGTGGTCCAGCTGCGACCACGGAGAGCGGAGATCGCCGCTGCGTCCCAGGTTGCGTCCAGAACAGATGCCAACGCGAGCGCCAGCGCGGCAGGATCCCTGGGGGGTACGAGGCGCCCGCACTCGTCACCCATAATCTCGGGGATGCCACCCACATTCGTAGCGACCACTGGGCGGCCGCAGGCCAGCGCTTCCAGAATGACGTTTGGGCATCCCTCCATATAGCTTGGAAGGGTGACCAGATCAGATGCCGCGTTCCAGATTGCAACATCATCGAAGGAGCAGGCAGGCAGCACGTTGATGTAACTTCCGGCATTATGTGCTTGAACTGCGTTCTCGATTGCCGCCAAGTCTGGCCCCTCCCCAACCAGATAGACGCGCAAGTTAGGCCGCTGTGGATGCAGTGAAGCCGCTGCTTCGACGAGTTCACGAAGGCCCTTCTTCAGGTCCATGCGCCCAATGTAAACCACCGCATCCGTTGCCGGGTCAATGTGCAACTTCTCTCTCGCTTCAAGGCGATCCATCACTTGAAAGACCGATAGATCGCAGCCATTGACAATGGCGCGAGTCTTCGCCGGCGGTGCGCCCATCCCGACGGCCTTTTTCCGCAGATCTTCACTGACGGTAACGAGAAAATCGGCCTCGCGCAGAACGGATCGCGTGCGCATAGCCGAAAGCCGATCGCCGATGCTGTGAATGTCAGATCCAATACCCATGGCGACAACGGGAACGGAGAGGGCCTTGCCGATTTGCAAGGCTGCATACCCATAAGGGTAAAGAACGAAACTGAAAATGAGGTCGGGCGCAAAAATTTTGACATGGGGCAGGAGAATACGAGCGGCCATCCCGCCGTTGAATGGCCGGGAAAGCAGGGGCAGCGCAGGATAGTCGTAGTAACTTACGTTGACATCCGGCAGGCTGTAAGAGGCATCGAGATTGTTGTAAGTCCTGCTTCGCGGCTTGAGAAACGACGGATAGACGGAGTTGGGATAGAACACCCGCACTTCTGCCTCGAGGGCGAGGACCCGCAATGTCTGATATGCGGACCGGCCGTGCGTTGGTTGTTCTGAATTCGGGAAATACCGAGTGACGACAGCAATCTTGAGCATCGCTACCGGACCTCTTGCGCGAGGTCGGCCACTGGAATGAGNNCGAGCCGCTATGGAGTGCAGCAGGCCCGCATATTTGTGCGCAAGCACCTTCCGTTCGTATTGCGCGATCTTCTCATTGTCTGGCCGAAACTCACTCGCCAGCGAATTGCCCCGCGAAGCTGCGTCCAGAAAAAGCTGGCGCATCCCTCCTGCATCGCTACTGTCCGCCCACCAACCCGCGCGGAGCGCTTCTACAAGGTGTCGTACGTCGCCATCGGGATGCACGCAAGCAAGGATGGGCTTGCCTGCGCCAATGTAATCGTAGAATTTTGCAGAGACGTTCAGGCGATCGTGCGTAATCAGCAGGACGTAATCGGTCTCGTTCATCGCAGCCAATGCCTCGTGCTGCGGCAGGTACCCCTTCAATTCGACCATGTCCCCTAGGTGAAGCAGGGCATCGCGGTATCGAGGCTCTTCAATGTGGCCGATGAAGCGCAATTTGAATCGAGACTTCACCTCCAGAGGCAGCGAGTGCAAGGCTTCAACCAGCATCGTCGGTTCAGTAGAGGCGTAGACAGTGCCGACATACGTGACCACGATCTTGTCGTCAGAGCGTGAGTTTGGTGAAGGTGTGGAGCGGACAAGGGTAGTTGCATCGAACCCGTTCGGGATGAGATGAAACTTGCTCTCAGGTTCCGATGGGTAGCGGGCACGAATCGCAAGGCGTGCAGCCTCGGTAACTGCAACAATTTCGGTTGCATCCTTCACAACCTTGGCTTCCGCTTTCCGAGCAAATCGAAGGGCACGCTCGCTCAGGCTGAATTGAAAGCTTGCTACATCAAATGCGGTCGCGAGCCACTCATCTCGAAAATCCGCCACGATCGCAAGTTTTGGAAACTCCTTGCGGAGCCTTTCAATGACGAGAAGATTGGAGTAGGGACCCGCGGTCACCAGTACGAGGTCGATCTTCCGCTCCCTGACGATGCGGCGAGCGGCTCGGGTGAGCATGGGAAGCCAAGTGACCTGGGGATCGGGCAGCAAAGCGTCCTGAAGAGTTCGCTTCAGAAAGCTCGGCTTCTTCGGAGGGCCGCCATCGCCTGCTTGATTCGTGGGCGGTTTCGCTCCGGTAAGCAACCTCTTGAGCCGCTTCTTGATCCCGAACGGGAGGTCGAGTGTCATCGTGCGATGAACAGTCACTTCGGGCGGTATACCCTTGAGTTGCTTTGGGTCGGTGCCCACTGAGGATGGATTGCGAGTGGTGAGCACATCGAACCGAATACCTTCATTAGGTAGGTAGCGTGCAAGGCTTGCGGCACGCAAAGTCCCTACGCCTCCTGCCGGCGGAAACGCATACGTAATCAGGAGTACATTCAGGAGACTCTTCGCGTGGTCTGCCATTGGTTAGTCCGTGCTGCGCTGAAGCCGCGCTGCCATCCCAACTGCCATCTTACAGTAAAGGAAGCGCTTCTCATGTCTCTCAAGAACCTGTCGAGTTACTGTGGTTTTCGATGAAGCCTAAACTATGAATAAAAATGGTCCGGCAGCGGTAACCGGGTGTTGGGAAAGCGAGAAGTGCACACAACTCAAACAAGAATTGGCCCGATCGACCGGAGTCTACAAACGCATCTGGGTATCCCTGCGCGATAAAATGGAGCCGATGCGACAGAGCACGTGCGGTGAAATCAAGACATCTGTACTGGGATTCGGCTGCGGTTCGGTGCTGGGACGTGTAGGCCGAACCGCCTCGCTACACGCGATGAAGGTTGCCTGGGACGCAGGCATCACGCTCTTCGACAGTGCGCGCAGTTACGGATATGGCGATGCCGAAGCGGTGCTGGGCGAATTCCTGCTTGGAAAGCGCGACCAAGCCGTGGTAGCGACGAAGTTCGGGATCACTCCGGTAAGGCCAAGCGCACTCAAGCGAGCAGCGATCCCTGCGGTCCGAGCCGCCCTTCATGTGCCGGGAGTTCGTGGCCTCCTGCGCCGGGAAAGCAAGCGTGACGTCATGCCCGGCCATTTCACGGTTGCTGGACTTCGGGCATCACTTGAGTCGAGCCTTCGACAGCTACGGACTGATCGCGTCGACGTGCTTTTTCTGCATGAAGCCACGGCAAGCGCGATTCAGCAACAGGATCTGATGGCTGAACTCGATGCTCTCATCCAGGCAGGCAAAGTGCTGCGGGTGGGCCTCTATGCAGGAGTAGACGTGATCGACGAAGCCATAGCAAACGGGCCGTCGACACTGGGCGCAATGCAATTTGGCGCCAACCCCTTTGATCCACTGGTTGCCAAACTAGCGGAGCGCAACGAGCGTGCAATGCTTCTGATTGCCAACCACCCATTCGGCAGCAAAGTGCGTGTCGCACAAATACGAATTGCTCTCGCCGCGATGGCCGCCGAAAAGATGGTCCCTGCCGAGCTTCGCGACAAGTTGCGTCACCTTGATTGGCAGGTACTCCTTGAAGCTATCCTTGGACTCGTCTTGAATGGTTCGGGNNTGGTGTTCTCGATGATGCGCGAGGACCATCTGCGGGCGAACGCGCGAGCTGTCGAGAGCAACCGATTTACGAGCGCGGACCTGGCGCTCATGCGTCAGCGATTGCTCAATTCGCAGCGAGTTCCGGCGCGCACAGACTGAGCCGGCAACTAATTTCCAAGGCTCACCACAGCGGCCTGGCTCTGACAACATCCGAGATCGTTCGGGTTGACGTTGCGTGGCCTTAGAGTGCATTCGCCTTGTATTCACGCGCGATGTACTCGCACGCTCGCACCGTCAGGGCCATGATTGTCAACGCAGGACCGACAGTGCCACTCGAGGCAAAACAGCTTCCGTCGGTTACGAACAGGTTTTTTACATCCCAACTTTGGTTGTATGAGTTGAGAACCGACTTGGTTGGATCGGCACCCATGCGGGCACCGCCGCACTCATGAATTGAAGCTCCAACAGCCATATTCTTCTTGAATGATTTTCGGAACAGGAGCCTGCTGAGCCAGCCAGCCTCAGAAAAAGCCTCTCTCTCATTCTCGAGGCCAAGAGCCGACCCCGCAAATGCGATCTTGTAGCCGCAAGCTTCAACCATCTCAATAATCGATCTCATTTCCTCTCGCAGCAACTCATGCTCATTGTTGGCCAACGAACACTTGATGTGTGGCACAGGAATGCCCCACGCATCCTTTCGCCTCGGATTGAGAGTGACGCAGTTGTCGTAGTAAGGGAGCGTCTCACCAAATCCCATGATCCCGAAAACAGCAGGACGATCTTCAGGAACAAAGGTCCGCCCAATGGCTCCCTGAAATCCAAAGCCTCTGACGAATTTTGGATTTGTAACACCGTTGAGGTTCTGGAATCGAGGAATGCAAACGCCGCCCGAAGGCCCATAGAAAGGATCCGAGGGCGCCGAATCATCAAGCTCCCATCCCTTGGTTCCAGGGACGGATCCGTAAATCTGACTTGGGCACTGATCCATGAAGTAGCGTCCAACCAGGCCCGTTGAGTTGGCCAAACCATTCGGATGTTTCGGCGAAGCCGAGTTGAGGAGTAGGCGGATTGACTCGATAGTGGATGCGCACAGAACAACCACATTTGCCGAAACAGTTTCAGTCTTCTTTGTCAGCCGATCAATAAACTCCGCACCTGTCGCCTTTCCGGTACCTGGATCAACCGTGATCTTCTTCACGATTGCATCGGTTCGAATCGTGAGCCGGCCTGTTTCCTTCGCGGCAAGGATCGGCAGCGGCACACGCTTGAGATTGGGAGCTGCATACCGCCAGGAAATGACGGAGCGCTCAGGCCATTTAGCTTCGACCTTGTCTTTGAAGTCCTGTTCGAGCGCTGTCAGTTTGGGCTTGTTGGGATATTTCCCGTCGGGAAGGCTGAGCACGTTGTCGCGCAAACCATAGACGCCCAGGAATTCCTCAACTTGGTCGTAATAGGGAGCGAGGTCGGCATAAGAAATAGGCCAATCCTCTCCAAATCCATCTTTGCTCGCTGCCTTGAAGTCGTAGTCGGACATGCGAAGTAAAACGCGTCCGTAAAGATGAAGGCGGCCTCCAAGTTGTCTCCCGCGAATCCAAAGGTAGAACTGCCCCGGGGGCGTGGTATACGGACTCTTCCAATCGTTCACAAACAGGTGCTTGATCTGGTCGCTGAAATACCCAAGCCTGGCTTGAATATACTGGCCTCGCAGAACGGCGAGAATGCGCGTCTTGAGGTTGATCCCTTTTTGTTTCGGCTTGTCGGGGACCTTGAAATCATCCTCTGTGATATTCGGTCCGGCCTCCAACAGAAGCACTTCCAAACCACGTTGTGTAAGCTCTTTCGCGGCAAAACTTCCCGCGGCGCCGGAGCCGACTACAAGTGCATCGAACTGCTTGCTGGCCACAGGTTCCTCCCTGGTTGTAACTTTATGCATCAATTAACTTTACTCTGAGCAAATCGCCGCCGACAACCCGCACAACTGTTACTTTTGATCTGTTTCATAGAGCCGGTGATCCTCATCACGGGCATGAGGTAAGACACCACCGAAACAGGGTGCAAAACGAAGCGCACGAAGCAGAAATTCGTCCCGGCAAAGTGGAGGACGACTCCAACTTCGTTGCGATTGTTAAAGAGAAAGAAGCAGCCCGGTCAGTTTCAACGGCGGTGAATCAGCGCGTCGGCAGCCTGATACATTTGCCAGGCAGTGGCCCAGTGAATTTCGATCTCCCTTCGATCCGCTTCATCCGCTAGCCAGCGAAAGAGATTGGCGAGACCTCCGTTGAGCAGCGGTTCGAGATTCCTTTCGGTCGCGCCGTGAGTATAGAGCTTTAGAAAAAGATCGTCACCGATCGTCGGAGCCAAATCGAACCAGTGGTGGACTCGTGAGCGCGTCGGCATGTCGTAGGNNGCAAACCGAGCGGGCCGGTAATCATGAGCAGATCGCCACGCCGACCACCGCCAACAGTTGCTTCGATTCCACGGTCAAAGGACCTGGGACGATTGTCGGGATTGTTCGTGCACCAGTAAATGTGGTTCACAACGCGCCCCTGGGTTGCCGACGGAAGTGATGGCATGGTGAAGTCTGCGTAACAGCCAAGGTCGCGTAGGAGAGCAATTTCTCCGTTGAGGCCGCACCACTTGCCGTCAGGGCGCGAATTGTCGAGCGCCCAGTTGCCATGAATGAAGCCAAAAACGGTGCGACCGTCCTGCTTGCGAAGTAGGCCGTGATCTCCTGTGAGACGGCTACAGAACTCCGTCACCTTTTGGATGAAACAGACGCTCTGTTCATTATCGTGATGCAGATGCACTTCTACGTCGCCGACGCCGAGCCGCACCATCTCCGCAATACCATCAACGATATCTCTCCGGTACTCCTCCTGAGGGTAGAAGAAGCTGTACTGGGCGCGCTGCCCCGCCGCATCTCGCGGAGCGTCGTCGGCAATTCGCGGCCAGTTGTCACGCCAATGCGCAACGCGACCGAGAGCAACTTCAACAGACGCACCCATTCCGAGTGGCTCATAGTGGTCTGTGATTGCTACCCAGGCACGTTTCGGCTTCTTATGCCGAATTGCCTTCCGAAGACGATCTTTCAAGTACGGCGCGAGCCAAAGTTCTGCGTGTCGAGGGAGTTTCATTAGAGTTGAAGTTGCCTTCTGAGAGTTACGCCTGCAAGCAATGCAACCAGTGCATCCAGAATCATCATATTAGAGTTTCGAGTGCGCTTGTCTTCACTGCCAAAGAAACATCTGCAATTTTCGTTTTCGTCGGCAGCACGGGAATCACTTGCGGGGACGAATCCGGATTTCTGAGGGTTTCCATTTCATTGACAAATGAAGCCCCTGTTCCTGGCGGTGGATCCGTTCGTCGAATTCGATCCGCTTTGAGTCCCGACAAAAGCAAACCCCACCTGGTTGGGTGGGGTTTGCGGGCGATCTGAAGGGCAGTTTCCTAGCCCTTCAGTTCGGAGGAATCGGAGGAACGGACTAACTATGCCTTCAGATTCAAAACGGGCGGGATTGCTTGGCCTTCCGAAAGACAACGAAAGCGATCCCAAGAAGTCCAGAGCCAAGAAGCAGCAGGCTGCTCGGTTCTGGGGCAGTGGCGGCGATGTCGAAGCCGGTGGCCTGTCCTTGTTGGGTACTCGAAATGCTGAAACTAGACCATGTCGGCGGATAGCCAGTTTCATCCAACCAACCGTAACCTGAGAGATCCAGGAACTGTGAGTCATCAAGAGTGACATCTATACTTGTCCATTGATCATATGCGCCGCCGACAACAATCGAGCCCGAAGTCAATGGAGTGGCCGACGCGCTGGGAATGATCACAAGGGCAGTTGCCATTGCCAGTGAAACAAATCCCAACTTCTTCATAATCCCCCCCTAAAAATCGCCCTCGCGGGTATTTGTCCCGTTCCCACCCTCTGGAAAAATCTGGCCAATGGGCAGAGCCTTGGGCTTCACTGCCGTACTTGATAAATCTCGAAACAGCTTGCAATTCCCGCGCCCAAGATTCGCAGGAAGACTCTCGTCTCCATGCCTCGTGAGCATTGGCTCCGCTTTGGGAAAGATTGTCGAATGTTGGAATCCCCGTTTACTGGAAGTGCAATGCAGCCCCCGAAAGCTTGCCCCATTAGCTCTCGCCTTCCTAATATGCAGATTGCGTTCCAAACATAGAGCTTTTANNTCTACTTGCGCAGGAGATTTTGGGGATATGCGCAAAATCCTGCAGAGATTTTCCCAAAATAATTCCTCTTTCTGGGCAAAGCAGGTCCAATTTGGGATGAAAATCCTGCGGAATGCAGGGCAGACGCGCCTCAATAGCATCTTTTCCCGGCCCTATCCGAGCGGAATTCTACCTACAACGATCGAAAGAGTTTATCGACCCATGCTCGGTACCCAGGTGTGATGCAGGATCACTAGCTGGAGAGCGCGGGGTCTGCGCCCCCAAGAGGGTCTGCGTGGAGGAAGACTACAAATGNNACGGCAAGGCCGAGCAGCCCAGTTCCTAGTAACAGCAGGGACGAGGGCTCGGGTGTGACCGTCAAGTGGCCCTGGAAGTCAATGCCTGATGAGGCGCCGTTGGTCTGATCATCAATCACGGTAATCGTGTTGGTGCCATTTTTCAGCCAGAGATTTGTAACCGTAACCGGATCGATTTCGGTGCGGTTCGGCATGTTTGTCTGGCAAATGCTGTTGGGGCCTTTGGCATAGTCCACGATCGCTGTACCGTTGATCCAAACCGCAAGTGTGTCATCGGCCAGCACATCGATCACGCCGTCGTAAAGCCCTCCATTGGCGCTGAAAGTCGAGGTGTATTCGTAGAAACCGTCAGGCGCCGTATAGCTACCGCCGGGGTAGCTATTCTTTTCGAAGGATACCCAACTGGAGCCATAGATGGAGTTCGTGATAGGGCCTGCCCATGGGCTGTCAGCGGGGAGGTTGTAGGTCTTCGAAGACCCCCCGTTAAAAAACGCGCCAGCCGGCGTACTGTCGAACCAGCGGTATCCCTGGTAAACCAAAGCGGTGTTGGCGTTGTTAAAGTTACTCAGGCCTTTACCTGTATTACCGACGCTACCTAGCTCAACGGTATCGGCAAAAGCCACCGACACCAGTCCCAATAACAACGCAGGTAAAATGGAAGATCTTAGAATTGCCTTCATTGTTCCTCCTGGAGCTGTCCCAAACGGACATTCGTCCTGCTCTTGACCTCAGCTGGGGGCCTGCTGAGGACAGAACTGTTGTTTCAATGGTTAACTCGACGTAGCTCGTACAAAATGCGAATGCCGGGAGCAGGCATACGCACCGAGTCCCACCGCACAACCTCCAGAAGCGCATTGGTTCTGCCAAACCAGGGAAGGAGTCACGTGCAGAATTGGTGGTTCAAGACCTCCATTCGACACGATCCAATTGCGTTTCAGCGAAGACGCAGAAAATCGAGTTCCAAATTTAGACGTTTTATTTTCAGTACTTTGCGAGTCACTCGATCGATTGCACGCAAATCCTTGCACATCCATTGTCCATCGATTTTCTCTTCCGACCTCAGATAGCTCGAATCTGAATTCCGAGATCCTGCGCAACCGCCTCCGGGGTGAAGACCTTCGTTTCGGTCATCAATTGCCAGGAAGTCCCCACCGTCAGCACTTGCACCCACCAGAGGAGAAGGCATAATGCCCGCCAGGGTACGAAGGCAACCCTCCGGAGAGTCGATGGGGGAAAAAGCATTACAAATGCGGAATCAGCCGTGACGACTATGTCTTCAGCAGGGCAACGCCAGCCAGACCGCGAAGCCCAGCCCAGAGAAAAAGAAGGGATGAGGGTTCCGACACTGGGGCCGGAGTCGCATCGAACGGATTTGCCAAATTGGTTCCTGTATACGCATAGGGATCAAATTCCTGATCCGGTGGCTTGATAAAGGAAGCGCTTCAGGAACTCCACATGGAGAAGCAAATTGCGGTTGGGCCTGTTGGTTCAGAGAGGACGAAAGCGTCGCCGTCAAGTGGTAGCCTGGTGTATTACTGGCATACAACAGATTGTCGAAGATGAGACTGCGCTTACCCCGCCTGAGGCGAAAACATCACATTTTTATCGGGCGAATACGAGCACGCTGACGGGTCATTGCTGCCGCTAAAAGGCACGATTGTTACGGCATAGGTCCCAGTACTGTCGGCTCTAGTTCCGCTGCCGCTCAGAATATCAAAGGCGCCAGATATTGAGGCATCCGGATCTGCGTCCAGCGTTCCGGATGCATAGACTGGATCGGTCCCGCCACCGTAGGTCCAGTTGAACACCTGATCTGCGTGCATCTGCGCGGGCGTGATCGCAAAGGCCGCAGCCAATGCGAGTAATGATAAGCAAGATTTCTTCTTCAATTCTCCTGCAGACGCCCTCGCGGACGCGTGTCCTGCTTGTGGGCCCATGCAGAGGGATCGCTACATGCGTAATAGTTGTTTCAATGGTCCACTCGACGTAGCTCGTACAAAATGCCAATGCGGGAGCAGGCATCCACACCGAGTCCCACCGCACAACCTCCAGGGGCACATTGGCATTGAAAGTCCGAGGAAAGAGTCTCATGCACGATTGGCGAAACTCTTCCACCAGTCGACACGCCCAATGACATTTCGATACAGTCGCAGCACATCAACGCCCCAACTAATGCACTTTATATGCAATAACTTGGTGGATTATTGAATCCGAATGTGCAAACAATTGCACATTCTTTACGAGAAATCCTCTTTCGAGGAACTTCTTTCCAGTTTGATGAACGAAAATCCTGCGGGACGATTCAACGGTGCGCCCAAAGGCGGCCTTTGGGGAAGAGTACAGATTGTTATGTCATCGAAAGAGTAGTTGAGCTCAACGGCTGACAACTCGATGGTGGCTCCCTGTGTTCCTGAGAAAACCAGCCTATTCTGCAAACTCGGGTCGGATCAGCAACGTGAGGAACACGTTCAATGGGCCGGCAACTTTCTTTGGCAGTATCCCGGTCATGATCTTGAAGCGGTCATGATCTTCCGGCTCCAGAACACGCATAAGGTAGAAGAGCCCGAAAAGAACGATCAGCGATGCGCTCCCGCCCAACAAAATGGCCCAAAATGGGGACAAATACACCGCTATTGCATGTGCGGTCAGTGATGCCAACACGCTGATCAAGGCAATCTTTGCCACTTGCATCCAGGGCAGTTTCACCTTGAAAAGATAGATTCCCACGGCCCACATGACCCCGACTGCAGTGAATTGTCCTGCTCCGCTGCCAATGCATGCGCCCACCGCGCCATATGCTGGAATGAAATACCAGGCTACAGCGATATCCACCATGCCCGCGAACACCGTGGCTGCAATGACATAACTCTGCTTCTCGGCGCTTTGCAACAGGCTCTGCACCGGGGCGATGAATGCCTTGGGCAGGCAAAGCAGTGGTGCAAGGGTCACAACCAAGACCGCGCCCTTGTACCGATTGCCGTAGAGAAGAAGCAATGCCGGTGCAGCGAGTGCAACGGAGATGACGTGCAGTGGAATCGACGTCAGGGCAAGGTAGCGAAATGAGGAAGCCGTGATGGCAGCGAGTCTTGATTTGTCCCGCCCATACTGAGCAAAGATTGTCGCCGTCGCCGCCGACCCAAAGACAGCCGACCCAATCAGTAGCCGTTCAGCCATGCTGAATGCCACTGAATAAAACGCAACCTGGCGGATATCCGAGCTAAGGTGTCTCAGTAAAATGAGCTCAGACCGGTCCCAAACGATCATCACCACAACCATGCTGGCAACGCTCTGCCAAGCAAAGCTCATCATTCGCTTGGACAGCCCCTCCGGTTGAACGTGGGTCGTGTCCCAGGCAAGTATGCGCTTCATGGTGGGGAAAAACCGCACAAGAAAATCGACGACTCGCATAAGAAGCATCGATGCGCCGACCCCGACTACACCCCAGTTCAAAACCACTGTCGCAGCAATTCCCATGCAAAACGCTAGAATCGAAATAATCGAGCCTGGCATGTTCGTTGACAACTCTTCCGTAGCGACGTTCGCCTGCGCCGAGACAAAGTTGACCATCGACGGCCAGATGCTGAGCACTAAAAGAGCCGTAGCCACTCTGTATTCTTGTGAGGCATCTCTCAGCACCCAAACCAAAAGACCGGCAGTTGCCAAAGTTGCCAAACCTGCCTGAAGCAGCAATGTGCGGAAATAGATATACCGTGCAGTTCCCCTGTCGCCCATCCCGATAAACTCGGCCATGTACTTCTGGGTTGTTGCCGGAATTCCCATTCCACCCAGACTGCTGACCACAGTTGTGATCCAAGAGACATAAATAAAATAGCCCATCTTCGACGGGCCCAGGGTTCGGGCGATCGCAATCGAAGTAAAAAGAGTAACAAAGGAATTTATTGCGCTTTCTAGGCCGTACCAGCCGGTATTCCGGGCTATAGTCTTCGTATTTGACATATCGATATTGGCTCAGGTCCAAGGGGGTTTCGTACCCATTTCATTGGGTACTTGTCAATCGTACACGTTCGATGCAAGTATCGCTCCGAGCTACTGCATTGCAGCAAGTTAAAATTGTGATCTACCCAAGTCCTTGCAGCGCTGTCTTTGCATCCTTGGCTGTCGGAGAATCGGGAGCTAACGACAACGCCTTTTTCAAGTGAATTGCCGCGCTGCCCTTATCCGAAAGTTTGCTGTACACCATTCCCAGGTGATATTGCATGGCCGCATTGCTAGGATCTGTCTTCAACGCGTCCTCAAGCAGATCGCGAGCAAATGAATAGGATCCCTTGTAATAGTAGGCCCAAGCAAGTGTATCCGCGGTGTCAGGGGAGTTCGGCATAGCCCGCCGTGCCGTTTGCGCAAGCGTCAATGCCACATCGACGTTTTCTCCGTTCTCAAGCATCCGATAGGCCAGATTGTTCGCTGCAATTGGCTGCTTCGGTTGGATCTGCAAAGACTTCTTGTAGTAATCCGCGGCTTTCGCCTGATTTCCACGCGATTCCTCGAGGGTCCCAAGAATTGCCATGGCGCCGGCGTCGTTGGGATGCGAATTCGACCACTGTTCCCAAACGCCAATTGCGTTCGCCGTCTGTCCTCGCTGGACCTGGATCTGCGCGAAGAGCATTACCGCTTCGCCGTCAGCAGGATTGAGCTGGATCGCCTTCTGGGATGTTGCAGCGGCTTGGTCAAGATTCTTGCTTTGGAGCTGGAGCTGCGTTAGCAAGTCAAGAAAGCCGGTGTTCTTCGGACTCTTGTCGATTTGCGCGTTCAATCGGGCAAGGCCCTTGGCCGACTGTTTTTGGTAAAGATCGCAACCAACCAGCAGACGCAGGGCTGCGACCGAATTCGGGTCGTATTGCATAGCCTGCTCAAGCAGCACAACTCCCTCAGGCATACGCTTCTGCCTTAGCCGGAGTTTGCCGAGTTCTAGATAGGCTTGCGAATACTGTGGGGCGACGCTCATTGCAGTCTTGAGGTCGGCTTCAGCTTTGTCCACCGAATTGCGATTCATCTCAACTGTGGCGCGCCACATATATCCGCCCGCAAAGTGAGGCGCAGAGGCGATGGTCTTGTCAGCAACATCGGATAGCAAGTCCATGTCGCCGCGCTGACCAGCAATCTGTGCCAGGGCCTCCTGTGCGTCGACCCTGGAAGGATTCAGTGTTGCAGCTTGATTGAGGCTCTTTATAGCCAGGTTGTCATCCCCTTTGGCCAGCGCTGCCCTGCCCAGCCAATACTGCAGAAAGGCGTCCTTCGGGAAATTCTTGGTCGCGTCCTCCAGAGCCTCTACGGCCTCATTCGCCTTACCATCGTTCAGCAGCACAATTCCTTGCAATGCCGCGACTTCTGGATCCTTGGCGTTCTGCTTCATCAATTCGGCAACCACCTTCTGCGCGGTCGCATAATCCTTGACTTCCACAAGGATGCGAATGTAGCCCTTCTGCACAAAAAGGTTCCTGGGATACTTCGCGGCAAGGCTCGCGAACTCCGCCTTGGACTTGTCCACCTGCCCGGAACTCGCGTAGTAATCCGCCAGCACTCGCACGCCTTGCGGATTGTCTGCCAGATCGATCGACGCCTGGCGAAGCACCTGCTCTGCCCTAGGTTGATCGCCTTCTTTCAGAATGATGCGAGCAAGACTTTCGCGCACGGAAAGGCTCTTCGGATCCGTAGCCACGGCATCCCAATTCGCGCGCTCGGCATCCGCCCATCGGCTGTTCTTGGAATAGAAGGCAGCCAGAAGCAGTTTCGCGCTCACCGATTTCGGATCGAGTGTGACTGACTTCTTTAGCTCTTCTTCCACAGAAGATGCCTTGGTTGGATCATTTGACTGCAGGAGCGCGAGATCTTCGTGAAATACAGCCCGGTTCGGGTCGAGTTCCAGGGCGCGCTGAAGGTCGATTAGAGCTTGATCTTTCTGCCCTCGCCGGTTTGCTATGGCGCCGAGCATTGCGTGGACATCAGGGTTGTTCGGGTCCGCTGCCAATATGGCGTTCGCTTGAGCTTGTGCTTGGTCGACTTGGCCACCAGAAAGCAACAAGTTACCCAAATCGATCCGAGCCTTGTAGTTCTTCGGATCCAGGTCAACTGTATGCGCGAGTTCTCCATTTGCCGCATTGAATTCGCCCAAGTGCAGATAAGTTTGCGCCATCTCATAGTGTGCGTCAGCGTAGTCCTTATCGATTTTGATTGCATTTTGAAATTGGATACCGGCTTCCTTGTACTTGCCCTCGGCACTATACCGTTTCCCGCTCTCAAGATACTTTTGCTTTCGCACATTCGGATCGCCGTTACACCCACTTATCAGTGCGGCTGCGACAAAAACCATGACTACCCAAAGAGAAGCTCTCCGATTCATCATTTTCCACCTACCGTCGAAACTCAAATGAACTTCCTTGATCCGTTCGATCACTGTCTTCCATCCTCAATGGCCGTCTCTTGCCTAATCACAGCCCGATAACTGTTGCAAAATTGCGCTCGCATTCCCAATGCCAGTCAATCCACTTAATCGGGGATAAAACGCGGGAGCATCGGCAAGAGTTGTCCCGTAAATGCCTCAGCACGCGTTTTCGCTGCCACCATGTCTTCTCCCGGACCGACCGGCGTAATCACGCGAACCAGCGCGCCATCGGTACGCTTCAGCCAAATTGCGTCCGTCACCATGTAGACCTTGGCCATGTATTCGTTTGCGACGCTACGACCGTGCGCCTGGTACCAATAAATTACGAACTGCTTGTTCTCTCCGGCGGCGATGATGTATTCGCCCACCCGGTGCGCCCTGCCCGCCACATCCCTTAAATCGACGTATTTAGACGATTCAAAAACCCATCCTGCACCTGGCAAACAGTTCTTTGGCGAATGAATTGTGACGCCTGTTCTTTGTGTGGGGAAATAGCCAATAAAGAGACCAATCTTGTGCAACTGTCCCGCCTGGCTGTAAACGCGCGAAAGGAAGTCTCCAGCCCCAAGAACATCAAGCGTCTCATGGTCGATCTGCAGATCCGTGCCTGACCAACCGCCAATCACCCGCGGAACCTGCGTCAAAGGCTCGCTCGCAGGAATCAGATCGGCATCGCCGCGGGCGTACAGCAACAGCGCTGTTCCGGCAAGGAGAAGAACGACCGTCCAGAAGCGAGGACCCTTCATACCTTCCTCCCATGGGCCGGAAACAAACGCATTGTCAGATGGACGATATAGANNTCATGGAAAAAGCCCTGCGCTTTGTCTGGATCCCAATATTGGACGCACAATCCTGTACCAAAAATGCGAACTGCGTTAGCGGCTATCGCAATCGGAATGCTGGATAGAGCGAGCAGCGCCCTGCGCAGGAATGAGTTCTCCAGGAAGTAGCCATAAAAGACCGATAACGCAAATAGACTCATGAGAGAGCGAATGCCACTACAGGCCTCCGCCACCTCCAGCTTCATGGAGGGGAGTTCGATGACATTTCCCTCCCGCAGAACCGGAACACCGAAAAGAGGGAGCAGTGAACTGGCCAGTTTTGAGGCCAGAAGCTGAAGCGGAAGCGTTATCTCATTGAAAATAATCGATGGAATTGGTATTGCCAGCAGCAGAACCAACAAAACGAATCGAAGCTCTTTGAGGAGTTCCCACCCGCCAAAGCAAACTACCAATCCCGCCAGCATGATTATCAGGGAAACCCGAGACAGGAAAAGCTCAGCTCCGTAGACACCGAGAACCAGAACAACCACCCCAAAAACAATGAAGGCAACTCCGCCCCAGCTTGGAGCTATCCTCGTCTCGAGGAGGGTCTTTCTCTTCGACCAAACTAGGTACCCGGCAAAAATGGGCACCAGGAAGCCATGAGAAAAGTCGGGTATCTGCCACCAATCCGTGACCAGCTTGACCAGCACGCGGAAGTAGATCGCCGCCATCAAAACACCAATGAGCGCCGAACCCCATGCTAAATGAGTGCTTTGCAAGGACCATGGGTTTTTGGCAGTCGCTGGCGCCTGAATTGGTTGTGCCATATTCTCCGGAAAAGGAAATGAGTGACTCAATTCGTTTAACCTTGTCTAGCAATCCGAATGCCGAAATTGGAAAACCTCGGCCCAGGGGGATTACCTGTGAATTGCCTCATATCGGAAACTAACCGTTCCAGGCGAGTGGAAAAGAGTTTCCACTTACCTAGGAAATCAATGTCACAAATCTTTCCACAGGAACGGAATCACTTTGCATTCCCTTTGGCACCTCTCTTCCCCAAAAGCGCCCCCAAACATGGAGATTCGCGTGGAAACACCATTTCCGGTTCCGGTTCCCAGTTTGGAACCCGCATTGCAAGAGGGAGGGTGATCCCAGGACCCCGAATGGCAGGCAACGCAACGATGACAGTCAGCGAGACTACCCAAAGTGTGAAGCTTCGGACCAAACCGTTCGCACCGATTGAGGCACAAATAAAGCGAGCGATTGGCCGCATAGCCGAAAGCGATTGCCCTGTCCTCATTGTGGGCGAGCATGGCGCTGGAAAGCGTTCCATTGCCGCTCAAATTCACGTTCAGTCGCATAGATCCCGCAACGCCTATACGGAGATTCACAGCGCAGAGGCAGATGAGCAAGACATTTTGTCGGCCTTATCCTCCAAAGGCACTGTCTACCTGGAGGAAGTTGGGGATCTAAGCCTTGCTCTGCAAGAACTGATCATCAACAACTATTTTCACTCTGAGCAAGCACAAAGCAGCCGCCTCCTTTGTGGTACGAGCCGCGAACTTTTGGAGGAGGTCAAAACCTGGAGGATGAGAGAAGATTTCTATTATCTGGTCTCTAATGTGACGCTCCGGATTTCTCCTCTGCGTTGCAGAAAGTCCGAGATCCTCTCCATAACCGATGACCTTTTGACACAGTACTCCAAGCAGTTTGACCGGCCGAAGCCGGTTCTACGAGAGGAGATCATTGGATTCCTGATGGAGCACACCTGGCCCGATAATTTGTCCGAACTTCAGACTGCAATCAAGACTTTTGTAGCCATAGGTGACCAGTCAATTTCCCTGGCTGCGCTCAAAGCGGCCGCCCCTTCGCTCAAGTCGAATGGGCATCGCAAGCCGCTTTCGCTCAAGGAAGCCACGCGGACTGCATCCAGCCAGATTGAGCGGCAGCTGATTTCTGAGGTTCTGATTGCAACCGGAGGAAATCGCAAGCGGGCTGCGAGCGAACTTGGCATCAGTTACAAGGCCCTGCTCTACAAGCTGAAACAGATCGAACTGAAACAAATCGAATCGCAAAATCAATTTTCGAATGGCAAGAACGGAGTCGAACTATGAAAACAGGAAACTTTGTAATCTTGGCGTTGTTTGTGCCAGTACTTCTCTGCCAAGCCCAGGATAATAAACTGGCGGACCAGGCTGTGAGCCCACCGGCCGCAAACTCCCAATCAACCGCAACCTATGTCATCGGCGCTTCCGATGTTCTAACTGTGACAGTATGGAAAGAGCCGAGCTTTTCGGGCACCCTACTCGTCCGGCCTGACGGCATGGTCTCAGTGCCACTTCTTGGGGATATTCAGGCATCCGGCCTGACCCCTTTGCAATTGGCTGATCAATTGGCGACAAGGTTAAAGAAGTATATCCAGGACCCAAACGTCTCAGTCGTAATTAGCCAAATTCACAGCAAAGTCATTTACATGCTAGGCGAGGTTGGGAAAAAGGGTCCGATCGAGATGACTCCCGGCATGAAATTGCTCGAGGCTATTTCCAGCGCCGGAGGACTCACGGACTACGCCAACTCAAAGAAGATCTATATCTTGCGCGATGAAGCAGGAAAGCGCCAGAACATCCCTGTGCATTACAAACAGGCACTGAAGGGCGACAGCGCACTCAATTTGGCTCTCAAACCAGGCGACACGATTGTTGTTCCTTAAGGTGACCCACATGAAGACGAATCTGAAACTCGTGGTAATCCTCCTTTCCGCATGGTCCGGGGCTCACGCGCAGGTCGTTCCTGAAGCCACGGGCCCGGGCAAGTTGCCGGTCGGTGGCGATTTGCAATACGCCCTTCGTTATGCGCAGACCGCGGAGTTCGGCGGCTCGCTGGGCAATTGGCAGACGGGATCTCCTTCTGCATCGTTGGATTATTCGAGTGGTAACGCCCGACACCCCTTCACCTTGGACTACACTGGCGGCTACACGGCGCACATATCCGGCCCAACCTACGGAGTCGGATTCTTTCAACATCTGATGGTCTCGCAGGGGCNNCTTTGGGCGCCGCTGGAACTTCTTGGTCAGCGACGATGTAGACTATATGCCGCAGTCCCCAACAACGGGCTTCTCGGGAGTCGCAGGAACAGGGGGACCGATCGGCGGGTCTGGTTCAACCCCAGCATCCAACCAGTTGATCCTTACGCTGAATACTCACAGCGTCAGTAACCTGGCAAATGGGGAATTCGCATATCACCTTGACTATGCGACGACCCTAAATGTCGGCGGCGGTTCAACCCTCTTACGCTTTCCTGACAGTAACGGCCTGGACTCAGACGGGCTGCAAGCGAATGCAGGGCTGACGCGACGCCTTGATGCGAAGAATTCCCTGATTGGGATGTACGTCTTTTCTCACTACGACTACCTCCCTTCCGCTTACAGTTCCACATTCACGGGTGGTTCACCTTTCAGTCTTGACACCAACACAGTGTCTTTCGGTTATCTGCGGACCTGGAACCGGGAATTCACGACAAATGTCTCCGTCGGACCACAATGGCTTAACAGTTCAAATAGTGCGCTCGTGCCTCCCACAACAGCGATTGCAGTAGATGGAGGGATCGATTATCGCCTCAGGTCAAACTCGGCCAGGGCCAACTATAGCCATGGATCCAATGGTGGTTCGGGATATCTTCTCGGAGCAACATTTGATTCGGTTGACGGAGGGTACACACGACAATTCGGAAGAGACCTGACCCTCGAATTCACGGGAGCATACAGGCGCAACGCTGGGCTGCAGCTTGGCACCGGGGTAATCACTGCAACGTACGGTGGCACACAGGTTACGAGACGGTTCGGCCGGTACCTCAACATTTTCGCAACATACACTGCGATAGACCAGTCGACCAGCTCGACGGCTCAAACAAACATTCTAGACCAGCTTTATCACGTGGTGAGCTTCGGCGTTGCGTATGCACCGCGCGAAATACATCTCAAGCAATGAATCGTAAAGGAGTCGCATGCTAGGACATCGTGAATTAACAATGCAGGATTACGTGGGGATCTTGAAGAGGCGCTTCTGGCTGATTCTGGCTTCCGCGGTCCTTGTTACGGGGCTAGCTGTCCTAATCAGTCATGTCGTGCCTCCGCAATACGTGTCGCAGACGCTGGTGATTATCGAGCAACAAAAGGTCCCGGAAAACTATGTGAAGCCAGTCGTCACTGAAGATCTCGGCGAGCGCCTGACTACGATGAAGCAGCAAATCCTCAGCCGCTCGCGCGTCGAGCCGATTGTAGAGCGGTTCAACCTGTTCCCAGGCAACCGCTACACGATGGATGATCGGGTCGAACTGACGCGCAACGCCATTGGGGTTAACCCCATCCCCTCCGCGCGCGCCAACGTGCCCGGCTTCTTCATTTCGTTCAAGGCAAAGGATGCTCGCACCGCCCAACAGGTTTGCAGCGAGATCACTTCTCTCTTTGTCAGCGAGAATCTGAGTGCACGGGAGCAGTCTGCCGAGGGTACGACTGACTTCCTGAAGCAACAGCTCGATGATGCGAAGAGAAACCTTGACGAACAGGACGCCAAGCTCGCGACCTTCCAGCAAAAGTACATTGGCAGGCTGCCCGAACAGGAATCGTCAAATACGAATGCGCTCCAGGCGCGTACCTCCCAACTCGATGCCGCAAACCAGGCGGTTAGCCGCGCGCAACAGACTGTGACTCTCCTCGACGCAATGGTCTCGCAGCAATCGCATGACCAGCGGGCTGAACCAACTACAGGCGTTACCGTGGATGACCGAAGGGCGCAGCTCAAAACCCTCATGGCGCAAAAGCAGGAACTGGAAGCTCTCTACACTCCTGACCATCCCGACGTGGTTGCGGTGAATCGAAAGATTGCTGATCTGCAGGCAGAGATCGCGCAAGTCCCGGTCCCTTCGACCACCCCAGCACCGACTCCGACAACCGCCATCAGCAATACTGACTCGCCACAACAGCAACAGCTCAAAGCGCAGCTTCGCGCAGCGGAGCTTTCCTTGACCGAAGCAAAGGAGGAACAGGCATCGATCGGGCAGCAGGTTCGCACCTACGAGGGAAGGATTGAGTCCAGCCCGATGGTCGAGGAGGAGTTCAAGCAGGTCACGCGCGACCATGAGACCGCTCTGCAGTTCTATAACACCCTGCTTACAAAAATGAACGAATCGTCCATGGCAACCGCACTTGAACGCCGGCAGCAAGGCGAGCAGTTCACCGTAATGGACGCAGCAAATCTTCCTGACGCGCCGACCTTTCCGAACCGTCCTCTCTTCGCTGTTGGAGGACTTGCGGCTGGCCTGGCGATAGGACTTCTCCTTGCAGGATTGCTCGAGTATCGAGACACGTCTTTGCGCAATGAGCGGGACATCTTCGCCTTCACCAAACTTCCGACTCTGGCCATCATCGCCCATATGGACGGCCTTCCCCAGGTTGATCCAGAACGCAGCCGCTGGAAGCATTTTTCACGAAACAAAAAATCCCTGGAAAGTGTGAGTGGCTAGCCATGTACAAATCCTTCTTCGGGCTTCGAGCCCTTCCTTTCGGAGCAAGCCCAGATCCGCGGTTTCTNNACATGTACAGATCGTTTTTCGGTATTCGTTCACTCCCATTCGGATCAAGTCCGGACCCGCGGTTTCTTTACGTGATGCCGCAGATTCGGGAGACCCTCGCCTGCCTGCAATACGGCATTGCGGCGCGGAAGGGCTTTGTCGTAATGACTGGAGAAGTTGGCACCGGAAAAACAACCTTACTCAAGACCGTCCTCAGCTCGTTCACCAAGGATCGCGTTTCGACAGCCTTTGTCTTCAACCCGCGTCTCGAAGTACTCGACTTTCTTGAATTCGTGCTGACAGACTTTGGCATTCCGCCCAAGGCTCGGACGAAGTCAGGTATGCTCCTGCAACTCAATCGCTGGCTCATCGACCGCTTCCGCGACCAGGAATTGTGCGCAATAGTCGTCGACGAAGCGCAGAATCTTTCGCGGGAGCTGCTTGAGGAGATTCGTTTGCTCACCAATCTCGAGACCTCGTCGGAGAAGCTCGTGCAGATTGTGCTATCCGGCCAGCCTGAGCTTGAAGAAAAGCTTCGCGATCCCTCTGTTCGGCAGCTTCGTCAGCGTATTTCGATGTGGTGCAGAACGTATCCCCTGTCCAGCGATGAGACCCACGCTTACATTGACGAAAGGTTGC
The DNA here is from genome assembly GCA_003140705.1 of Acidobacteriaceae bacterium. Lineage (GTDB taxonomy): Bacteria > Acidobacteriota > Terriglobia > Terriglobales > Acidobacteriaceae > Telmatobacter. The sequence goes on from PLKU01000166.1 coordinate 22,585, forward strand.
GCATCGCCGGCACCGTAGAGCTTGTCTTTACGCTGGAAGCAGTACAGCTTACCTACCGTTATTCGAAAGGAATTCCCCGCCTTATCAATCTCATTTGCGACAATGCCCTGATCAGTGCATATGTCGAGCAGGTAAAGCCTATCCCGGCCCGCATCGTTGAATCGGTTGCGACAGAATATGGACTGGATGATCAACCCTTCCTAATTTCGCCCATGGCGATGTCAGGAATACAGGAGAACACCTTGCAAGGTTCACCGTACAACACCGTCAATCCCATTGGGGATACCGCCGATTCTTTGAAGGACAGTAAGCTATGAGCCGAATATACGAGGCACTCCAAAGAGCCGACCTTGAGCGGAAGGCCGCTCACGAGAATGAAGTTGAGCAGGATGCTGAGCCGGTCGTTGTCCACAACATCGAGCCGCCGTTGCCAGTCAAGTCCAACGTCGTGCTTGAGAGCATTGCGGAGCATCAGTGGAATCCTTCTATGGATTCCTTTCCAACCCTGGCGGATCGCGGGGCCGGAGTAGAGCAGTTTCGAGGGCTCCGATCACGCATGTTCCAGCTTCGCTATGAATCTCCGCTGAAGACGATCCTTGTTTCCAGCGGCTTGCCTGCGGAAGGAAAGACCTTTGTCACTGCGAATCTTGCCATGAGCCTGGCCCGCAACAATGTCAATAACATTCTGGTCATCGATGCCGATCTGCGCCGTCCTACGCTTCATACGCTTCTGGGCGCTCCAGGCTCGCCTGGGCTTTCGGAGTATTTGGCAGGCACTGCAGAGTTGAATGACATCCTGCAGCGCAATCGCGGCCCAAAGACCGTTGATGCCTCAAGCGGGCATAACGTTTCCAATCTCATGTTTATCCCTGCAGGGAAGTGCAGTGACAACTCTTCTGAGCTTCTGGCAAATCACCGAATCGAGAAAATGATCGCTACGCTTTCACCCCATTTCGACTGGATTCTGATCGATTCCCCGCCGGTGCTGGCGGTTACGGATGCGGTGGACATTGCCACCGCCGCCGATGGAATTCTGCTGGTGGCCCGCGGCGGCAGTACTCCGTTCAATGTTGCGCAGCGCACCCAGGCAGCCTTCCGCAACTCGCGCATCCTCGGCTTTGTGCTCAACGACGTCAAAGACGCTTCGCGCCGCGGATCCTACGCTTACTATTATGGCGGCCCTGAAGCCAGCGACGGCGCGAGTCAGCGAAAGGACAAGCGGAGCTAGGCAATGATCAGGCTTTTCAATGTCTACTATCCGACCCGCACACTTGTGCTGCTTCTTTGCGAAGCTCTCATTGTGAGTGGCTCGTTTCTGCTGGCCACGATTTACCTAATTAGACCGGATCCATACATCATACTGCTGTATGATAATGGCCTTTTGAAGATTGCTGTCATCACTATTATTACCTTGCTTCTCTCGTACTATTTTGATCTATATGAACCACAACGCATCTCAGAACGGTGGGAGATATACTTTCGCCTCCTCTTGGTTCTGAGCGTTCTCTGCTTTGTTCTTGCTGGAATCATCTATTTCCTTCCTGACACATACATCGGCCCTCATGTCTTCACCGTCGGCATCTCCATCCTCGCTGTTTCCCTTGTCATTTGGCGAGGCGCATACGAGTGGATCATTGGTCGTTCAGTCTTCCGCGAACGAGTTTATGTGCTAGGTTCGGGCAAGCGTGCAAGCGCTCTTATTGAGACGCTCCGCTCTCGGCACGACGCGGGTATGGAAGTTGTCAACAGAGACACTGGGTCAGCGTCCAATGGGAGCCTCGAAGGTTTTGCGGCGGACCTTCGCTCATTTCGCAAGCCTAATACTGAAATCGACCGCGTCGTCGTCGCAATGGAAGATCGCCGTGGCGCCATGCCGGTCCGCGAACTTCTCGACCTCAGGCTTCGCGGGATCGTGATTGAGGATGCGAGCGACCTCATGGAGAGGCTGTCCGGCAAGTTACCCCTTGAGGGTCTCAATCCCAGCATTCTCATCTTTACTCACGGTTTCAAAGTGAAGGCATCGCAGCAAATTGTCCGGCGCCTGGTCTCGATTGCCGTCTCTTTTGTGGGGCTGGCAATGTGTCTTCCGTTCATTCCCTTCATCATCCTGGCAGTCCGGCTCTCTTCACCAGGCCCAGTCTTCTTTCGCCAAACCCGTGTAGGATTGCGTGGCCGGCTCTTCACCGTCTTCAAATTCCGGACAATGCGGCAAGACGCCGAAGTAAAGGGAGCTGTGTGGGCGACCGAGAACGACCCGCGCGTAACGTCACTTGGCCGATTCATGCGCAAGACACGCATTGACGAGATTCCACAGCTCTGGAACGTCCTTTGCGGGCAGATGAGCTTTGTCGGACCACGGCCGGAACGCCCCGAGTTTGTACAGTGGCTCAGTAACGCGATTCCCTACTACGACCTGCGGCACCTGATCCGCCCCGGCCTGACCGGTTGGGCACAAGTCCGGTATGAATACGGCGCAAGTCTCGAAGAAACTAAACAAAAGCTCGAATACGACCTCTACTACATCAAACACCTGTCGCTTGGCCTCGACATGCTGATCATGTTTGAGACCATCAAGACAANNCGTGTTACGGAGAGGCGCGCGGTGAAGATCGTCTTCTGGCTGTCACTGATCGGCGTGCTCTACACCTACGTGGGCTATCCCGTAATGATGTGGTTGCGCGCTCGAATCCGGCCCAGGCCCTGGACGGTTGGACCGATCACGCCTGACGTTAGCATTGTGCTTGCCGTTCACAACGGCGCTTTGATGCTCCCGCGACAGATTGAACATCTCCTTGGCCTCGACTACCCGAACATTAAAGAGATCATCATCGTCTCCGACGGCTCAACTGATCGGACGGCGGAGTTGCTATCACAGCAGCATCACCCGCGCATACGAGCCTTGATCCTTGAGGAACATAGAGGAAAAGCTGTAGCCGTCAACCTGGGCGCTGCACAAGCCACAGCGGATGTGGTTGTCTTTGTGGACATTCGGCCTGAGATTGCTCCGGGGGCAATTCAACAGCTGGTTAGCAACTTCGCCGATGAGAAAGTCGGTTGCGTTTGCGGCATGCTGACTCTGCGCAATGACGGCCACGATGCAGCTTCCGGCGCGGTCGGCGGCCTTTACTGGCGCTATGAGCAGTGGCTCAGGACTTGTGAGGCCCTCTGCGACTCGCCGGTCGGCGTCTATGGCGGCTTTTACGCCATTCGCCGCCGCCTGGCCGCACAGCAGCCGGACGGAATGATCCTTGATGACATGTTTCAACCCCTCTCAATCATCCGCCAAGGCTACCGTTCTGTCATCGATTCAAATGCCAATGTTTATGACACATGGCCTAAGAGCGCTGGAGGCGAATTCCATCGCAAGGTACGAACTCTGGCGGGAAACTTCCAGCTTCTTCAGCTTGCTCCGTGGACACTGACACCGCAGAATCGAGTTCTTTTTCAACTTGTCTCGCACAAGATCATGCGTCTTGTCGTGCCTTACCTATTGATTCTTCTGCTTGTCTCCGCTATTGAGCTTTCGGCCAGTTCTCGAGCTTTCATGGCATTTGCAGTTTTTCAGGTTCTTGGTTGGGTGATGGCTCTCATTGGGCTGCGCAATCGAATCCCGGGTCTGCATCGCATCGCGGCTCCGGCCAGTGCTCTGCTCGTGCTCAATGCCGCCGCCGTCGTTGGGCTCTACAAGTTCCTCTTCACACGTGGCCCGCTCTGGAAGATCTGGGGTTCGACGAAGCCGGGAGGTGCGGGACAGGTTCAGGAACCAGCTACGTTGACCTCGACGGAACCTGTCATCCTTGCCACTGTTTTAGATGTCGGCACAGGCTCATGCCAGGATCCGCGCCAGCAAGAGAGCGTCAGACCGTCATGACCTTTCCGAATGTCTTGTTCAGCTTCAGAGTGGAAATCGGAGCCAAAGCAAGACGACGCCCGCATAGAAGGATCTCGTGTGCTTTTTCGAAGAGCTATCGGCCATAAAGACGGCCCGCAGGAAGAGGTTCACTGCTGGGCCTTGGAATCGTTCACTACCTCTTATTGGGCCCACGTGCTTTTGGAATGGAAACAGGCATGAGTTTGAAGATAGCAATTGTCGGATGCGGCAAGATCGCGGACGCGCACGTCGAGGAGATCAGAAAGATTTCCTCCGTTCAACTCGTCGCGGTCTGTGACCTGGATCCGATTATGTCCGAGCAGTTGGCGGTGCGTTATTCTGTCCCGCACTGGTACGACGATGTAGCGCAAATGCTCGGCACGGAAAGACCGGATGTTTTGCACATCACGACGCCACCGCAATCCCACCTTTCGCTTACAAGACAAGCGGTTGCGGCGGGATGTCATGTTTTTCTTGAAAAGCCAGTCGCGCTGCACCATTGCGACGCAGAAGCCATTGTTGACGCTGCGGTCGGAGCAGGGCGGAAGCTTTCAGTTAACTACTGGCCTAATTTTGAAGCGCCTGCTCTTGAACTGCGACAGCTCTACCAATCGGGAGTGCTGGGCAGTCCGGTGCACATCGAGAGTTTTTACGGATACGATCTCGCGGGGGAATATGGGATGGCGCTCAAGCGGGACCCTGATCATTGGGTACATCGCCTACCCGGCAAGCTATTTCAAAACGTACTTGATCATGTGTTAAACAAGATCATCCCATTTCTCGATGACGACCAACCTTTGATTGCAGCGGAAGCTTACCGCGCAGAACCAAGTGGAGGCGAGGTAAATACAGTTTCGCTTCTCGATGAATTACGCGTGGTCATCCGCGGTGCGCAGACAAGTGCATACGCAACATTTAGTTCACACGCGCGACCGGTGGGACACAGCCTGCGCGTTTACGGAACCAGGAACACAGCGCACGTCGACTTTAACGCACGCACGGTCGTTCTAGAACGAAAACAGACATTCCCATCTGCTTTGGGCCGTCTGTCCCCTCCTTTTCAGGCCGCAAGGGATTACCTTAGAGAGGGGTTGAAGAATGTAAACCGGTTCTCGCATGCGCGTTTCCATTATTTCGATGGGATGCGCACACTGCTTAGCGAATTCTATCTAAGCATTGAAAGCGATTCCCCGCCGCCGATTGCCTATAGCGAAATACTCCGCGTTTCAGCGATGATGGAGAAGATCTTTGAACAGGTTTATCCGGAGGTGCGGGCTTGAAAGTCCTGGTTACCGGAGCGGGTGGTTTTCTCGGCGTCCATGTAGTTGAGCGGCTGCTTGCCCATGGTCAAACAGATATTCGGTGTTTCCTTCGCGACCGCGGAAAGGCGCGACGGCTCCTGGAACTGGTGGAGTCGTACCCCAGCTCGCAACTGGAGCTCTGTTACGGCAACCTGAGGTCGAAATCCGACTGCGCCCGAGCCACTGCGGACGTCTCAGTCGTATTTCACCTTGCAGCGGGTTTGAAGGGTGCACCCGCAGAGTTGTTTGCGGACTCCGTGGCCTCCTCTCGCAACTTGCTTGAGGCTCTTGAAGGACGACAGGATATCTCTTTACAGAGCACCCGAGTAGTTCTTGTCAGTTCCTTTGGTGTGTACGGCGTGGTACCCTTGGGACGTGGCGCACGTGTCAACGAAGAGACGCCGCTTGAGAGCCATCCAGAGTTGCGGGATACTTACTCGCATTCCAAGCTTCGGCAAGAGCAACTGTTTTGGGATTTTCAGCGAAAAGATCACTTTGAACTTGTAGTTTTACGTCCCGGAGTAATCTATGGGCCGGGCGGCGGGCCATTCTCCAACCGGGTTGGCTTGCAAATTGGACCAGTCTTCTTTCACCTCGGGGGCAGCAATTTACTGCCTTTGAGCTACGTTGAGAATTGTGCAGAGGCCATTGTTGTGGCCGGAATCCACCCTGATTCCGCCGGACAGGTCTATAACTTGCACGATGACGAATTGCCAACCGCCTCGCAGTACCTGCGCGCATACAAAAAAGGTGTCAAGAAGGTACGCTCGATCCGACTCCCGTACTTTGTAACCAGAATGTTGGCTTGGACCTTAGAGACATACCATCGCCGTTCCCAGGGCCAGCTGCCGGCCATCATCACTCGCTACAAAGCAGCGGCGGCCTGGGGCGGAAACAAGTTCGGCAACGCAAAGGTTCACTCGTTGGGCTGGCGTCAATTAGTCACCACACGCGATGGCATGGCGGCGACGTTCGATTTCCTCCGCGCGCAGAACGCCACCGTTGCTTCAACTGGAGCGACGCCGAGAAGTGATAGTGAGACCATCGGCGCTGTTATTCCGGCCGCAATTGACCTCGAGAAGAACATTTGCGAAGATTCACAACAACAGAAGGAGAAGAAGACCATCATGGCTTACCCGCGTGTTCTATTTGTTTCCGTTCTGGGAGTGGGAGCCATTATCACTGGCTTCTTGTATCACGATCACATCGCAAGAGTGAAGGCGGCATGGCTTGAGCACATCACCCCGCCTGCCCCATACTTTCCACCGGGAGCCGTTTGGACTCAGGACATCAGTCACGCTTCGGTCGATCCACAGTCCGCTACCATGATCTCCTGGCTCGCCGACGCCGGTGGATGGGGCCATGGCAGGATGCAGGTCGACTTCGGCCTGCGCGTGCTGCAGGCGTCGCCCTCTACNNAGGTCCGGCGTTCATGGCCGCCGATTCGGACAAGGTTTCGGTTTTCCCAATGCCTGTTGGCGGCGGCATCGAAGCGCAGCCTGGTTATCAGTGCGATATTGACCAGGACGACTGTCACCTGCTTGTTGTCGACCGAAGTCATGGCAAGCTCTATGAAGCCTACCAGGCCAATTATGCTGACAATGCTCTGTCTGCAAACTTTGTTGCAGTTTGGGACCTGAACCGTGTCTATCCCCCGTCAGGACGTGGGGATCAGTGTACCAGCGGCGACGCTGCAGGCTTCCCCATTGCTCCGCTTGTTTTCAGCGCCGACGAAATCGCTTTGGGGAGCATCAACCACGCCATTCGCTTCACGCTTCCCAATCCGCGAATCCGAGCCCATGTCTTCGTTCACCCTGCGACCCATGCAGGTGCCCCGCGCGGACCAGTCTCTGCTCCGCCGATGGGCGCACGCTTCCGCCTGAAGTCGTCCTTTGACATGTCAAAGCTCACTCCTGCCGCGCAGGTTGTCGCGCGAGCTATGCAGAAATACGGCATGTTCCTGTCAGACGGCGGCAACATTGCTCTTACTGCCCAAAACGATGCCGATACCAAGGCAAAATATACCGACATGGACTTCGGCCCTCACGATTTACAGGACATCAAGGTGACGGATTTTGAAATCGTCAACATGGGAACGCCAATCCGGCTGACCGACGACTGCGTTCTAAATCGGTGAGGCGGCTTTCAATNNAATGAAAGTTCTTGATCCCTGGTGAGCCCGCATTTAGCTAGTTGCGGCTTTCATGGCTCGTGCGGTATTTCGATACAGTTCCATGTAGGCATCGGCCATAGTTTGCAGGGTAAACCTTGTGCGAAAGGCTTCTTCTGCGTTCTTTGAAAACTGTTGCAGAGCTGCTTGGCTTTCTGCGAACCGCACAATCGCCTTTGCCATTTCCGCGGGGTCGGTGACAGACACGGTAACGCCTGTCTTGCCGAGACGAACAACCTCAGCCATTCCGCCCACATCGGTGACTATTGCCGGAAGCCCCAGCGAGAACGCTTGCAGCAGCGACATGGGCAATCCCTCTGATTTCGACGACATAATGAATGCATCGGCCGCGGAGAAGAATGGCGCCACGTTAAGTTGCTGCCCCCAGAATGTAACTTGAGTTGCAATTTCCAGTTCCTTGGCCAGGCTCTCAAGCACCTGGCGCTGACTTCCATCTCCAACCATCCACAATCGCAAACCGGGCATGGACTTTGACGCCAGTTGGAAGGCGTGAAGGAGCAATGAATGGTTCTTCACAGGTTCAAGCCTGCCCACGTAAATAAGAGTGAATCCACTCTGTGGCGAAGATTGCTCATTTCTTACACGCGTGACTGCGGCGGCGCCATTGTAAACGCGCACGATTTTCCGCGCGGGAACGGTGTGTATGCTCCTCAAATTCATGGCCGTTGCGTCGCAGATGCCAACGATCCAATCGCAAGATCTGGCCGCAATCGCGTACTTCAACTCCGTAATCACTTTGCGCGGCGGAGCCACAAGGCTATGCCGCGTCGAAACAATGCTTGGAACCCCCGCCATCCTTGCGGCAATTGCTGCGTAGATCGTCGGCGTCGGGTTGTGAAGATGCACTACGTCGGGTTTCGATTCTTTGAAAATTCGAAAGAAACTCCGCGAAGAGTCCAACAAATGGTGACCCACTTCAGGCTGGACCCAATAGTCCTCTTTTTGCAGTTGCTCGCCGAGTACGCCAAGAGTCGCGATTGCGTAAATGCGAGGACTGTGTCCATCATCCCTTTGAAGGCGGCACATCTGCGACACCAGCATTTCGGCGCCTCCCACCTCCAAGCTGTCGACCACGTGTGCAATCTTCATCACGCTTGTTTCAGTCTCCGACGCCGAGTCTCTTTGTACCACTGTTTTCAGGATTGNNTGGCTGAAGAAAGCTCTTCTGCCGCCTTGAATCAGTGCATCCGATTCAGGACAAGAACCATGAGGTACATAAACGGCACAAGCGCGGCCGTCAAGCCGCCCACATATAGCAGAACGCGCTTCAGGCGCATACGATCAGCGATCATCCCTCGCTGCAGAGCCATTTGAAAAACCACCTCGACTACGCCGCCCACAATAAACAGCGTCATGACAAAGGCGCGAGACAAGAACAACCCTGCGACCAAAAAGCCTGTCAGCGACAAAACAGCCAAACGTCCAAGACGGATGATCTCACCCCTGTCGATGACCTTAATCTTCTTTGGCTCATGCGGAAAGAGTCCTTCGTCGGGAACGATCGTCTGACCGTCGCTGACCTGATCCGGCGAAGAAACCGCTAAAGCATCCCTCACCGTCGGAAACAGAAACAGAGTCCAGAAGAACAATCCAAACAGCCCAAGTTCTGCGGCACAGACGACGATCGAGTTGTGGGCGGTTAGCCCGCCGCCATAGTCGGAAAAATCGCCAAACCCAACTCCGAAAACCGGATGAGTCTTGATCATCTGCAGCCCAACACCCCAGAGACTCGTGCGGTCTGAGCCGGCATTGGCGGAAATCTGCCGCCCGCCAGTAAAGTTCAGGGCAGATGCACCAATAAACAGTCCGGCCGCCAAAACCAGCGCAGGGATCGTGCCGAGTCGGCGCCGTAATGCCACAACCGCAACCGCAAGCAAGGCCACCAAAGAGCCGCGCGAGTGCGTCAGGAACGCCCCATAAAGCAGCGCGCACACCGGCAGAAGGACGAACGCAATGTTTTGAGTGATTTTCTTTGGGCGCCAGAAAATGAACATCAGCGGAATCACGCAGACGATAAATTGGGCAAAGTCATTCGGGTCGCTGACATTTCCAGGTCCCTTTAGGCGGAAGAATCGATCTCCTGTGTCGTTGGCCTGCGTCACAAAATACGGGCTCTCGGTCAAACCGTCCGGGGAACGAGCGATTGCTGAAACCCCCTGCTGTAGAGCGATGGACCCGTTGACAATGATAAACAGACAAACGAACAACATCATAATGACTAGCGCCTGCAACTTCCATTTCGAGTTGAAGTGCAGGCAAACAAGAAAGTATGCGAATGCATTTGGAATAAAGGACAAGAACGCCAGCACACCTCCTCCTGACCAATGCATCCCAATAAGCACCGACAGGAAGATCGCCACCGCCAAACCGATCAAGGCAAAGGACTGTGGCGTCTTTCGAATAAACGACTTGGCAAGGCTCGGCACCGAAATAGCCATAGCCAGCACCGCCAGAATCAACTCAATACGATATGCCGCAAGCGGACCCCATAGGATCGCCGGCGTGAGGTAGTATGTAACGAAATAGATGATGCTAACTACAAAGCCCATTGTGAGTGGCCTGAACAGCTAAGCTGGCACAAGCAGAATAACTCAAATTGCGGGGTAGAAGCCATCGATTAGCACCACCTAAGCCAACAGGCCCTAGAACCAAAATGGGCGCGTGAAAATCGAAAGCCGCAGAACCTTTTGTGTGCCCGAAACTAAAACCAGACCGCACATGTGGAAGCGCAATTCATATCATCAGAGATCAAGCGGGCGCTTTTGCGCCCCCGCCCCGGTAATGAGAACTGCTCGCAAGGAACCGATTCTCCACCAGATGCCACATGAGCCAGGCAACCAAGCCGATGGCAGAGACCACAAGCAGCAGGAAAACAACCGGATTCAGCCTAACAAGTCCGAAGTATATGAGGATCTGCAAGATTGGCCAGTGAACGATATATACGCCATATGAAAAGTCCCCGTACTTCGAAAAATTGCCGAAAAAGCGCCAAAAACCAAAAACAAAAACGAGGCCGGAAATCCAAAAGACATCGAGAACGCCTCCCGTGAACCAATGATCAAGAAGGTACAAACAAGCAGTGATGAGAGCAACGCTGCGGAAATGAAGCTTTAATTTGTCAAAGTACAGAAGCAGCAAGACGCCTGCGATGAAATACACAAGTTGCGCGGGAAACTGCACCTCCAGTTGAGAATAGATGCTGCGTGAGTCGTCCAGTGAAGAAGCACTATGAGATCGATGTATCGAAGCTAAGAGCCCAAATCCATATTTCCATAAGCAGGAAAGGCAGAAAATCGTACCCATAACTCTCTTAGTACCGAATTTGTTACAGAGATAATGCATCACTGGAACAAAGAGATAAAAAACGACTTCAATTTTCAGCGTCCAAAGCGCGCCATTGACTGGAGACATGGGGTTCGAGGTGAAGACGCCAGGCAACGAGGGCGCAAGGAAGTTGAGGAAAAGAAGATTTGCGCCAAGATACTTCCAGAACCCCAACCCAAAGTATTGCAGAGGTGGCAAAGAGCTCAGTGTACACAGCGCAACGGCTGCGAGAGTTACAGTGGTAAAGTAAGCTGGATAAATGCGTCTGGCTCGCTTCTCAAAATACGAGGCAACAGAGGACGATCGTGTGTAACTTCGGTAGATGAGCAATCCGCTGATCACAAAGAACGATCTTACGGCAAACTGAGCTGAAATATACCTGGCAAAAACGACAAAGGCAGGCAGGCTTGTCAGCCAGTAGACATGCCACAATGCGACGAGAGACGCTAAGATCAAGCGCAGGCAATCCAGATTATTCTTGCTAAAGTCGGCACTGCCTCTCACCGCACTGTCTCCTGGCATTCCCTGGAATGATTGTGAGTCTTCAGTCGCAGGACTCTTCTCTATACAATAACCCAATTATCGCCGCGACCCGGTCCCTTTCATCAAGCCACCCAAAAGTCCGGTGCCAGTAAAGCGCTCGCATGCTCCGAAGCGTGTTTGAGCCGCACTGTCGAGCGCGGGGGTGCCTTGCCTCTGGACCTTGACGACCCTACACGCTAGGCGAATGCTTGTTTAACGCTTGTCGCACAAGGCACTCAGCATGTGGAATGGCGAGCCCTTCGATGCATCGAGGGGAAACGCACAGAACGCCCAAATGATTTCAATTGCCGCCAATATCTGAATATTGGGCGGGCCGTGCGGACGAAAACACCCCGGTGAAGCCTCGTCGGCGGCGCGAATCCATGGTGCGCTCACCCGATTGTCATCGGAGTGATCATAGAGGGGACGCTCCTGTCCGTTCGATGGATTTTGGCTCTTGGCCGCTTGTCCAAACAAGCGGCCAAATCCTGGAGAACTACTGTACCGTGAGCGTGAAGGTTGTGCTCGGCTGAAGAGCGCCGCTCGTTGCAACCACCGTGACCGTTGACGATTGTGCCTGCGGCGTGGGTTGAGTGTTTGACCATACTCCGAGACTGCAACCGGTGCAGAGGCTCATTCCAAGCGCTACCAGAGCAAACAGCATCAATTGGAACCCTCGCCGCTTTCTCAAGCCANNCCCGGGAACAATGGACTCGAGCCGTGGCGAACCAAGGCCGTTGTTGTCGAAGTGGTTACCGTTAGGGTTGTCGAAGCCGCAGCGCCCGAGTGTGAGGGCGTCACGGTTCCCGGGGAGAAACTGCACGACGCTCCTGCAGGCAGTCCCGAGCAACTGAACGTGACCGGTGAGGAGAATGAGTTCAGCGGCGTAACCATGACCGTTGTCGTGCTGCTTTGCCCGGCAACCACGTCGAGCAGCCCTGGAGACACCGCCACTGAGAAATTCGGCAGCGGCAGATTCAGGACATAGGCAGCCATTCCCACCGCACTTTGCGTATAAGAAGTGACGGAGGAGTTGACCTGGCCAATAGGAGTGGTCGGGGCGACAGAGATTGCTTCCAGGGTCTCTGTGGAAGAGACGGTGATCGGACTTGAATACAGCGCCGAATTCATCGTGGGCGTCGATCCATCGGTCGTGTAGTAGATTGCTGCTCCTGGCGTCGTCGTGCTGATCGTCACTACCTGCGCCGAGTCATAGGTGCCGGCCCCGGGATTGAAGGTCGGCGGAGCCGCCGGCGTAATGTTGATTGTGAAGGCCGCTGAAGCTGCCGCACTACTAGAGCGGCCTTGAGCCACGGCGATGGCCTCCACGGTCTCTGTAGCAGAAACAGTGATTGGGCCGGAATACACCGCCGAACCGGTCGTGGGGGCAGAACCGTTCGTCGTGTAATAAATCGTCATTCCTGGCGTCGCAGAACTGATGGTTACCGTCTGGGCCGCATTGTACGTGCCTGTCCCTGGGCTAAACGTTGGCGTAGCCGCCGGCGGAAAGTTTATGGTGTACGCCGCAGAGACCGCCGCACTGAGCGTGTACCCGGTAGCGATAGAGATAGCCTTCACCGTCTCGGTAGCTGAGACTGTGATCGGAACCGAATACGCTGGCGAACTGGTCGTCGGTGTAGATCCATTCGTCGTGTAGTAGATTATTGCTGCTGGCGTAGCTGAGCTGATGGCCACCGTCTGAACCGTGCTGTACGTGCCTGCTCCTGGGCTAAAGGTCGGCGCAGAAGCCGGCGGATAGTTGATGGAGTAGACCGCCGTACCTGCAGTGCTATTCAAATGGCCAGAAGCTACGGCGATGGCCTTCAGCGTCTCAGTGGAAGACACTGTGAAAGGACCCGAATACACTGCAGAACTCGTCGTTGGGGTAGATCCATTGGTGGTGTAGTAGATCGTCGCTGAAGGCGTCGTCGTGCTGATCGTCACCGTCTGCGCCGAGCTGTAAGTACCAGCCGCGGGGCTGAATGTCGGAACCGCGGCTGATGGAGCTATGGTGTAAGCCGCAATTCCCGTTGCGCTGGTCTTCAAGCCTGTAGCCGTCGCGATGGCTTGCACTGTTTCCGTGGCGGAGACCGTGATTGGGCCTGAATATACTGTGGAGCTTGTTGTAGGCGTTGAACCGTCCGTCGTGTAATAAATCGCCGCCGATGGTGTCACTGAAGCGATTGCCACTGTCTGCGTCGAGCTATATGTGCCAGGCGCAGGGCTAAAGTTCGGCGTCGCAGTTTGCGTCAGGTTGATGGTGTAGGCCGCCGAACTCACCGCGCTGGTCGTATATCCGCTCTCTGCGGCGATGGCTTCCACAGTCTCTGTGGCAGAGACCGTGATTGGTCCCGAATACACGGCAGAACTGGTCGTGGGCGTAGATCCGTTGGTTGTGTAGTAGATCGTCGCCGAAGGCGTCGTGGTGCTGATCGTCACAGTTTGTGCCGCGGTATACGTTCCGGCCGCTGGGCTGAACGTTGGCGTAACCGCGACTGTACTAATTGTGTATGTCGAGGTGCCCGGATCACTGGTCGTATAGCCAGCAGCCAACGAGATCGCTTGCACCGTCTCTGATGCGGAGACCGTGATTGGTCCGGAATACACAGTCGAACTTGTCGTCGGGGTTGACCCATTTGTGGTGTAGTAGATCGTCGCCGAAGGTGTCGTGGTGCTGATCGTCACAGTCTGTGCCGAGTTGTAGGTCCCAGCAGATGGGCTAAAGGTTGGCGTCGCCGCGTGCGCCAGGTTGATGGTGTAGGCAGCTGAGCCAACCGAGCTGTTCGAGTAGCCGCTGGCTGTAGCGATTACCTGAATCGTTTGCGTGGCGGCAACCGTGATTGGTCCTGAGTACACGGCTGAGCTTGTCGTCGGCGTCGACCCGTTGGTGGTGTAGTAGATCGTCGCAGAGGGTGTCGTCGTACTGACCGTGACCGTTTGCGCCAACTTGTAGGTTCCGGCGACAGGGCTGAAGGTCGGTGTAGCCGCTTGGGGACTGTTGATGGTGTAAGCAGCGGAGCCTGTCGAACTGGTCGAGAAGCCACTAGCTGTTGCGATTGCTTCGACCGTCTCTGTTGCAGAGACCGCGATCGGCCCCGAATACACAGCTGAGCTTGTGGTGGGTGTAGACCCGTTTGTCGTGTAATAGATCGTCGCTGAAGGTGTCGCCGAACTGATCGTCACCGTCTGTGCCGAGCTGTATGATCCTGCCGCGGGGCTGAAGGTCGGCGTAGCCGCTGGCGTCAGGCCAATGGTGTACGCCGCCAAACCGGTCGAGCTGTTCGAATAGCCGCTGGCCACAGCGATTGCTTCAACCGTTTCCGTGGCGGAAACAGTGATCGGCCCGGAATACACTGCTGAGCCAGTTGTCGGTGTTGAGCCGTTGGTGGTGTAGTAGATCGTCGC
>PLKU01000056.1 GCA_003140705.1 Acidobacteriaceae bacterium
CTGGGGAACGTCCGCGAACGATTGCAGAAAATTCTACATTTTATGCCTATTTTTGGTGAATGTAGCGTTCGCATTCGCGTTCGCGAACGAGTATTCGGTAGCGTCTCTGGCCAACACTTCTTTCCCTCCCATTTATTTCCTGCCGCGCTCTGGCCTTGAGCGCAGCTCAGTGGTATAGCCCGCGGCCCTGCGCCGGCCTTTACCGTTCCGAGATGGATGAGCTATAGTTTTCGGGAATAGACAAACATCCCCGTTGCCTCCCGCCTCATTCGGTTGGGATTCGCGATGAAGAGGGGCTTCTTCTCATGGGCTCAGTGGAAATGAAAACTCCTGGCGGTATCGGCAGTGATCTCCCGCACCGGTGCGAAATCGAATGAGCAATCATTTGGCATCGAGCATGTTGCTGGGCGCTGCTCTCTCAGCTTCGCTTCTCTTCGCTCGCGCGCAGCAGGGGGTCGCGCCTCCAGCCTTGGCCTCGCCGAGCGCTGTCGATGCCATGCAACTCTATCTTGTCGCACATGACAAGAGAGACAAGTCCGTGCTCGACCTCAAGCCGGACGATTTGACCATCACCGACGACGGATCACCCGTCAGGCTCGATAATCTTCAACTTGTCGACCAACACCAGGAGCCTAGACAGGTCTTTTCGCCCAGGATGACGATATGAAGCGCTTCGAATGGATCCTTCTGCTCGTAGGATTGGCCCCCACCCTGTTGTCGGCCAATTCAAGAAAAATGAATGTGGCTGAATTGCAGGATGTGCTCACAGGCCTGCACAACTCTCGGAAGAGCGACGAACAGGTCGCCAACGAGCTGAAGCAGATCGAGCTGATTGAAGAACTGACCCCCGCCGCCCTGAACACCATGGTCAACCTCGTAAATGGCCCGCTCTCCACCGAGCAGATGTACGTGCTTGAGGCGCGTAGCTGCATACTCGCTCCGCCTGATACCGACCTGCCCAAAGCCGCTCCTCCCGACACGGTTGCTCAGCGCACCATGCTTGCCAAAGCCGAGGACTATGCCGCCAAAACCTACTCTCAGACACCTCGACTCACAGCCACTCGTCTCGTCGCCCGCTTCCAGGATGGCGTCAAGACGATCGAGTCCTACGGTGGCGTCAACGTCAAAACCCAAAATGAAAGCGACCCAATCTGGGAGCAAATCAGCCAGTACGTCCGCCTCGTGAACACCCACACGGACACGGTCGAGATCGACAGCGGTATCGAAAAACCTGGTGACAAGGACACCACTCCGTGGGGACGCAACGGTCTCGTCAACTCCATGCTCCCATTTCCTCCGCTCAATCTCCTGACGAGCGAAGCCGTCTCCTCCGGCAAACCCAAGTTCCTCCGCTGGGAAACCATCAACGGCCAACGGACCGCCGTCTTCACCTTCGCCGTCGATAAGAAAAAATCCCTCTATGCCATCAACTATTGCTGCTTCCCCGATACTTCCAGCGTTGGCAACGCCCTCTACGGCGGCCACGGTAATGGTGGCGGCGGCGGCGGCGCCCCTGCCCCCGGCGGCAACCTTAGCGCCAACTCTTTGTCGGGGCCGCCCCACAACGGCAACCTTTCCTACGTGGCCGAATGGAACCCCTTCAAAGGCAATTCCGGCTACCATGGCGAGCTATTCGTGGATCCCGATTCTGGCGTCGTCCTCCGCACCATTGTCGAGGCCGAGTTCAAGTCTTCGGCCTTCGTCCACTACGAGGACATCCGCGTCGACTACGCCCCGCTATCCATCGGCGGCAACAGCCGCTACGTTCCCGTGAGTTCTTTCACCATCGCCGAGATCGTCCCCAACGGCGACTCCCTCGTGAGTCACTATGGCATTCGCCATCAGTATGTCATCCAGGACAAAAAGGACTTCAAGACAATGGATGGCACACACCAGGTGGCGGCTTTTCTCACTCGAGGTGGAAAGACCGCCGAACTGCAAGGTGGAAAAACCGCCGAATCGGGCGCTTCCTTCCCGCGCATCGGCGCGGAAAACGACGATCCGCCCCCCGGCGGTTTCCCGGCTCTTGAGTCCATCTCCCGGCCTGCCGGCCCGCTGGCCATTGCCGTCTCTGCCAATCCCATCCAGCGTCCCTCCGACGACGAGCTCAAAGCGCTTCTCGCCGAAGCCGCGCAAAACGCGAACGATTATTGGGATTCCCTGCCAAACGTCACGTGCCAGCAAGTTACCGAGCGATTTGCCGGTTCCAGCCGCGAGAGCAAATGGGAACACATCGATACCGTTACCGGCCAGCTCAACTACTTCGACCATCATGAAGACTGGCAGTTTCAGGAATACGAAAAAGACCATAGAATAAGCCGCGACAGCAGTTCCTATACTGGGCGTGGCATGTCCGGCGCAGGAACCTTCGGCACTGTCATTCGCGGTCTCTTCCGGCCAGCTGCCAAAGCGGAAATCTCGTGGCTTGAGACCGATGCGCTCGGTGACGGAACCGTGCAGGTCTTCAAGTATCGCGTCGCCAAAGAGAACTCGAATCTCGTTCTCCGCGGCGGTCCCAACCAGGTGGTTTTCGTCGGCTTTCACGGTATGGTCTACATCGACAGCGCCACTCACGGAGTCCGGCGCATCACCCAGATCGCAGACGAGGTGCCGAAGAACTATCCAATCCACGAGGCCCTCGTCAGTGCGGACTACGACTACGTCTCCATCAGCGGCCAGCAGTACCTGCTCCCCATCGGAGCGCAGATCATCCTGCGGGAATCGAGTAACAAGACCAGGCTGGAGCTGAACCAGATTCGCTTCCGCGACTTCCATCGCTTCCGCTCCACGTCGAGGATTCTGAGCAGCACGCCGATCCCGGCACCCTGACCCTTGTGCCGGTTCTTTCTTTGCCGCTTCATCTGTCCATGTGGCTCATCCCGCCTGGTACAGAATT
>PLKU01000109.1 GCA_003140705.1 Acidobacteriaceae bacterium
GAAGAACTCTGAATCGTTCTGAGTTTATGTGCTTTGGCGATGGAGTCAGGAATCGAACGCGAGAAAGCCACGAAACTAAGCTCGGATCCCCCCAGTTTCACGACCAAACGCGCCCCCAGGAGTACTATTTCTGAAGTCAGCGGGGAGGTCGTGATAAAATCACCTCCGGCAAGGCGAAGGGGCACTCTGCTCCACACCCAAACTCGGAGGCGACACCGACGGAGGGAACCTTGGAACCAGATACCCACGCAAATAAACCCCAGAAAATACGAATCGAGCAGCACAGTTTGACGGGATGCCTCTGGTTTGCTGCCTGGCTCTTCACAATCGGATTCGTGCACCTGAGCTTTTGGAAAGGCGTACTCGCAATCGTGTTGTGGCCGTACTATATCGGTCTCCACGCCAGTGCCCTTATGCACTAATCGCAATCGGCCCCCATCACGACTTTCGACAGGGGCCCCGGTTATGTCCGGGTTGCCGGTAATTCGGCCGCAATCCACTGGAGGCCGGCGAGGGTTATCGCGCTGCTGTGCGCGCCGTGGAGTTGCGGATGCAAGAGCCGCGAGTGGGCGCTCTCATCCCCGTACAGCCATTTGGCGCGAGTTTCGCCTTGCTCGTGCCCGGGACACGCATACAGGAGCTCTAACCATCATGGCGATTACCTCTACTGTGAAGCTGGAAATCAACGGTTCCACCCAGAGAGTCCGCATGTGCGCCGAGCGTACCGGCCTTCCTCCACTCCTCATCGTTCAGGCCGGGCCAGGTTTGCCGCTGCTGCACGAAGTGAGAAAGTTTCAGCGACTCTTGCAACTGGAAAAGGATTTCCTCGTGAGTTACTGGGAACAGCGAGGCTGTGGCAACGCCTCGCAAAAAGGTGCAAAAAGCGTGTCCTTTCTGCAGCAGGTCGATGATCTCCGCGCGATCCTTCGGTGGTTACACAATGAGACGAAGCAGGCCATCCTGGTATTCGGCATTTCTCTGGGCGCGACAATTGCCCTGCGGGCAGTGGAGAGTGAGCCTGATAAGGTCAAGTCGGTCATCGCCATATCCCCTGATGCAAATACCGCCGAAAGTGACGCGTGCGTTTACTCATTTCTCCAGGACCAAAGCGTTCTTGCCAGAGATGGTCGATTGAGTGCACGTGTGAAGAAACTCGGTAGGCCGCCGTATACGAATTCAGCAGCGTTTCAAGGCCGCGCCAGCTTGTTGGCCGACCTGGGCACGATCGAACAAGGCAAGAACTTCAATGCGATCTTGAGAGAGACGCTTTTTGCCATGATCCGTACCTATGGCCTGTTTGGCACCGCCAAAGCGCTGCGCAATATGAATCTGATCCAGCACAAGCTGCTGCCGGAGTTGGTGTCATTAGATTTGTTTGCCAATCCTCCACGGTTAGTGGTCCCTGTTCACTACGTTTTCGGTGAGCAAGACGCTCTGACCCCTAGCTCAATCGTGAAGCGATTGCCAGAAGCCATTGACGCTCCGGCGAGCACGGCAATTCTGGTGCCAAATGCCGGCCACATGGTGCACTTCGATCAGCCCGAGATCGTGCGATCAATCGCGGTGAGCGCATGAACCTACACGCCATCCAAACCGGCTCCGTCCGGATCAAAAGCGCGCAAGTCAAGGGGCAGGGACGCGGACTGCGAGGCCGGCTCGGTGTGTTCGCGGACCCCAGTGGACTGGATGGCTCCCCGTGTATGCGTTGGTCATCGACCATCCCGAAGGCGTGATAGCTGGCGCCGATCCAATATTGGCCGTCAAATGTTGAAAAACTGGGCATTTCACTTTCTGAGGCCGAATTGCCTGAGGCATCGCAACGGTGCCACCTTGTCGATGTTCATCAACCATTGAATGCCGAGTAACCGACGATCCACTCAGAGCAGGATGGCTGTCCTGAGCAACATGAGAACGAGGCTCGCGCGCGGAGCGGAATCCCTTTCGCTAAGTCAATGAACAACCGGCTTCTTGAAGCGTCGGTGGATAACTTTCAAAGCAATCACATAGAACAAAGCCGTGAACGATCCGACAATCGCTGCAAAGACCATCACTACGAAGCCGCCTATCCCTAAAAGCGGGTCACCGTACCAAACGGTATGAAAATCGTCGCCGCGCCACTCAAGAAAGAGACACCAAAGTGCTATCGATACAGGTCCAATCATAATTCCGCTGCAGAGAATGATCCAAATCCGATGCTCCTCCGCATCTTTGAGACCGATCACGATGGGGAGGTAAAGGCACGCGACCGGCAGCGCAAAGATCAACGATGCAACAAAGACCCCCGAGAGCGCTTCAAGAAAGGGCCCAGCGGGCGATCCCACGTCTGGCCTCAGACAAAACAGTAGGCTAAACAGGCAGACTGCCAACAGCACAGCGATGAACCACAGGCCAACTCTCCGTGGCACGCTCATCAATACGGGACCACCAACCGTCAGCACGCTGCGCTCCTGTGACGCGATCAGTATATTCGCACTTGTGCCACCGCCTCTACTACGACTACNNCGACCGCGGAGCCCATTTCTGGCTGACGCCGAAGAGCGGGGGCAAGGTCGATTATGAGCGTCCCACGCAGGTGGGTCGCGCCATGAAGGAACTGGGAGTGCAGATGATTCCTGCTTATTCACCGCAGGCGCGGGGGCGCTCGGAACGCAACTTCTCAACCTGGCAAGGACGACTTCCCCAGGAGTTGCGATTGCGTGGGATCAGAACACTGGAGGCGGCCAACGGGTTTCTCAACGATCACTATATTGCTGAGTTCAACCGCCGATTTACAGTTCAAGCAGCACAGCGAGGTACGGCGTTTATATCCTGCCGGCACAGGAACCTGGAGATGACCTTCACGCAACGATTCGAGCGCACAGTTGACCGAGACAACACCGTACACTTTCACAACCTTGTCATGCAGATCGAGCGTGCCGAGTGGCGCCCTACCATGGCCGGATGCAAGGTCATCATTCATCAACACCTGGATCAAACGCTGACCCTCACCGTCGCAGGGCACCGGGTCGGACATTACAGCGCTCAAGGAAAGCTCTTGACGCCGTTGACGAAAAAGCAGGTCAAGGCGGTGGAAAAGACGTTGAAAGGAAAAGTCCAAAAGCAGACTTTCCCTTTCAACTTGCAAATCCCGCAAAATACGCGGGATTCGCACTTTCCCACCGCCTCTACTACGACTACTGGATGATTTATAAAACCGGACACTTCACTTGCTACGAAAAGCGGACATTTCTACTTGCTAACGACAATGCCAAATAGGCGACTACCGAGATGATGACCATCGGCCCGGGACCATGATTTCAAACAGAAGATCCCAACGGCGCCAAGGATTCCATGACCAAGACGATTTGCGAAGATTCCCTTGGTTGCGGGCAGGCGCTCATCGGTCAAAGGACCCTAGCTCGTGTCAGTGTGGGGATCCGCGGCGTTCGCACTCCATCGTGAGAGCCTTTAAGTTCTTCTCAAGGGCGGAGACAAGCATCCGTTTCATTGGACCTGCAAAGAGCTTCACAATCAACCCGTCGAACGACTCTTCTGTTCGAACCACCACGCCACCGTCTTTTTCCGTAAATGTCCACAAATGCTAAGCATGAATTCCCATGGTCTTCCCGGTCCATGCAATTCTTCGCTTTGGCTCAACTTCCTGAAGTGTCGAGACGATAGAAGATCCACCCGATTTCCAGCGGAATTCTGTTCCAGGAGTGAGCGGGCCCCGCATTTCCACGTACCGAACCTCGGGATTCCATCGGCTCCACTCGCCGATGTCCGTTTGGACCGACCAGACAAGATCCAATGGAGCGCGTACGAACTCTTCGGCGGATGCACTGGCAGGAGCGTCACGATTGATGTCCATTTTACGAGATCTCCCGATTTGATTATTCCACGACGCTGGCAACTCAGGATTGATTAGAGAACGGCTTAGAGCATTTCTACGCGGATACCCAAGATCGGATTCTGCCTGGATGCCGGGCGTGTCACCGGCTAACGACAACCGGCTAAACGGCACTTACCATTCGGTAAATACTGAACACAGCCAAACAGTCGGCGACGGTTCCGTGATCGATGTTTACTTGGCGATAACTGGGAATTGCACTTGTTGAGAGCGAGAGGTTTCGCTCTTGGCGGAGCAATCCGATGAGAGCCTGCCCTCGAAACGCGCTTTAGCCTGTTGGCAATGGTCGAGGTTTGCCGCTGACAATTTTGCGATTAGCAACGGCATGACGATCCGTAAGAATTCACGCCATCGGTACTGTTCGAGGCTAATCCCTGCGAAAGATTGTGAGTTTTCGGCAAGCGTGCGTGACGCCATTTAGCTCGCCTTGTTACGTTCAATCAGTCGTCGAGGCCGGCTGATATTGAACAGGAAAAGCGCATCCCCCATCCCCGAGCCAATCGTGCAATTGCAACATCGGTTAGATGAGTTTCGAAGCACTCGGCCGCGGCGGACGAAACTGCCGGAGACGCTGTGGCAGTCTGCGGTAGAACTTGCCCGGGAACACGGCCTGTATTCGGTTGCTCACCCGCTGCGGTTGGATTATACGCAGTTGAAGAAGCGGCTCGGCGGAGTTGAGACTGTCTCAAGGAAGGCCGTCGCGCCGGCGTTTGTCGAACTGCTCGCTTCTCATACAGCGACGATGTCGGGGTGCGTAATCGAGATCGAGTCCTCGATTGGCGGCAAGATGCGCATTCAGTGGAAGGGTTCTGCCGCACCTGATTGGACAATCCTGCTTCGTGCCTGGCGGGAAGCTGAGCGATGATCCATATCACGGCGCAGATGCGCGTGCTGGTAGCGATCGAGCCGGTGGACGGACGCAAAGGGATCGATTCATTGGTTCGCGTCTGCCAGGGCCATCTCTGTGAAGACCCAATGACTGGTTGTGTTTTTGTGTTCAGGAGCCGGAGAGGAACGTCGATTCGTTTGCTCAGCTATGACGGCCAGGGATATTGGCTTGCGCAAAAGCGCCTTTCCAAAGGGCGGTTTACGTGGTGGCCTGCATCGAGCTCAGCGGCGAAGCGGCTGGAGGCTTACGAAGCGCAGTTGCTGATGGTGGCCGGGGATGTGTCGCGGGTCCGTGCAGCGCCGATGTGGCGGCGAGTGAGCGAGCTGAAGTAAGAATCAAGAAAATCATCAATGCCCCTTGCGTTCCAAGAGGAGTTGGTTCATACTTCTGGGCAATGGCAGAGTTCAGATATCGCGGGCGTGAGATCGGGGAGGACGACATCCTCTCTATACGGGCGCTGATCGAGCGTTACCCGAAGGACAGCCGCCGCAAACTATCGACGCGAATATGTGAAGCCTGGCAGTGGCGGCAGGCAAATGGCGCGTTGCGTGACATGGTGTGCCGCGGCATGCTGCTGATGCTGGAGCGAGCCGGTCAGATCACGCTGCCGCCGGTCAGTTATGTGCGGCATAATCCGCTGACGCACAGAGCCCGGCCGGAGCCGGTGCTGATCGATAAGACTCCCATCGAAGATCCGTTGCGCAAACTGCAACCGCTCGAGTTCGAGCAGGTGCGGCGAACCGCTCAGGAGCCGTTGTTCAACAGCCTGATGGAGGAACATCACTATCTTGGCTATGAACAGCCGGTCGGGGAGCATCTGAAATATCTTGTATGGGCAGAAGGCCGTCCGATCGCGTGCCTGGCCTGGTCATCGGCTCCGCGTCATCTCGGCAGCCGTGATCGCTACATCGGGTGGGATGCTGCGGCGCGGCGCAGCAGCATCCGCTTCATCGCTTACAACACGCGTTTCCTGATCCTGCCGTGGGTGCGGGTCGAGCATCTGGCGTCGCATATCCTTGGCCGGATGGCGGCGCGGATCTCCGATGACTGGGAGCAGATGTACGGTCATCCGATTTACTTCCTGGAGACGTTCATCGATCCTGAGCGGTTCCGTGGAACCTGTTACCGGGCGGCCAACTGGGTGCTGATGG
>PLKU01000400.1 GCA_003140705.1 Acidobacteriaceae bacterium
AACGCCCGTGTGCTTGAAATCGTTCGCTACTTCGACCATGCCAACAAACCCATCGCCGCGCTCTGCCATGGTCCGCAGTTGCTTGCGGCCGCGGGCATTTTGAAGGGCCGCAAACTCAATGCGTACCCTGCCTGCGCGCCCGAAGTGGAACTTGCCGGGGGAACCTTTGTCCAGGTGGACTTCTTCGATGCGGTCGTAGACGGCAAACTCGTCACCGGGCCGGCATGGACGGCGCATCCTGCCTGGCTTGCGCGGTTTCTTCAAGTGCTGGAAGCTCACCTGGCAGCCCCGTCCGCCTGAACAGCATCGATTCCTTCAAATAAAGGCCTGCCATCTCACGGGCCAGTCCAGGGCCGCCGGGACGCAGATATCGGGCGCGATTGGCTGAGGCATCCTGAAAACACTCACCATGCACATCGACTGCCGCGACGGCCTGGTGAAATTCGATTACGTTCCCAACCACGGCTATAAGTTCGAGGAGCACCAACCGCACTCCTCGTCGCTTATCCTTGAGATCTGAGGATGCCTGTGTCCGAACTGGAATTGTACGAACAGATGTTGGCGGTAGCGCTTGAAGAGGCACGCATCGGTCTGGCTGAAGGCGGCATCCCCATCGGTGCCGCCCTCTTTACCAAGGCCGGCGAACTGGTGAGCCGCGGCCACAATCGCCGTGTGCAGCAGGGC
The DNA here is from genome assembly GCA_003140705.1 of Acidobacteriaceae bacterium. Taxonomy (GTDB): domain Bacteria; phylum Acidobacteriota; class Terriglobia; order Terriglobales; family Acidobacteriaceae; genus Telmatobacter. The sequence goes on from PLKU01000400.1 coordinate 685, forward strand.
GATCCCAGCGTGCACGGCGAGACCGACGCTTTTCGCCGCGCTGGCCGACAGCGCAGCTATCGCGACCTGGTCATGGTCACGACCCTGGCCCCATGCTGGTATTGCAGCGGCCTCGTGCGCCAGTTCCGCATCGGCACCATCGTCGTAGGCGAAAGCCGCACCTTCGCTGGAGGTCTCGACTGGCTACGCGAAAACGGCGTCAACGTCATCGATCTCGACAATGCTGACTGCCGCAAAATGATGGAAGCCTATACTGCTGCCCACCCAGAAGTATGGAACGAGGACATAGGCGAAGATTAAAGGAGAAGGGAACTGATCACTGTTCGCTGACCACTACTCTTCGCCTCACCCCATACCAAACTACGCCCGCTGCAATATACCCCAGATAAATCCACGGGATCCGCGCGTGATCCGCATCGGTCGCCGACCGCAAGTCGAAGATCACGATCAACATCATCACCAGCACGGTCAGCACGCTCACCCCAGTTACCCAGTGCGAGTGCTGGCCAAGCACCCGCCGTGCAAAAGGCAGCGCAGCAGCCACCAGCGCATAGGCCGTCAGAAATCCAAACACTGACAGCGACCCAAGCCAGTCGTACATATCCGATCCAGCAACCCCGCGCAGGGAAAGCGCCGCGGTGGTCACAAGCATCAGGCCCACCGACACCGCGACGGCCACGCCCGGCGTTCCATGACGCTTGCTCGTCCATTCAAGCGCCTTCGGCAGCAGCTTCCCGTGTGCCATGCGCATCAGCACCCTTGCGGCAGCTGTTGTGCACGCCAGCACGCAGGCAAACATGGCCACTGCCGCGCCGATGTCAATGCCTACGCCAAGCAGCGATACGCCCACCTTGTTCGCCAGCAGGTGCATCGGGCTGGTGGAATCGCTGAGCATCGTCGATGTGCCCCGGAAACCCAGCACTTCAGAGTAGGAGCACAGCATGAAGAACACACCCGCCAAAATCGCGCATTGCAGCACTGCGCGCGGAATGGTCTTCAGCGGCTCACGCGCCTCGTTTCCAAGCGTGGTCGCGCTCTCAAACCCCACAAACGTGAACATCGCCAACACTAGTGCCGGGCCCAATGCCGATATCGATGCACCCTTCAGCTTCATCTGATCAAGGTCGAGTTGAAACCCGAAGTGAAACACCATGACCGCCAGCACAATCAGAATGAGGCTCACTGAGATCACCTCAATCCACAGCATCAACTCGGCAGACAGCTTCACATCTCGATAAGCAACCCACCCCGCCGCCAGGCAAATCACTGCCAGCGTTGGCAGCGCAGGCGGCGTCCAGTGGAAGAATTGCTGGCACAGTACGCCAGAGTAATAGAGCCCTCCACCAGCCACGGATGCTCCAGTAGCCAGATAAGCCATCAGCAGTCCCCACGCGGCCACGACGCCGAAAACCGGCGGCAGCGTGTCCGCCGCGTAGCTATAGAGCGATCCCGGCGATGCCGACAGCCGTGCGAATCGGCTCACACAAAAGCCCACCAGCAGCGTAGCCCCTGTGGCCAGCAGATACACAAACCAGGTCGCGTTCCCCGCCAGTGCAAACACCAGAGGGATAGTCAGCGAAGGCGAAGTCGACGGCGCCATGGCAGACACCGACTGCGCAAGCGTTTCCAGCGGCCCGANNCGTTTGTGTGGCCCGCCACCGGTCCGCCTTTCAATGCCTGATTGTCTTCTGGTTGATCTAGTCTTGCGCCCGCGCCGCCTCAAGGTCAAGATGGAAGTTAAGACATGCGCGCTTAATGCGCAGCAGCATGTGCTCGCGCGCTCGTGCTTCGCGTCAATTCCACCCCTGACACGATCAGCACGAGACCAACGCTCAAGTAGAGATAGTGGAGCCAGGCCACCTCTCTGAACATGATCGTCTTTGAAATGATCCACCCCGACACCACGCATCCGGGGAATGCCACAATCCAGCCGTATCCTGGTCGCCGCCGCAGCGTGAGCCACAGCACTACAAGGCTCGACACCCCGTTCGCCAGCAACAGAATGATTGCGGGGGTTNNAGAAAAGAGTGAAACGGTGAATGTTCCAGAAGGCTCAGCGACAATCCCGGCCAGCCTGATGGATGCAGGATCGGCGGGACGGCTCCCACGATCGCGGAGGATACCAAGAAACCCCAAAACAGCGATCGCAGTTTTGCGCATCAACCTCATTGAAGTCCTCCATCCACTCTGAGTTTGAGGAATTGGCGGAATTCTAACATTTCTTTGGCTTCCATTCCGCGACGTTCCCCTGCAACGTCAACGCCCTGCCGGTTCTAGAACAGCATCCGCAACTCCGGAATCAGATTGTGATTGTAGGCATGGAATGCCGATGTCGCTATCTGCATCCCGCCACCCACCACAAAAATCGGACGCGTCGGTTTCCACTCCATGCGCCGCAGGACGTAGAAGAATGCCGGAGTCAAGAAATTCTCCGTCTTGCCGTCAAACGGTCCGCCGTAATTGAACGTTGCATTGTCTTCAACGTCCAGCCACAGATTCCGTCCAGCCAGCACCTGCCCAGTGGTGTTCCAGCCGATCTGCCGCCCTTGCTTCCAGATCCTTCCCGTCGGAAGCGCGCCGCCCAGCGTCGTCTGCACGTCAAAGCGGCCCCACATGCGTCCAGCGGCCAACGTAGGATAATACGCTGCCGTCGCTGCGCCGTTCTCGTAGCTGCCGGTGGGCCAGCTCTCGGTCAGCATCGCAGTCACCGCAAAGTTTCCGTGCGCCGCATTCCCTGAAGCGATCCGGTATTTCACCTCCGCGCTCGCGTCCCCAAATCCGTCCTTTATCGCTGCCGAGTGGTTCTGGATATACGGCGGCGCGATCAGATTGATTTGCACTCGATTGCCTGCCAGAAAATTCACCGTGTGCCAGTTGCCGTAGTTCACCGTGTGCGTACGCGCAAATGTGTAGGAGTTCGAGAACGAGACCCGCGCCGATTGAGTCAGCCGTGAGTCAGACTGCATCAGCGGCCCCATCCACACCGGTTGCAGCGGAATCATATTCGTGTTTTGCTTCCTCATTCGCTCGTAGACCGATTGCTGCCCACCCCCTCCACCCGCGCAGGCAAACAGCACGACGGCCGGGGCAGAAAGGGAAGTTGTTCTGATTTTGTTCACAGTCTGAACCAGGCTAAAAGCGTTCAAGCTGGCAGCCATGTGATCTACCTCACACCTGGCTGGCCGAATCAATCGGTCCGGCAGCCGCTGGCCGCTGACGGCACCTTAGAAGAGCACCCGCATCTCAGAGATCAGATTGTGGTTATAGGTGTGGAAACCAGAAGTCGCAATCTGGATCCCGCAATCGAAAATCAGGAAGGGATGCGTCGGCTGCCACTCTTTCGGTCGCACCACGTAGAAGACCGCAGGCGTCACAAAGTTTTGCATCATGCCATCGTGGCTGCCGCTGAAGTAGTAGGTCGCGTTGTTCTCGAGCTCAAACCAAACATGCAGTGTCGCGTGGAACTGCGTCAGCGCGTTCCATGCAATCGACCGTCCCTGCGTCGCGATCTTTCCTGTCGGCATCGTTCCGCCCAGAGAAGACTGCACATTGAATCGCCTGAAGGCATATCCGCCCGCCAGCGTCGGAGTCCATGTGTCGGTCAACGCGCCGTTCTTGTAGGTTCCAGTGGCAAAACTATGACTCAACAACGCGGCCACTTCGAAGTTGCCGTGCTCCGCGTTGCCCGATGCGATGCGCACCTTGCCCAAAACGGAGGTGTCACTGAGCCCATCCAAGGCGCTGCTGTTGTGCTGGGCGTAGGCTGGCGGCAAAAAGTCGAATTCAAAACGATTGCCGACGATCACGCCTCCGCCGCGCCCGTTGCCGTAGCTCACCGTCTCAGTGCGTGCCGCAGCGTACTCGTGCGAGAACGATGCCCGCACATATTGAATCAGTCGCGGGTCGGCCTCCACCAGTGGCGTAACCATCGCAGGTTGCAGCGTGGTCATGGCCGAATTATGAGCCGCAAAGCGCTGCTCGAAAGACTGCTGAGCGGTTGCATCACGCGCGCCAGCCGCTGTGATGGCGGCCACGGCCAAAATTGAAATGAAGGAATGCCGGCTCACTGCTGGCTTCAAAGATAGAGAGCTTTGCATTCGCGAACTGTGATCTGCGACACCCAACCCAGGGCAGCTGCATAAATATGAGGTGGCTCATGTTCGCAGGGCTATATTGCTGGCGATGCGCATTGCTGCATTCATTTTGCTGGTTGGCGCGTCCGCTTCCGCGGGCGGGCAATCAATTGCCTCGACGCCGCAGGAGGCGAACCCGGTTTGGCAGATGCAGGACTCCGGCAGCACCGCATGCCTGCGCGGCATCGACTCAGTTGACGGAACAATTGCCTGGGCCAGCGGCACCGGCGGAGCCGTGTTCAAAACCACCGATGGCGGCCTGCACTGGCAGCATTGCGCCACCCCCGACGCTGCGACAGATGGCGCAACATTAGACTTCCGCGGCGTCCAAGCCTGGGACGCACAGACCGCCATAGTCATGGGCTCCGGCCCCGGCTACAGAAGCCGGTTGTACAAAACCACCGACGGTTGCAAGTCGTGGAAACTCGTTTTCCGCAATCTCGACAAGGATGGCTTCTGGGATGCCATTCGAATCACGGGCGCGAAGACCGCTCTCATGATAGGCGACCCGGTTTCACCGAAGGAACTGGATCGATCGAAGGTGAGGCAGTTCTATCACTTCCCGCTCTACGGAACCACCGACGCCGGTGACACCTGGAATCGCCTCGACAAGAATGACCTGTTTGCCGCTTCAGACAATAATGGCAAGCCGGCGCAATCTATTCTCGCCGCAAGCAATTCGTCCTTGCTTGAAACCGCTCATCATCGGTGGATTCTATTTGTTGTTGGGGGAAAGACAGCTTCGCTGAAGCTGCTTGAATTCATCGACAACCTCAATTCAGTCATTTGCAAGCACGCGTGCACAGTAACCAGCGGCGCGGCACTTCCACTCAGTTCCGGACCGACCGCAGGTTGGTTCTCGCTGGCTGCTCGAGATGGTGATTCGGTAGACCCGGTATTGATTGCAGTGGGAGGGGACTATCAAACCCCCAAAAAGAGCGAAGGCACGAGTGCAACTTGCACTCGAAACGCAAATGAACTGCTCTCTACTATTTTCAAGTGCGACGCCTCCACCATCCCGCCCCACGGCTATCGTTCCACCGTCCAATGGTCCGAATCGCTGAAACTCTGGATCGGCGCCGGCACCAATGGCTCCGACATCAGCCGCGACGACGGCCGCACCTGGCAACCCCTCGACGACGGCAACTGGAACGCCCTTTCGCTCCCCTTCATTGTCGGGCCAGGGGGTCGAATTGCGCGGCTCAATTCCAAAGCGCTTCAGAACCCCTGAATCCCTGAAGTCTGCGGCCGCGCAAGCTGCGTCTGCCGCACCGCTAGTGCCGCATCGCCCGCCTGAACCCCCCGCCGCTCTCCCGCCCGCAAAGCCTTGACCCTTTCAAAGAGGTCCTTGACACTGCTGCTTCTCCCCAATCCGTAACCCCCACTTTGGTACCTCAGGTTGAATTCCCAGCCCTTTACCATTGCGGGGAACCAGCCCATAGCCATGTAAAATTGACGGTAACCCGATGACGCAAACCATCCCAGCGGTCCCCGGCGCGAGATACCTCTCCATGAGCGCACCAGATCTGCGGGAATCTGCCTCCGTGCCCATCATCGACGTGAGCGGCCTCCAGAAGTCCTACAAAACTGTTCGCGGCGAACTCACCCTTTTTCGCGATCTCGGCCTCAATGTCCAGAGCGGAGAAATGGTGGCCATTGTCGGTCAGTCCGGCGCAGGTAAAAGCACACTTTTGCACATTCTGGGCGCGCTTGATGCTCCCTCCGCGGGGACTGTATACTGCGCCTCAACCAATGTGGCCAATCTCAGCCCGCNNGCAACCGGGAGATTGGATACGTCTGGCAGTTCCATTACCTGCTGCCAGAGTTTACGGCGCTTGAGAACGTAGCCATGCCGCTGCTGGCGCGTGGCAATCCAAAGCGCGAAGCTCTTGCAGTGGCCGCAAATTGGCTCCGGGAGGTTGGTCTGGAAGATCGCAGCGACCATCGGCCCGGCGAGCTCT
>PLKU01000074.1 GCA_003140705.1 Acidobacteriaceae bacterium
TGATGTGGGCTCATGCCGAGTACATCAAGCTGCTTCGCTCTACAGCAGACGGCAAGGTCTACGATGCCATCCCCGAAGTGGCAGAACGCTATCTGGGCAAGCGAAATGACAGAGCGCGGCTGGAAGTTTGGAAGCCCACGCGGCATGTTCGATTCATGCGCGCTGGCGAAGTATTGCGCGTGCACGGGGATGCACCGTTTACACTTCGCTGGTCAAGCGACAACTGGAAAACCGTGAGCGATTCCAAGTCAACGCAAAATGCGCTTCAACTTGATTATGTTGACCTGAAAGACGCTGCCACCAAAGTGGGGACGTGTCTTTGCTTCACGTTTCTTTGGACGGAAGACAATCGCTGGGAGGGCCAGAACTACGAAGTCACTGTTCGTTAGCAGCGTCTGGTGGAAACTCGGACGATTGAACTCCCGGGAGGATTGCGCATGTCGGTTGCCGGGGAAGGGGATTGTTTGGCCGGGAAGCAAAACAGCTTCGTTTCGTGGGCTGCGATTCATCCGCTGACAAGCGCATTGAAGCGCCATTGGCGCATTTATGTCGATGAAGGTGTCGAACTTGCCATCTTCATGATCTCAGCGTGCTTCTTCACTGTTTGGCTTTTTGATCCGGCGTCGTCCGCCCTACATCTTCTGCCCAGCAGTGCGTTGCGAAGACTCTTGATGGGAATCTCCATGGGCGCGACAGCGATTCTTATTATTCGTTCGCCCATGGGCAAGCGATCCGGCGCTCACTTCAATCCTGCCATCACTTTGACCTATTTCCGGCTCGGCAAAATCGACAGATGGGATGCNNGGGGGGATCTGTGGAGTGGGTCTTTCAGCGCTTTGCCTGCGCAGCAGCCTGGCCGTTCCCACGGTGGATTATGCGGTTACGATTCCTGGATTGGGCGGAACGACCGGTGCGTTTTGCGCGGAGTATTTTATGGCTGCACTCCTCATGCTGGTCGTGCTCTGGTTCTCGAACCGACCTCCGCTGGCTCAATACACGAGCTATCTAGTCGGAGTTCTGATTGTGTTCTACGTATTTGTCTTCGCTCCTGTTTCGGGCTTCAGTATCAACCCCGCACGAACGACCGGCTCGGCCGTATTCGCCAGCGTGTGGACCGCGGTATGGCTCTACTTTGTTGCGCCGGTGTTCGGCATGATGACATCTGCGGAGATCTATCTTCGCATTTACGGCATTGAAAATGTCCTGTGCGCCAAGCTGCACCCCGACCCAAGCTATTCGTGCCCATTCCTCTGTCACTTCCCGCTCCACCGCCACCCGCATGAGGACGCCGTCTCAGTCGAAACAAACTTCCCATAATCTCCTGAAGAAAGGACTCAAGCGAAAGTCGATGCCTCATTCGTTGGCAGTCTGAGCAAAAGGTCATCCGCTCTTCGCATCTCATCCATTATGTCTATTCAATACGACGCAATCATTATCGGAACTGGCGCGGGCGGCGGAACTCTAGCTTTCCAGCTGGCTCAAGCCGGCAAGAACATTCTCATCCTGGAGCGCGGCCCATTCATGCCCCAGGAAAGACTGAACTGGGACACCTCCGCTGTTTTCCTTGATAACCGATATCACACCAAAGAAAGCTGGCAGGATAAAGATGGCAAAGACCTGCACCCGCAGCAATCCTACTTTGTAGGCGGACAGACAAAAGTGTACGGCGCGGCCATGTTTCGCATGCGTGCCGAGGACTTCGGAGTCATCCACCATGAGGGCGGCATATCGCCGGCGTGGCCCATCTCCTACGCCGATATGGAGCCTTACTACACCCGTGCCGAAGAACTCTTCGACGTCCACGGCGACCTTGGCGCTGCGCCCTCGGTGCCAGGTGGTTTCGGTTCCTCTTTCGATCCCACCGAGCCATTTCATTCGAGGAAATATCCCTACCCCGCGATTGCCAACGAACCGCGCATGCAGTCCATTGAAGAGGATGTTCGGAAGCTCGGCATCAATACTTTTCCAATTCCCCTCGGACTCAAGCGCAACCAAGCTGACCCTCTTGCCTCGAAATGCATACGCTGTGATACGTGCGACGGCTATCCGTGCCTCATTCACGCCAAGTCCGATGCCGATATCAATTGCATTCGGCAAATCATGCATCTGCCCAATGTCACCCTGATGACCAACTCTCGCGTAACACGCCTGCTCACGAATAGCGCAGGCACTGCCGTCACCGGAGCCGAGGTCATGCACTCCGGTCCCGACAAGTCTTGTGGATCCGATGCCGCGCCAACTGAATACAATGTACCGCCCGCAACGAAGTCCGGTAGAAGCGCAATCTACTCTGCTGGTTTTTTCGCTGTGTGCGCCGGCGCTATCAACTCCGCAGTGATCCTGCTTGCATCCGCCAACGATAAACACCGGACGGGCCTTGCCAACCGTTCCGACCAGGTTGGGCGCAACTTCATGTACCACCAGGCGGACGCGGTGCTCGCCATCAGCACCGACCGCAATGAGGACAGCTACACCAAGACTTGGGGCACAAACGACTTCTACTTTAAAGATTCCGACCCAGGCTATCCGTATCCGCTGGGGCAGGTGCAGCCTGTCGGCAGCTTCCACTTCGAGATGATGAAAGGCGACGCTCCGCCACTTACTCCAGGCTTTGTCCTGGAAGGAATGAAGCACCACGCTGTTCCGTGGTGGCTCACGACCGAGGATCTGCCAGACTCGGAAAATCGCGTCACTCTCCAGAGCGCCACTCCGCTCTGGGTCGAAAGTTGGCAGCCAGGCATCGTGGGCGCCCATCCGTCCGGAGACACCGGTCGCACCAACCAGTCCGAGCACGTGACAGATGCCGCGCCTAAGCGGATTCGGCTCTCCTACACACCCAATAATGTCGAGTCCTTCGAGCGCCTTAAAGACCGTTGGGTTGACGTTCTCAAGAAGGCTGGACATGCGACCACCTCTCTCCCGCTCCATGCTTACTTCAAGAAGCGCATCCCTCTTGAAGGGGTCGGGCACCAGAACGGCACCTGCCGCATGGGCAACGATCCAACCACCAGTGTCCTCGACGCGCACTGCAAAGCCCACGACCTTGATAACCTTTATGTCGTCGACGCATCCTGCTTCGTCTCAGCAAGTGCAGTCAATCCTTCACTGACTATCATTGCCAACGCAATACGAGTTGCGGATCATCTGCTGGCCGAACGCCTCAAGTGAAAGATCGCATAGGCCAATTTTGGTGAAAGCCCGAGCATCGTGACCCGGATCGAATGCGGCTCGCCCTTTCAACACAATTGGTGAATGGACAAAGATGCAGAGCAAGATCCCAGGGTTTATTTTGCTGCCGAGAGGACCTTCCTAGCATGGATTCGCACGGGACTGGGCTTGATCGGTATAGGATTCGCGGTCAGCCGCTTCGGCCTGTTTTTCCGGCAATTAAGCGCAAGCGAATTCCACTTGCCCACTCGCGCCACCGGCCTATCGGTCTGGTCTGGGGTGACTTTGGTGGGATTGGGCGTGGTCGTCATCCTCAGTTCCGTCCTGCGACATTTTCAACTCATTCGTGAATTGAGGTCAGGTACTTGGATACTGGGACGGGTTTCAAGGGATGCCGTTGTGTTGGGACTGCTGTTGGCTGGTGCTGGGATCGGCATGTGTATATATCTGATCCTCGTGCACTAGCTACCTTGAATCGAATTAAGAAGTGTTCCCGGTCTTAGAGCAATTTCGGAATACNNCAATTCCGAAATTGCTATAGGCAAGCAGTACTCCGCGCCTGTTTGTCGAAGTCCGGAAAATGCGGCTTTAGTCTGGCAGTCGAACATTTGGCCCGGCGCATCCGAGAAATTCATGTTGAAGACCAACCGATTCTGATTTACTGCCCCTCAGAGTTTGAGTTGTCCAAAACAGTCTTGACTCACGGTTTTTCGACGACCTTCTGCACGTGGCCGATTTTATTTTGGATCTTCCCGGCTATTTTTTCGCCAGCACCCTCGCCTTCCAGGTTGGCATCGTTCGTCACATGACCCACCTTCTCCTTAATCGCGCCCTTCACTTCGTGGACCTTGC
>PLKU01000563.1 GCA_003140705.1 Acidobacteriaceae bacterium
CTCTGGGAACGCTTCCAAAACGTCCAATGGCTGTGGCATTCGCCGGGGGTATGAAAATGATTCGTGGCTGTGCCGGTCAACCGGCGCATGAGCATATAGCAGCCCAGCCCCGCTATCGTGATCCCAGAGAGTACACCGAGCCAGGGATAGAGTTGCTCTGGAACAACATAGCGCGAAGCGTACAGGGTGATTGCGCCAAGAGTGAATACGCCGGCCGTATGCGATACAGTCACGATCAGACCCAGAAGAACTGCATGACGTGCCGTTCCTTTGGAGCCAACAAGGTAGGCGGCGACAATTGTCTTGCCATGGCCAGGCTCCAATGCGTGCAGCCCCCCCAGACCGATCGCAATGAGAGCCGCGGTAAACAGGAACCATACACTCAGATGCTCGGCCTGAACCAGCTCCGTGAATCTGCTTCGCGGCGTCTGCTGTCGATTGGCCTGGAGATGCATGGGTGTCCATGGTGCTCGTGAAGATTCAAGTGACGATGCGACAGAAGGAGCTTCTGCACGCTTGAACGCCCTGGGAGGAACACCTTTTACGCGACCCAGCTGTTCACCCGCCACAGCCTCAGGAACTGCTGCTGGCTGTGACGAGCGCACTCGCCGCGTATTGGAAACTATTTCCGGGAACGCAGGCAGCGCTGCTATCAGCAAAGCTTCGAGATCCTGCGGCGGGCTAGTCAGAAGATCGGTTGGATAATTGCTTAACTCGGCGCTGCGATCCGTTCCGGGGACCGAGCTATGCAGCAATGAACCTGCGGAGGCCAACGCAACAATCTCTTTCCATCCAGTGTGCCCTGGGTAGTTGTTGTCAGCATATTGAAGACTCACATCCTGGCGCTCAGCGCTCGATAAGGTCGATGGGTAGGGAGCTTCGTAGACAAAGCCCATCTTCATAGTGGGTAGGCCACCCGCGCCGGGAGGAAAGATCACTCCGCTGGAAATGAGGCGAAGGGAAGCCGGTTTACCATTCACATTGAGGATGAGGCCGCGTCCAAGCTCCACTCCACGGGCAGCCACGTAGTTGATGACTGCCGCAGAATCAGGATCGATCGCAGTTGTAGGGATGCTAGCTTGCTGCATTTCTTGGAATGTGGGAATCTCCGCCAGGTCAATGAAGTACCGGACGCGGATGCCGTTACTCTCCAGGGTGACCTTGGAGTAGTGGTTGACACTGAAATTGCCCATGGGATGAGCCAAAGCAGAATGACATAGGCCAAGCAACAGAAGCAGCGGCAAACATTTGCGATATGTTCTAGCGAGTAAGGTCATTCGGGACTTCCTTCGATTCGGTTTGCGCATCAAGTGTGGAAAGAGCCTGTTTCGCCGCAGTCGCGTAAATCAGGTGGAAACGGGGGTTGACCTGGAGCGCTTCGGTCAAGTCACCGCGGGCCTGTTCGTGTTGTCCCAGGCCTTCTGCAATCATTCCCGCGTGAAACAGGATTAGTGAGTCCCGTGTCCCGAACCGCATGGCTTTCTCGCTTGCACTGGCGGCATCCGTTAGCTTTCCATTCTTATAGAGAGCCCAGGCCAGCGCATCCCACGTGTAGACGTCATGGCGGACTTCAAGCTCTTTCTGCGCGAGATCAAGGGCCTCTGCGAGTTTCAAATTGTGATCGGCATAGAAGATCGCCAGGTCGCGATTGTGCAGCACCTGGTTGATGTGACCGAGCAATCCAATGTATTCAACCAACGCAAATTGCTTTTGAGCCTCCGCCTTATCTCCGGTTTTTGCATAGAGGTCACCAAGCTCCGCAACAAAGATCGGCATGGGCACGACGGCGATGGCCTTTTGGTAGAGCTCAATCGCATCCACGTACCTGCCGTTGTTCGCCCTGAGCTTGCCCAGGGCCGCCAATGCGCGATAGTCGCCTGGATGTGTGTTGAGTGCGTCAAGGTAGGCCGAATTCGCGGAACCGGAGTCACCGGCCTGCGTCTCGAATTCTCCCAGCTCGTAGTAGAGCCATGCCAGGTTCTCGCGCGGAAGCTGGGCTTCAACTCCTTCTGTCACTGCCGTCTTCATCAGGGCGATCGCCGCCGCCGTGTCGCCAGTGATGAACCGCAGATAGGAGAGCCGGCTGTCCCGCGCGTACGCGGCACGTGGGGAGAGTGTCATGTCGCGAGGTGTCAATCGGCCATAGGCGACGGCAGCCTTGTCGTACTCACCCATATCCGCGTATGCGTCGCCGACGATAGCAAAGGGAGAGACGTCGCCGGTGCCGAGCGAGAGTGCCTTCTGCGCATAGCTCAGCGCGTCGGCGAAGCGATGCTCTCCCATGTACACCTCGGCCATCGTTCCCAGTGCGGAGTCTGCGGAAAAGTCCGCCGACACGAGGTCGAGCGACTTGTTCAGGGACTCTTCAGCAAGCTGATAATCGCTTACGTCGCCGGTCTCTCGGGCACGCTGGAAATACCCGGCTCCCAATTCCGCATATGCTCCAGCATCCTTCGGATTGATCTCTACAGTAACTTGAGCGGCATGAATGAGGCGATTTGTGCCAGTCGGCTCGGGCGTCAGGAGAGCCACCGGTACGGGAGCGAAGACAGGAGAAATATTCGTCACGGTAACGGAGACGGGCGCTCGACTGCGATCCGGCTGATCCATTGCGACGAGAAACGTGCCCCCCACTGTAGACTGCAACAGATCATGCACCGGCACGATCTGAGTGGCATTCTGCCCGCGGCCTTGTGCCACCCCGTCGGGAGTTACAGACTTTAGAGCGTCGGCGGCAAATTCCGATGCAGGATTGGATTGAACTGAAAGTTTGAAGTACTTTACGGCGTCTGCACTGTGGTTGAGTCTCTGAGCGATATGACCGGCGTGATCGAAGATCTGCGCGCTTTGGATTCCGACCGCGATAGCCTTCTGCACGGCAGCATTCGCGTCCCGAAAGTTCGCATTGGCATACAGCGCCCATGCGTAGGCGTCCAGCGTCCACACATCCTGCCGCGCTCGAAACTCCTCCTGCGCCAATTGCAGTGCGGTTGGGGCTGTGTCAGGGTTCTCGGCGTACATCAGAATAAGATCGAGTTTCGATTCTTCAGTTGCGCTTCCAGGCCCGTTAACGAGCTGCTTGAACTCCGCATATGTTGTCAGCGCTTCCCTTGCTTCTCCTTCCGCCTCCTGTGCTCTTGCCAATGCAAAGAGAACGTGCGGATCATGATTGATCGACGCAGGCTGCCTCAAGAGTTGAACCGCGTCGCTCGCTCGATTTTGAGCCATGCGAACTCGCGCCAGATTCTCAATCGTACCGTGGAAGTGTGGAAAGATCCGCTCGGCGCCTTCAAGAGTCTTCTCTGCCGCTTCAGTCTGGCCCGATTCGATTTGAATCGACGCGATCTGGTTGGCGATCCACGCAAGGTCTCCCACCTCGGTTGGCGATGTCTGCGAATACGCGCGATCGAGAAACTCGATCGCGCCCTGCGCATCGCCATACAACATTCGCAGCCTTGCACCGACTAGGAGTGCTGGAGTGTTGTTGGGCCTCATATTCATCATCCACTGTGCATTCGTCTCAGCTTCTTGATAATTGCCAAGCGCAATGTCTGCTTCGGCGATATATCCATAGGTCATTACATCGTCCGGCGTGTGATGATTGAGAGCCTTTGCTCGCTCCCTTGCTTGAGCGAATTCATGGCGGCTCAGCATGAGCACTACCTGAGTCTTCTGCAACTGAAAGTCCGTGGAATCGAGTACCAGGCCTTGCGAAAGAGCCGTGGCCGCATCCTTCAGGAACTTGGAGTCGGCAGTCTCGCGGGCACGGCGTAGAAACGCAATGGCCAGTTCGTCGTAAGCCTGCACCTTCATGGGATCACTGTCGACCTGCAGCTGGGCCGCGACGATGCGCTGCTGCGCTGGTGTGTCTTGCAGAATGTCCGCGTCGCTCGACGCACTGTGCCGATCCGCTCCAGGTGAGCTCACTTGTTGGGCGAGGCCCATCCCGGATAGGAGGATGCAAAGAATGAATAGCAGTGTCTGGGGCGATTTCATAAGGGACCTTTTTCTCTGGAGTCTGAGAAAGTGGTTCTCTGCGCGGAGCTAGCCTTCGCGCAGAGAACGAGTTTAGGTTCAAACTGCATACCCGGTGTTATTGGGGACAGGCCGTGGGGCCACCCTGGTTTGCCGGTGGGGCATCCGAGTTCTGCGAGCTTGTTGAAGTCGGCTGATCGCCGCAGCCCGTAGGATCGCCCGGGCTGATATGTCGGCTGTCGCGTCCACTGTATGCATAGTGAACGTACGGGAACGTCTCCTGAGGAGGAACGTCGGGGGCGTTCACGCCATCGCCGAGCAGGTTGTTCGGGGCTACATTGAACGAAGGCCCGCTGAGAATGCCGCCTATGCCCACCCGCTCAACAATATCGACCACGTCATCGGTAAGACGGCGGCCGTTTGGGAACCCTGCAGCGTCGCCAGCGATCAGGCCCAGCCGCTTGCGCTTCGCCGCTGAGGTAGGGGCTACACCTGTGTTGAGGCGCAGCATATCTGCGATTGGCCCGGCGGGAGTTCCGCTCGGTGCGATCGGCGCCGCATAAGTGACGAGCGGCAGCAGATCGGTTCGCGGTGGGTCAGGGATCTTAAACCCATATACGGCATTGAACACTCTCGCAATAAGAGGATCAAGGTCGAATGCGGCAAACTGGCTGTCGTTCACTGGGAATGACATGCTCCAGTAATCCTTGCTGCCGGTACCGATGACCAGTTCATTGATCAATGGATTGCCGAGGCGCTGAACTTGAGCCAGGTCGCCCCCTTGTTGGACAAGGTGTTGGTCAAACCTTGGGGTTTGACGAATTGACACTCTTGCCCTTGAAGTTGTCGCCCAGGCGCCGATGGTGCCCTTCGGATCTGTGGCTGCGTGAATGGAGCCATCGCTTGTAAGTAAGCTAATGGGGACTTCGATGGCGATGGTGTTAACGTTGAATCCTGCGACCGAATCCGGTGCCGTATTGAGTTGATCGTTGGCGTCCTGCGCGGCAGTAAGAGCTTCGACACCAGTGCCGGCGCGATAGTTGAGGCTATCGAATGTCGCTCCGAGATCGATGAAGAAGGGATCTGCAACCGTGCCGGCGAAGACCCGGATATCGGAAGCGTCGCGACCTTGCAGGCTATAGATGCCCTGAGCAGCTAGGGAGTTGTAGTCCGGCATGGTGCGCGGACCCACATTGCTGGGAACGGCGATGAGCGGGTTGCCGGTCGTATTCGTCAGATCAATGGTCCTGCCGTCCTTGATCATGCTCACCGTGAACGTCTGCTGCAGACTCAGGCCCGCAGCCCCTTCGCCGCTCAGGGACGTGATCGCGGGAGGCACGATCGGCGTGCCGGGGGAGACAGGACTCGGCGAGTTTGCTGGTGCGTTCACTCCGTTGCCCGCTCCTGCAAAGCCAACTGGGAGTCCAGGACTGAGGATGTTGGTCTGAAACTGGAACCGGAAGACTACAGCGGGCAACGCAGTCTGATTGTTGTCGATGAGGATTTGATAAACGATCGATGGGTCGAATGGAAAGTAGTTCGGTCCATTGCTCGGCTGCAGAAACGGATCGACGTTCATGATGAAGGTGACCTTCCCAGGGTTGTCGTAGCTGACAAAGGCATACCAGTNNGATGATCGTAGCTGACAAACGCATAGAAATCGGTGATGTCAGCGGTGTGATCCAGGGCGGTTACGGGCGCCTCCCGGTGGCTAGACGCAATTGCGTCAGGCGGGATGGCAATCAGCAGACTCAACACGAGTCCTGCTACAGGCTTGAGTTTTGACATACGATCCTCCGAATTCGATTTGTTGGGGTGGGAGAAAAGGAGAACCTGAGGCAGTTGGGGGAAGGTTGGTCAGGAACTCAGGAGCTCCCAGTTCGTTGCCATGAGTACGCTGTCGCGTTGCATTTGGATTTCGGTTTNNGAAATCCTGCAATCCAAATGCCCTCGACCGTGCGTAACCATTAAGTCAACGCCAAAACGCGCACGCCGTGTGCGTTTGCTGCAGCAGAAATGATCGCGTTCTGCGGAAAACCCGGAGCAGGCCTAACAGCATTAAATCCGAAGGTTTTGCCTGAGCTCGGTTAATGAGGTTTTGAAGAACACTGGCGCCATAGCTCGCCGAAAAGGCTGTCGTATCGACAAAGATTGACTGTTTCCTGCTTCGCGAGTTCCTGTGTCTACCCACCCCGATTACGGAGGCTCAAATGCCCGCTTCGAAGTCAATCTTCCCGGTTACTAGCGCAAAACAAGCTTTGTCGACTTTGGCCGGTGCATTTCTTTTTATTTGCGCCCTGCACTTGCCAGCATCTACTGGTGGCGGGATCTCTGGGAGCGTCGCTGACCCCAGTGGGGCTGTCATTTCGGGAGCCGCTCTTTGCCTGATCAACACGGCTCAGCAGACGACCCATCAAGCCGTTTCAGATGCGAGCGGCTATTTTTCCTTCCCCAATCTTCCCGTTGGCCACTACAATCTCACTATCTCGGCAGTCGGATTCAGAACATTGCTGAAGACGAATCTCAAGGTGGACACAGACTCTGCCCTTCGAGTTGACGCCTCCCTTGTACTCGGCGCGCACTCTGACACGGTAGTGGTTTCAGGCGAACTGGGCATTGAGGTTGACCCCATAAATACGCACCTCGGCGAAGTCATATCGGGCGCGCAGATCACCGCGCTGCCGTTGAACGGAAGAAGTTACACGGATTTGCTCGCCATTCAACCGGGAGTGGCGCCGATCTCAACCCTGCTGCCAAGTTCCGTCATCATGGCAGGCGTTACCGGAAGCCAGGACCCGTCCGGCGACTTGAATCCCGGAACCTTCTCCATCAATGGTCAGCGCGAGTCGTCCAATGGGTTCATGGTGGCCGGCATTGATGTGCAGGAACACATGAACGGCGGCACCTCCATTATTCCGAATCTCGATTCAATCGAAGAGTTCCGTGTACTCACTAGCAACTTCGATTCCGAATACGGAAACTACAACGGTGGCATGATCACGGTCGCCACCAGGGAAGGCAGCAACGCATTTCACGGCGATGCTTTCGAGTTTTTCCGAAACACCAATCTCGACTCGAGAGGTTACTTCGATCCAACCCGGCCGGCATTCAAGCAAAACCAGTTTGGCGGGACTATAAGCGGCCCATTAAGGCGCGATCGAGTCTTCTTCTTCGCCGACTACCAGGGAACACGTACCAACCAGGGCGTCTCTACAGGCAATATCTCTGTCCCGACGATCGCTGAGCGCAATGGAAAATTCAATGACCTTACCGGGTCAGTCAGCGGCCCCTATCTCGCTTCGCTGCTTACGCGCGAACTCGGCTATCCCGCCACGTCAGGAGAGCTCTACACAAGCGTCTTTCCCGGTGGCGTGATTCCTCAGAGCGCATGGTCGGCGCCCGGAAAGAGCCTGTTGCAATACATTCCCCCTCCCAACGTCAGTGCAAGCCAGTTTTCGAGTTCTGCGTTTCAGCAGACGGTTCGTGACGACAAGGGTTCGGTTCGCATCGACCAGAACAGCCGGATGGGCCAGATCTCGGCCTATTACTTCGTCGACAACTATAGCCTCGACAATCCCTTCCCAGGCGCTGTCGCTGGAGCGAGCATTCCTGGATTCGATGCGCTTTTTATCGGGCAGGCGCAACTATTGTCGCTCGGCGATAGCAAGGCGATCGGCCCGAATACTGTCAACGAGCTTCATTTTGGCTATTTGCGCAATGCAAATATCATCGGTGAGCCAAAGGGCGGGCTCGGCGTGAGCTTGGCATCGCAGGGATTCACCACCGGCGCCGGCACTTTAGGCATTGTTGTGCAGGCTCCGCAGTTTGAAGGCGTGGAGAACATTGCGTTTCCCACCTTCGCTATGGGTGTTCCCATCACCAACGAGACACAGGTCAACAACACCTATTATCTGAGCGACGGACTGTCGAGAGTTATCGGCGCGCACTCCCTGAAAGTCGGCGGACAGTTCCACATCGACCAGGTGAATGAGCACCCGAACGCCACATTCAACGGGACCTTCAATATTGATGGAACGGAGACTGGCAACCCATATGCAGACTTCCTGATTGGCGTTCCGAGCAATTACACGCAATCGTCAGGTCAGCCGTTTTATCCGCGCAATCAATATCTGGGCGCCTATGGACAGGACAGCTGGCGAGCCCGGAGCAGCCTGACCGTCAACGCCGGGCTGCGCTGGGATGTGATCATGCCCTTCTGGGAGAAGTACGACCAGACACAGACTTATGTTCCTGGAGCGGAGTCTACACTCTATCCCGGCGCGCTCCCCGGCTTGTTAGTCGCTGGGGATCCCGGAGTCCCCAAAACTCTCGCGCCCACAAGCTATAAAAACTTCGCCCCAAGAATCGGGCTTGCATTTGCGCCTACCTTCACAAACCGATTCTGGCGAGGAATCTTAGGGAGCGATGGGAAAGGTAGTATCAAGGCAAATTATGGCGTTTTCTATACGGAGTTTCCGGGACTCCTGGCCGGGATTATGTACAGCGTGCCGCCCTTTGGATGCAACTATCTCAGCCCAGGCCCACCCTTGCTCGCCACGCCGTTTGTCACAGCTGCCACCGGCTTCAATAACGGCCAGCGATTCCCTTTTGCCTTTCCCCCACATAGTGCTTCGAGGTCCAATCCAGATGGGTCCGTCAATTGGGCGAACTTCGCGCCTTTAGCAGCCGACCCCTTCTTCTACTACCGCAATCGCGCACCGTACATCAACAACTATATGTTCTCAATTCAGCGACAGATCACTTCGCACGCTTTAATGACCATGAGCTATGTAGGCAACCAGGGGCACCATGTTCTCACGATCGTTCCGGTAAACGCCGGCAGCCCTGCTCTGTGCCTCCGCACTCCAGGCTGCGGCCCCTTCGGCGAGGACTCCAGCTATATCACTTCAGCCGGCCAAACCGTCAATGGAACCCGCACCGGGCAAATCGGCGGAGCGCTCGTCGGAAAAGGCGAAAACTACGGCGAAAATACTGCCGATGAGTCTGAGGCCAACTCCAACTACAACGCTCTCGAATCCACCCTTCGTTACCAGTACAACGGATCGCAGTTCCTGCTCAGCTACACCTACGCAAAGTCGATCGATCAAGGCTCCAACATTGGCGAGCAACTCGATCCAATCGACCCAAGGCATAGCCGCGCCCTATCGGCCTGGGATCAAAAGCACACGTTCGTCGCCAGTTATACGTGGGTGCTGCCCGTCGAGAGAGCGGTCGGCAGGTTCATTCGTCTAACCAGAGACTGGACCTTCTCCGGAATGACCCGCTTCGCCACTGGCTTTCCCGTGACGCTCTACGACAACTCAGATAACTCGCTGCTCGGCACGCTGGGCAATGGCGTGAATAACTATCTTCTCGATACACCCCGGTGCCTCCCGGGGTCACTCAGAATCAATAACAACGGCCGTAACGGAAGGCCGGCATTCAATACCGCGCTGTTTCCGGAAGAGAACATCGGTCAACTCGGGAACGCCAAGCGCCGCATCTTCTATGGGCCCGGCATCGACAACTTCGACATGACGTTGCAAAAGAGTGTACATTTCGCCGAAACGAAATCCATTGAGTTCCGAGCGGAAGCATTCAATGCCTTCAACCACGCGCAGTTCTATGGTCCGTCGTCGGTGGACGGACAAGTTGAGGATCCTAACTTTGGCCAAATCGTCAACGCTGCCGCACCTCGGCTGGTTCAGTTAGTTGCGAAATTCAATTTCTAGTCTCAGCTGCTGGCGGCACTGAGCTTTTCGCCGGACATTGTCAGCGCGAGTTATCCGAACTCGAAGCCGCGCAATGCTACCATCCATCCGCAACCCCTAGAATGGGAATCAGTTTATTGATCAACCAGTCGCTGACGGGATGGCGACGATTCTACTGGAACCCTGAACTCGTCAAGAAGTCGCTTCTTTAGCCTCCTTAGCTGAGCGCTTTTGTGGACGACCAGAGACTACAATGCATGGTATGACGGACAATGTTGGGAAGAGCCGATTCGATAAAATGAGCAAGAAATCGGCGATAGTGTTAGCACTATTCTGATTGCCTTTTTCTTCCTGTTTCTCTATTTGGGTGACCCCGGAAAAGGACGAGCGGCGTCAATTTGTGCCTTTGTCATCATGTCCGCGGCTTGGCTTTTTGCGGATCTCAGAAGTCGAGTGTGGTATTGGCTCACCATAGCCTTATTGTTCTTGCTTCACGCTCCTCTCATCCTGCGGGTTCATTGGACAGACAAGAGCTATCCAGGTGTCGTTCTCCTTCCCTTTGCTCTTCCGGATTTTGCCATCGCGTATGAAGCGTTTAAGCTCGTTGAAATAATGACAAGGGGTCAGCAATCAGACTGATGACGCTGTCGATCACATGCCCAAATAGCTCGTTCCGGACGAATCGGTGCCAAACCGGAAATTGGGGGGTCAACCGTTGAAAACTAGGCTTTGCGCAAGTTGAGGGGGGATATATCGTCAATTGAGAACTAGAAATGTAGAATATGCCCTAAAATATGACTTCCCTGGGGCCGCAAATGCCACTGAGCTGAACTGAATTGACCATCATCATTGGCTGAACTGCGACAGACTATTTAAATGCCTCGCCTTTATCATGCCCTAAGTTTTGCTTGCCCCGCTTGCGGTGCGCAGCAGTTGGAAAAGTGTAAGCTGAACAGCGGTGGACCGCGCTTTGAACCACATATGGATCGCCTGGACGTAGCCAGAGACCACCAAT
>PLKU01000331.1 GCA_003140705.1 Acidobacteriaceae bacterium
GAACGAATCTGAGGGGAGGCACGCATAGATGCCCTGGCATAAAATATTTTCGCGAGGTGTAAATTCATCGAACGAGCCCGGCAATCGCCAGACGGGGGTACATCTTGGTGTACTCATGGATAATTGTCTTCTAAGTTTCATGTAAATCAAAATACATCAATCCCCGGGGGCAGCCAAAAGCATCAACAACGTTGGTAAGGCTTTCGATATCGGGCTGGGTGCATGTGTGGAACACGTTACTTCGGCGACAGAGCAGTTCTCGCGGCCGTCTTGCGAGCCGACCTTGTAATACGGAGTTCGGCTACACAATGCCTAGGTTGTAGGTTACAGGCCCGTGTCGGCGGGTGAGCGGGAGCTCCCTTCTTCTTCCAAATGTGATCGTCAGCACTGACCGAGTTGGCGGGACACGTCGAGGATCAACCCGATTCATGTCACTGGATTCCGCGGAACTCTAGTGGATCGACTGCGTTCTGTCGAGTGCCGGGCAGCGGAGGCATCGGTGTTGTCGAGCAGGGAAAAACCACGGCTGACGCGTCGGCAGTTTGTTTATGCCGGCGCCTTGGGAACCGCGGCAATCGCCATCGGCTGCCGTGCCGGTCGGCGCGGAGAGTGGGAGTACCTAAGCGAATACCAGGCCCGAACGCTGGCAGCGATCTGCGATCAGATTGTTCCAGCAGATGAGTTCCCCAGCGCATCTCAAGCCGGGGTGCTCAGTTATATCGATCGACAACTGGTTCGGCACTACCGGCGTCATCGAGATGCATACAGATCCGGTTTGGAAGGGGCTCAGGCACTTAGCCAGAGGCGCTTCGGGCAGGATTTGGCTTCACTGTCTCCTCCACAGAAGCTTGAAATCGTCAACTCCATTGAGAAGCAGAACCCTCGATTCTTCGAACTGGTGCGAAGACACACTCTGGAGGGTTATTACGGTTCGCCACGGCACGGTGGAAATCGTGACGCGATAAGTTGGCGAATGCTCGGGTTGTCTGAACCCCCTGTGCTCGGCCGCGCGCAGTATGACCTGAGAAAGGGTTCGCCGTCATGAACCGGGTGAACGCGATCGTTGTAGGGGCTGGCGCGGCCGGTGGCATCGTAGCCAAGGAACTGGCCGTTGCGGGCCTCAGCGTCGTTCTGCTCGAGCGCGGCAAGTGGTATACCGCCAACGATTGCCGCAAGGACGACTTGCGCAATCAGCGCACCACGGTGCTCGGCAATGCATTTGGGCCGGAGGACGATGGCAACCCCCGCGTGTGGATGGATGAAGGGGGTTTGCCGCAAATCGCGCTTCCCAGTGAGGGAGCGTACCAGAACAATGCAGCTTGCGTTGNNCAGGACTTCAAGATGCGCTCGACGTACGGAGCGCCGGCTGGAAGTTCGCTCGAAGACTGGCCAATCTCCTACGACGACCTGGAACCGTTCTACGAAAAGGCGGAATACGAGATTGGGATCTCGGGCGATTACGGAGGCACGCCGTTTCATGGTCCGCGCCGGCGTCCTCTGCCCATGCCGCCGTTGTCGCCCAATCGCGAATTTACGATCCTGGAGCCAGCGGCAAAGCGCCTTGGGCTGCATCCATTTCACATTCCGATGGCCCGCAACAGCATTCCCTACAATGGTCGCGGTCCGTGCATGCGCTGCCGCTGGTGCTGCGGGTTTGCCTGCGAAGTAGACGCAAAGAACGGCTCGCAGAATACAGTGATCCCTATTGCATTGAATACCGGCAACTGCGAGCTGCGCACCGGCTGCATGGTGAAGGAGATTCTGACCGACGAGCGGGGACGGGCACGCGGTGTGGCCTACTTCGACTCAGATGGCCATCTCAAGAAGCAGCTTTCCGATCTGGTAGTAGTTTCTGCTTGTGCCGTGGAGTCGGCGCGTCTGCTGCTCAACTCCAAGAGCCGCCTGTTTCCGGAGGGGCTTGGCAATCGCCACGACCAAGTCGGGCGCAACCTGCAAGGGCACCATTACACAGGCGCGATCGGCTACTTCGACTTCGACACCTACGACGATGTAGGCCCGGGTGCCAGCATTGCCATCTGCGACTATAACCACGGGACGCCGGGCCTGTATGGAGGCGGCATGTTGGCCAACGAGTTCATTCGCCTGCCGATTCACACGGTTGACCACCTTCCTGCGAACACCCCACGCTGGGGCCTCGGGCACAAACAGGCGATGCGCGCATGGCACAGACGCAGTATCGTCATCTTCGGGCCGACGCAACAGATTCCCAGTGCTGACGGACGTGTGACTCTTGATCCGGACGTGAAAGACAAGTGGGGTCTGCCGGTAGCGCGCTTCTCGGGCAATGTCCATCCGGAGACATTTGAGATTGGCGAAGTACAGGCCAGTCGCGCGGAAGCTTGGCTCAAGGAAGCAGGAGCGATTCATACCTCGCTCATGGCCGGTAAACCTCATTCGGTCTCTGCGGGCCAGCACCAGGCCGGCACTTGCCGGATGGGCGTCGATCCCCACGCTTCGGTCGTCAACCGCAACTGTCAGCTTCATGATGTCGACAACGTATTTGTCATCGATTCGAGCGTGCACGTGACTAACGGCGGCTTCAACCCCGCACTGACCATCATGGCCATCGCTTACTTTGCATCGCAATCGCTGGTTGGCAACTGGAAAGGAACGGGCATGAGATCATGAACCGATTTCTGCGCGTTTTTTCCCTGATTGTCGCCTGCATGGCCGTCATCGTCGCTGGTGGCATCTTCGGAGCCGATCGCTACTATACTTCGCAAACCGGCCAGGGCTGCGCAAGCTGCCACGAAATGACGGCCTATGTGAGCGCAATGCATGGCTCGGCACACCGCAACGTGGGCTGCATGGACTGTCACGAAGCGAGCCTCGCCACTAAGCTCCGTCATATCCGCGTTCATCTTTTCGGCATCCCGTCGGAGACCATCCGCCTGCGCGACGTGGACGTGCTGGAGATGGTTCCCAATTGTCAGAAATGTCATCAGCATGAATATGCATCCTGGCATGCCGGCCCGCACAGTGCTAGTTACAAAATGATCTTCACGAATTCAGCGCAAAACTCGCACCAGCAACTTATGGAGGATTGCTTGCGTTGCCACGGGATGCACTTCGACGGTTCGGTGCGCGAGCTGGTTCAGCCACAGAACACCCGTGGTCCCTGGCGACTGGTTCGCCAGGATCTTGCGGATATGCCGGCGATACCATGTCAGGCTTGCCATTCGGTACATAGTGAAGGCGCGCCCGCGGCGAGGCCAGCGGCGCGCATTTCCGTCGCTGATGATCCCATTCATCGTTCACTGGCTTACTTCGATCGCCGCGAGAGGATGCACTTTGCCGCATCCACACTGATCATTCCCGTGCTCTACGATGGCACGCGCCTTGTGAAGGTGAGTCCAGATCCGCGCGCCGCGATTTGCTACCAATGTCACGCTCCCCGCTTCCTTGAAGTGGGAAGTTCTGTGCCCACGCATGGCTGGGAGATGCAGATTGGCTCGGGCGATGACCGCACCCCGATCGGCGTCCATGAGGGGCTGAGTTGCATCTCATGCCACGCCGGCCACGGCGAGAACGCGCGAGCCTCGTGCAAGACCTGTCATCCGCAGATGTCCAACTGCGGCCTTGATGTGGAGAAGATGGACACGACCTATGCCAACGCGTCCAGTTCTCACAATATTCACTGGGTCCGCTGCACCGATTGTCATCAACACGGGATCCCGAAGGCCAAAGTACCGGAAAAGTGAGTTGACATCCACCCCGGTCTGAAGACCGAGGATTCCTACGAGGCCCGCTATGCGGCCCTTTCGGTGGATTCCTGGTGCTGACTGCTTACCTCGCAGTTCACTGGACAGGCTAGCCGGGCGTATCCCGCCCTTAGAATATTGATTGCTGCAACCAGATCGGCATTTTCGGAGAAGCCACACTCTACACAACGGAAGATGGCCTGCGAATTGCGATTGTCTCCTGAGGTGTGATTGCACTCGGGACAAATTCTCGAGGTATTCGTCGCCGGCACGGCCAGCAACTGGCCACCAGCCCAGAGCATCTTGTACTCCAGTTGGCGCCTGAATTCAGTCCAACCCTGATCGAGGATGAACCTGTTGAGCCCGGTCTTCTGCTTTACGTTCCTGCCGGGTTGTTCGATAGTGCCAGCGGCGGACCGGGACATGTTGCTCACCTTCAAATCCTCTACGAAGACCATCGCGTGGTTTTTGCTCATGGTGGTTGAGGCCTTATGCAGGTAATCCCGGCGGGCATTGGCAATGCGAACGTGGATACGCTGGACCTTGGCTTTAGCCTTTTTCCAGTTACTTGAGAACTTCTTCCTGAGGCTCATGGCCTGCTGCGCTTTGCGCAGATGGTCCCGGTGCTGACTAAAACTGCTGAGCGGCTGATATACCGGTCCATCGGAAAGCGTGGCGAAATGGACAATGCCCAGGTCAATACCTACTGCCTCGCCCTTGGC
This sequence comes from Acidobacteriaceae bacterium, assembly GCA_003140705.1. Taxonomy (GTDB): domain Bacteria; phylum Acidobacteriota; class Terriglobia; order Terriglobales; family Acidobacteriaceae; genus Telmatobacter. Next base: position 4,445 of record PLKU01000331.1, read on the forward strand.
AACTGGCTTCTCAACCTCACGCGCCGTTTGGACTGAGATGAACCACTTACCAGCAGACAAGCTGACGGTGACGTTCTTCAGGGCTCCAAGCACCTCGCGGCTGTTGCGGTAGCGCACCCAGCCGAGCTTGGGAAGAAAGATCCTGCTGTTCGCCTGGTCCAGCTTGATCTGTTTGGGATCGGGAAAGCGAAGGCTGTCGCCGCGACCCTTCTTCTTGAATGTTGGAAAGTCGGCTCGCTGCGCAAAGAAGTTCTTGTAGGCCCTGTCGAGGTCTTTCAGCGCTTGTTGCAGGGTGTGAAAGGGCGCCTCCGAGAGCCACGCCGTGCCTGAATTGCGACGCCAGGTGCCAAGGTTCTTAGCCATCGACTCGTAGCGAATGTACTTTTCACCCGCTTCGTAATTTGCCATCTGCAGCCCCAAGCCCATATTGAACACTCGACGGCGGCAGCCTGCGAAGCGATACATGCTCCGTTGCTGCCCGGGGTCTGGTTTCAACTCGTACTTGAAGGCTTGCTTGATCTCCACTATGCGAATATATAGCGAAACCGCATCGAGAAGAAGATTACTTCGGGGGACCTTAAAACCCGTGCGCTCGTGACCCCGCCATCAATGACAAGGTTT
>PLKU01000337.1 GCA_003140705.1 Acidobacteriaceae bacterium
ACCAGGTCTGCTGGCGAACAGAGAGATGGCAAAACGGTCGAACCCGGCGCTCTCGAAACCTGTAAACCGGAAAACGTCCTCAGAGACTGTGTAACTAGGTAGGACGCGAGCGCAGCGCATTCCATCAAGTGCCAAGAGCCATTGCTCACAAAAAGGCCGGATACATTTGCGCAGACCAAACCGTCATCTTCATTTTTCGTTTGCAAAAAGGCGGCGGACCATACATTCCGGTTGGCCGGTCAGAACGAAGCCGCGGCTCCGGATTGAACAGCGACGGACCCAAATGGCAGCCGAACGTTTTAGTGGGTGGCCGCATCACCATGTAATGAGCGGGCCCGAAGCTGGACGGCGATGGCGCTCGTCCGACGCATTTTGAGCAGGCGCCTCGCGAATGCGAGTATCCTTGGTGGGAAGTACCGACCCTCGCAATCAAGACAAGGAAAACCATGGCGGAGATAGCCGTTGAGGCCACTGAAGTACCTGCGCAATTTCCCAAAGTCCGTGTAGCCGTTCTGGGCGCCGGCAAGATGGGGGGCATCCTGCTGCAGGCCTTCCTGAAGCAGAACCTATTCAGCCCCGATCAGATTCACGCCACTGTAGGCCACGCAGAACGAGCGCTGGCGCTGAGCACGCAGTGGGGCGTGGACGTGAGCACCAACAACCTTGAGGCGGCCAGCCAGGCCGACCTGATTCTGGTGGGCGTGAAGCCCTTCCAGGTGCCGGGCATCATTGAAGAGATTCGCCCCGCGCTGAACAAGGACAAGCTGCTGATTTCATTCGCGGCCTCGGTGAAGACGCGCTCGATTGAAGACGCTGCTGGACTGGACATCGCGGTGATTCGCTCCATGCCCAACACGCCTTCGGCCCTGGGTGCGGGCGCAGCCGCCATGTGCCGCGGCCGATTTGTTACAGCGCCGCAGATGGAGCTGGCTGAGCGCATCTTTGAGACCGTGGGCCGGACGGTGACGGTGGATGAGAAGCACATGGATGCGGTGACCGGGCTTTCGGGATCCGGACCGGCNNTACATCTACATCATCATCGAGGCGCTGGCCGAGGCGGGCGTCAAGGTTGGCTTGCCCCGCGATACAGCCACGCAGCTGGCGGCGCAAACTACCTTCGGCGCAGCCAAGATGGTACTCGAAACGGGCTATCATCCAGCGCTGTTGAAAGACGCTGTGACTACTCCCGCCGGATGTACGATCGATGGGATTCTGGAGCTTGAAAAGGGCGGCCTGCGCGTTACGCTGATCAAGGCTGTGATGCGGGCGACGGAACGGGCGAAGCAACTGGCGGCGGGGTGATGAAGGGCAGGGAGTAGGGACTGGTTGTGTAGTGTCAACAGGTTGTTCATTTCGAGACCTGGGGCACCCGTCCAACTCTCTGACCTGCTAACCTTTTCTTTTGCCCATCCAACGTCCATCCTGGCTGCCGGCTTACATCCCTGAACTGCAAGGGCTGCGCGGGCTTGCGGTTCTGGCGGTGATCATCTATCACTGCCATCCGCGTCTTGAGGGTACATGGATCGCCTATGCCAGCCTGTGGGGATGGGCAGGCGTGAATTTGTTCTTTGTCCTATCCGGATTTCTGATCACATCGATTCTTCTTGAATCGCGGGGGAAACCGCACTACTTCCGCAACTTCTACGGACGCAGGGCTCTGCGCATCTGGCCGGTGTATGTACTGCTGCTGGTGGTGGTTTACCTTGAAGCGCCGTGGTTCATCGGGCCGACAATTCTGGATGCGGTGAAAGCCGCACCCTGGTGGGCGTATGTCTTTTTCGTGCAGAATCTCATTCATCTGGCTCTGCCGCCGGCCATCGGTCCCACCTGGTCGCTGGCCATCGAGGAGCAGTATTACTTCCTGTGGGCCCCGCTTGTGCGCTTCCTCCGCCGGCCCTGGCTTCTGGCAGCCGTCTTGACCGTGGCACTGGTGAGCTCGCCGTTGATGCGCCGAACCCACCTAGCCTGGATCACACCCACCCATACGATCACTCATCTAGATGGAATTGCCTGGGGCAGCTTGCTGGCGCTGGGCCTATACACGCTTTCGCTGAGCCGGCGCGTCTGGCTTTGGATGGGATTGATCGCGATTCCTCTGGGCGTGTTGGCGGCGGCCACCGTGGCTGGAGGAACCGCGTTTCTGGATTCGGCACTGGCGGTGGCGTTTGCCGGTGCGGTGTTGGCCTCGATTGCGTCAACAGGGGCACGAAACCCGCTGAACGCCGTGCTGCGGCGGGGTCCGCTCGCGTTCTACGGCCGTATCAGCTATGGCCTGTACATGACCCACCTCATGATCTTCATCTTCTTTGGCTGGTTTGACTTGCGGATGGATCGCTACGGCACGGTGGGCAACCTGGCGGTTGTGGCCTTTAGGCTGGCTGCCTCCACGGTGCTGGCGACTGCGCTCTGGTACGGTTTCGAATCGCAAATCCTCAAGCTGAAGCGCTATTTTTGACATCGCAACCCGCCTGCCGGGTGCAACATACATACAGAATCCCGTGCCGACCCCCCGGGAGGACCTTTATATGTGGCTGCTTCGTCCTGTCGCTATCCTTGTCATTGTCTGCCTTCAGATTCCCGGGTTCGCAGCACAGGGCCCGGCGCCCGCAAGTCAACTTCCTGCTGGGCAGGCTCCGCAAGCCGCGTTGCCCGGTTCGCCATTGGATGTGTTGCAAGCCAATGCAAACCTGGTTCTGGTGGATGTGGTTGTCACTAACCGGGGGAGAGCCGTGCGAGACATCGATAAGACCCATTTTCATGTGCTCGCAGACGGGCATGAGCAAGCGATCGTCTCGTTCGATGAACACAAACTAGCCTCTGTGCCAACGCCGCCTGCAAAGCCGCTCTCGTTGCCGCCGCACACCTACTCGAATGCTCCCATGTACCCTCAGGCAACCGCTGTCAACGTATTGCTGTTGGACGGATTGAACACCCCTATGGCCGACCAGATGTACGTGCGCCACCAGATGCTGCAGTACATGGGCAAGATTGCGCCGGGGACCTCGATGGCCATCTTCACACTCTCTTCACGATTGCGCATGATCGTAGGATTTACCAACAACCCTGCACTGCTGACAAAAGCCGTACTAAATCCAAAGGCGACGGTGCAGCCCTCCGTGGTGCTGGATCCCGAAGGCAATCAAGCCATCGACTCCCTGATTGGCGACATGGCAGCCTCTGGCGCTTCCGCGGATGCGATTGCCGGCATGCAGNNAGGCCGATATCGCTGCCTACCAGACCGACCAACGCGTCCAGATGACGATGGATGCTTTGAGACAACTTGCCCGTTATCTGAGCGCAATCCCGGGCCGCAAAAACCTGATTTGGTTCTCGGGATCTTTTCCAATTTCACTCGATCCCGATGTCACGTTGCAGAACCCATTCCAGGCGATGCGCGANNCCTTCCCACGGCCAGCGCCTCCTACACACCGTCCACCAACCTAGTTTCGAGCACATCGAGCAAGCGCGGATCATCCAGCTCCACAATGGTGAACATTCCCAACCCAGGCAAAGACAATGCGAAATTCATGGCGCAGACGATGAACGAACAGGCATCGATGAAGGCGATCGCCGAGCAGACAGGCGGGAAGGAATACATCAATACCAACGGACTGCAGGAGGCAGTGGCCAGCGCTGTTGAGAACGGCGGCGGCTATTANNGCCAAGCAGCTGGACGGTCAATTTCACAAGATTCAGCTGCGCGCGGACAACGGGGGCTGGCAGCTCGCCTACCGGCGTGGGTACTACGCGGATTTTGCGGATAAGCCGTCAGCCCACAATGCTGGAAAAACCAACCTGATTACGGCGGCCACCCTGCACGGCGCACCGCCGGCGACGCAGATTCTGTTTGAGGCGCGCGTACTCACGGCTGCCGACCCTCTCCTCAAAGATCGAAAGCTGCCGGATGGCCCCGCGGGAGAGTTGAGCGCCTCCATAAAGGGACCGCCTCATCGATACGCTGTGGATTTGGTCATCGATCCGCACACTCTTTCGTACGAGTTGACGCCGGAGGGTTTTCGCCAGAGCGCGGTCGAATTCACGCTTGTAGCTTATGATACGGAGTCCAGACGCCTAAACTACCTCGATCGTGGATTCATGTTCAAGCTCAATCCCGACCAATACGCGTCAGCCATGGCTGCGGGGATTCATCTGCTCTTCGCGCTCGATTTTCCAGCGGGCCAGAACTCACTCCGGATCGCAGTCCATGACCTTGCTGCAGAACGGGTTGGTTCGCTTGAAGTCCCTGTGTTGGTTAGGAGCCAGTAGCTACGTCTTCAGGGTCTCGCCAGCCCTATGCCAGATGGCCGACGACGACAAAGAGCGCAAATAGGAACAGCGCGACCGTTGGCGCGGCCGGTTCCTTGCGACGAACGTAACAGATGGCAACCGCAAACGAGAGGAACGCAAGCCCAACCGCCGCCAGGAGCGGGAGAATCTCCGCCAGCGCAGAATGCATAGGCACCAGCAGCCCCAGCGCTCCGGCAATCTCGGCCAGCCCGATGGCGAACGTCGCCCCTCGAGACATTCCAATGCACTGGCCCTGGGGGACGGTTTGCTGTCCTTCCGTTTTCCATGAGATGGCAAAAACCCTGCGGAGTCCATCGAACAGGAACACACAACCGAACAGATTCTGCGCAAACCAATCCAAACTGTTCATGATTCCACCTGCCTTCGTTGTTCGGCTCTGGCCGATTGCGGAAAATGCAGGTTGCAGGGGATGCAACCGACAAGGACCCTAACAATAATGGAAATATAAGGATAATATGAATTAAATGTCAACGACATTTTGATGTGGCGAAAGATGGAGAGAATGCGCTTAACCGTGTGAGCGGCGGTCCACTTTATTCGTAAATGCAATGTGGTGTTTGCTTAAGGTGAGATTGACAGGTATGGTGCTTGGTAGCGTAATGATGAATAAATAAAGATCAGATGATATATACGATGGAGCGGCGGCGAGGCTCTTGGAGCTGTCGATTGAGGTTTTGGCGTTGCATCAACCGCAAAATTAAGTCTCGATCTGGCCTGAGAACCCTTCAGGCTCAGATCGCCTGCGATTACGGAGCCATCAACGACCACGCTCACGACTGACTGACCTCGCTCACCGCTGGGAGCGACCGACGATTACAAACAGCGCCATCAAAAACAGCACGATGCTGGGCGTAGCATGCTCCTGCCGGCGACCGTGATAGATGACTGCGATCACCATGAGGAGCGCCAGTCCACCAGCCGCAAGCCGCACAAGAATGTGTGGAGGCCAAAAGTCGTATGGCAAGACCAAACCGACAGCCCCAATCATTTCGAGCAGGCCGACCTGCGCGGCCAGTCCCCTGGACATACCAATCCGGCCGCGCTTATTGTGCGCTTCAACCAAACTGACCAATTGTGGATAGGCCACAACCTTGCTCACTCCCGTAAACACGAACACCCCCGCCATGATGAATTGAACGATCCAAAGTACGATGTTCATGACTGATTCGCCTCTCACTGTGATTGCGACAGCTAATCGCACAAGCTGCAGTCGGCTGCCAGCTCCAACTAGACCAGCAAGCGATTGAACCCCGAAACCAGGGCGGCTGTCAAGGCCGTTGCGCCACAGTACGGAGCATTCAATCTGGTCCAGAATCGGTGCAACGATTGTTGGCCTCGAGCAAGGGCGACCATTTCACTAAGGTGTGACTCTAATCACCCATGACTGTAATGCGCGACTGCTAGCCTTGATGTGGCGCGTAAATTCCCTATGCGAGGTGCAATGTGAGCGAACAAGCAGCGAGCAACGGCCCACTCAGCCCGGACCAGTTAACCAAAATGAATGCCTACTGGCGTGCCGCCAACTATCTCTCTGTGGGTCAAATCTATCTGAAAGACAATCCGCTGCTGGAACGTCCACTGACCCTTGACGACGTGAAGCCGCGCCTGCTGGGCCACTGGGGCACAACGCCAGGGCTCAACTTTCTCTATGTCCACTGGAATCGCCTGATTCGCGAGCGCGCTCTAAATATGCTTTTCGTCATCGGCCCGGGACATGGCGGCCCGGGGATTGTGGCCAACACCTATCTGGAAGGTTCGTACTCAGAGATCTATCCCCACATCGAGCAGAACAAGGACGGCATCAAGCGCCTGTTCCGCCAGTTCAGCTGGCCTTACGGCATTCCCAGCCATGTAGCTCCGGAAACGCCCGGCTCGATCCACGAAGGCGGAGAACTGGGCTACTCGCTGGTGCATGCCTACGGAGCGGCTTTCGACAATCCGAATCTGATTGTGGCCTGCGTGGTTGGTGATGGCGAGGCGGAAACTGGCCCACTTGCAACAAGCTGGCACTCGAACAAGTTCCTCAATCCGGCCACCGATGGCGCAGTTCTTCCCATCCTGCATTTGAACGGCTACAAGATCGCCAACCCGACAATTCTGGCGCGTATCCCTCATGCCGAGTTGGAGGAACTGATGCGCGGCTACGGCTATGAGCCCTTCACATTGGAGGGTGACGACCCAGAGGTCTTGCACCAGCAGGCTGCGGCGGTGTTCGACACGATGCTGGACCGCATCGCAGCCATTCAAAAGGAAGCGCGTGAAGGAGAATCGACGGCTCGCCCGGCGTGGCCTATGCTGATCATGCGCACCCCCAAGGGCTGGACCGGACCCAAATTTGTCGACGGCAAGCCAGTGGAGAACACCTGGCGCGCCCATCAGGTTCCACTTGATCAGATTCAACAGAATCCAGAACACCTGCGCCAGTTGGAAGAATGGATGCGCAGCTACAAGCCCGAAGAACTCTTCGATGCGAAGGGCCACTTCAGAGAGGACCTGGCGGACATCGCACCCAAGGGGCGGTTGCGCATGGGGATGAATCCCCACTCGAATGGCGGCCTGCTGTTGAAGCCGCTGAACGTACCCGACTTCCGCGATTTTGCGGTAAAGATTGAAGGCCGGGGGCAGGAAGATGTCGAGTCCACGCGCGTGCTTGGTCATTTGTTACACGGTGTGATGCAGGCCAACCTTGAACCCAAGAACTTTCGCGTCTTCGGCCCCGACGAAACGGCGTCAAACCGCTTGCAGGACGTGATTACCGGGACCGGAAAGGCGTGGATGGCCGAAACGCTGCCAGTAGACGAGAACCTGTCTGAAACCGGTCACGTGATGGAAGTGCTCAGTGAGCACATGTGCCAGGGCTGGCTGGAGGGCTACTTGCTGACGGGGAGGCACGGCTTCTTCTCCTGTTATGAAGCTTTCATCCACATCATCGATTCGATGGCCAACCAGCACGCCAAATGGTTGAAGGTCACGCGCGGCATTCCCTGGCGCAAACCCATTGCCAGCCTCAACTACCTGCTCAGCTCGCTGGTGTGGCGGCAGGACCACAACGGCTTCAGCCA
>PLKU01000399.1 GCA_003140705.1 Acidobacteriaceae bacterium
TGCATCAATGTGAGGAATGAATGCCTGCGTGGTTGCTGTGTTTCCAGTGAAGACCGAACCCAAACCCGGCGTATCCACAAAACACATGCCGGAGCGCAACAAGGAGCTGGGCACGAATACTTCCGCGCCGTCCACTGCCTTTTTGTTTTCGGGGTTTAGTTCTTCGGTCACATATTCCTTCAAATCAGGCATGGCAACGTCCCGCCAGGCCCCGTCTCGCATGCGAACGCGCGCGTGAAGTGCGTCGCCAAATCGAATCACGGTAGGCACCGCCGTAACCGGAACAAACCCGGTCGGGACAACGGCATGGCCGACGAGAGCGTTGAGCAGGGTGGATTTGCCTCGCTTGAACTGCCCGACACAAGCTACATAGAAACGCCCTTCGGAAACCCGCGCTGCGAGCTCGCGCGCCTCCTCGGCGACAGGCTCAGCCCCAAGTTCCTGCGCCAGACCGGCAAGTCGCAACAGACGGGTGGCACCGTCCATAGATACAGGTGCCTCAGTCGGAATGCCGCCGTAATCTTGCACTGTCGAACTGCTCTGGTATTCCTGCATCACGGAGTAAGCCATCATCTCCATTTGGGCCCTGTTAGACTTTCGCCGAATCGTTAGTTGAAGTCCGCGAGTATCGAATGACCTCGACACGAGACATGGCGATGAGACCCTCCTCAACCATGACGTCGAGATGGGGAATCAGCTTTTCGATCTGTTCCTCACGGTCGATGACGGTCAGCATGATCGGCGCATCTTTGGAGAACGTCCAATGACTGGAATGGTGAATCCTGGTGCTGGCGCCGTACCCTTCGATTCCCCGATACACGGTGGCGCCAGCCATCCCTAATTCCATGCATTTGGCCACAATTGCTTCATGCAGGGGTTTGCCCTGCCATTTGTCACCTTCGCCGAAATGAATACGCAGCATGCGCGCTTGAAATTGGTCTTTCATGGTTGAGCCTCCGCTCATACAGAAGCGATACCCGGCACCGACTCCGGCTGATCAACGTCCAAAGCGCGATAGGAATACTTGATGATGTCCACGTCTGAAAGAACGACAAGGCCCTCTTCCACCATCTGGTCCACAAGTGGCAGAAAGGATCGCAGCTTCTCCTCTGTATCGACGGCCGAGAGCATGATTGAACAATCGTGCGACAGGTGGAGGGCTTTATCTTTGTGCATGCGCCGGTGTGCGCCATAGCCGAGGATGCCGCGATAGACGGTGACGCCGGCAATATCGTTGGCCCGCATGGATTCGACGAGTGCGTTGTAAAGAGGCTTGTCTTTCCAGCGATCCGCTTCGCCAATATAGATGCGCATCATCTTTGCCTTGCCTTCCATCTTCAGATGCGCAGGAGGAGTGGCCTTCTTCGGTTTAGAAGCCTGAGCGGCCTTCGCGAGCGTGGTCTCTTGTACCTCAATCATCCCGCTTCCGGCCAACTCCTCCAGCTTTCCAAGAATCTCGTTTACCTTCTCGCGAGACTCAATGAATTCAATCTTCAACGGAAGGTGGTCGGAGATTTCGACAACACTGGCGGAGTGCATGTGGTGATCCGCGCCGAAGCCCGCTATCCCCTTCAGGACGGTTGCTCCGGAAACTCCCCGGTAGAAAAGGAAGTCGAGGATGCTCGAATATGTTGGGACCCCATGACGCTTTGATCCCTCGCTCAGATAGATGGAAACCTTCACTGCCTTTCCGGCACTCAACATACTTCCTCCCTCAGGAATGTAAACCGCGCTGCGAGACAAGAAATTCAGCCGCGCGACCGAGTGCGCCCCACCCGGCCCTGTCTTGTTCTGGTTCGTCACGCAGTTGTTGCAGATCTCGAGCCAATTGCCGCCGATAGTTCTCGATGATTGCGTCAACTCGGTCCGCGAGCACAGGCGGAACCTGCCGGCGCAGCTTTTCCCCGTGTGGGATGCATAGTACAGCGGAACTTCGCAGCCAATCAGAAACGTCTGTTCGGGACAGACAGCTCACCAATTCGCAAATACGTAGATCCTCCTCTGCGAGGACCTCCCTGCAAATGTCACATTCGGCTTTGGAGAGGAAATCTGGCTCACCGACCAGCTTGATGAACACTTGCGCTGCCGCTGGAGCGTCTTGAACGGCGGCCAGACCCCAGGTGTGAAAGTTGCACAGACGGTGAATACTCTCTTTCGGATGGTTCTGCAGGCGAGCTGTTTGATATTCCTTCAGGAAGCGACAGAACGGGCATCCGGGTTCCGGAAGCGCTTGCGCAATCGATTGATAGGAAACGAGTTGTTTGTGTGTCCTCATTGAATGATCTCCGCAATTACAGAGCCTAGCCATGGTGTTGGGGGTTTTCGGTGGATTCATCTCTGGCGCAGTTTTCCAGATTCTTACTCATCTCCTGGCGAATACAGCGTTCCATGCTTCCAGTCAGGGAGCGAAGTTTTTGTATCACTCCATTGAGTTCCTCCACCGCATCCTCGGGGACGGCTCCACAGCCACGCAAATATCTTGGCTTTAGTTCCTCGATCGCGATATCCACAAAAGCAAGGTCTGTCAGGGCCGATCGCGTGACTGTGATTCCTGTTTGTTCAGGTTTCAAATGCTGCCAATCCAAGGTGCGCAGGAGTTGAGCGCGGAGAAGGGCAATGTGGTCTTCAATGAGCAGGATCTGTGCAGGAGTGACGTCCACAACATAGCGCGGAAATGGAGACCGCGATGCCGCGGTATTGATTGCGTGCTCAATTTCGCAAAGCAAGTTGTCGATGTACTTGCAAGTGACGCTCAGGCGTCGCTGCTGGGCGCGGTTCAGTGCACCGGATCCTCGGTCTCTTTCCATTTCAGATCCAGCTTCGGGCATGACTCCTCCAAGTTTTCTTCAGCTTCGAGGAGTCATCTGCCCAGTTGAGCGGTGTTCAGGTGGACTCCAACACCTACAGTTGCCTGCTATGCCTTCACTAGTTTGTGCCAGCGCTCGTACACACTGGCGCCTGCATAGCGGGCCTTTGTGCCGAGTTCGTGTTCGATTTCCAGGAAGCGGTTGTACTTCGCGATGCGCTCGCCTCGGCTGGTCGAGCCCGTCTTGATCTGTCCCATGCCGGCAGCCACGGCCAGGTCGGCGATGCTCGTGTCATCGGTTTCACCGGAACGGTGAGAAATTACTGCGCCGTATCCATTCTCGCGGGCAATCTGAATGCATTCGAGCGTTTCCGTCAAAGTCCCGATCTGGTTCAGCTTGATCAGAATGGCGTTGGCGATTCCATCTTTGATGCCCTGGCGGAAGATCGTGGGATTGGTGACAAAGTTGTCGTCGCCGATCAGCTGAATCCGGCCTCCGAGCGTCTTTGTCATCAGCTGCCAGCCGGCGTGGTCGTCTTCGGCAACCCCATCTTCAATACCCCAGATCTCCGGATAACGGTCGAGCACTCCCTTCCAGAATTCGACCATCTGCTCCGGCGACTTTTTGCTCTTGTCCGACTTGTCGAACGCATAGATGCCATCATCAAAGAGCTCGCTGGTGGCGGGGTCGAGCACAAGGACAATGTCCTTGCCCGGCCTGTAGCCAGCCTTTTGGATGGCTTCAAGGATGAGGTCAATGGGCTCTTCGTTGGACTTCAACTGCGGAGCGAATCCTCCTTCATCGCCGACTCCGGTGTTGTAGCCCTTCTTGTGTAAGACAGACTTCAGCGCATGGAAGGTTTCAGCGGCCGCTCGCAAGCATTCGCTGTAACTGGGCGCGCCTACCGGTGAAATCATGAACTCCTGAAAATCCACGTTGCTGTCCGCGTGGCTTCCGCCATTCAAAACATTAAACCAAGGGGCTGGAATCAGATTGGCCTTCTCGCCTCCAAGGCTTGCATAAAGGGGCAGACAATGGTCTGCAGCAGCCGCACGCGCAACCGCAAGAGAAACGCCCAGAATTGCGTTGGCTCCAAGACGCGCCTTATTCGGTGTCCCGTCGAGTTCGCACAGCTTTTTGTCCAACGCCTTCTGGTCGTTGGCGTCGAATCCATGAACGGCAGCTTGAATCTCACCGTTCACGTAATTTCTCGCATTCAGTACGCCCTTACCGCCGTACCGTGTCTTATCGCCGTCGCGGAGTTCGACTGCTTCCCGCTTGCCGGTCGATGCGCCTGACGGCACTTTCGCAGTCGCCTTCACGCCGTTAGCCAACGTTGCTGTGACTGCCAGGGTTGGATTCCCCCGTGAGTCGAGGATTTCGAGTGCTTCAAGTTTTGTGATTTCAGACATGATGATTACTCTTTCCCGGCCATGAGGCCGTCAGTTGTTAGGACTTCAATGAGTTCCGTGCGAGCGGCAATCGAGGCGAGCATCGATTGACCACTCGATGCGGTGCGTTGCCGTTAAGATGAATTGCGATTTTCAAATCCGGACACTCCTTTCAATGAACGATCATCACCGGGCAGTGCGCATACCGCAGAACGCGCTCCGAGTTTGAACCCAACATCCAGCGATGAAGGATCGTATGGCTGCGCTTGCCCATGACGATGAGACTGGCCTGCATCGTCTCCGCCTTGTGGATGATCTGTTCCGCCGGATGGCCAAGGACAATTTCAGTTTCGAGGTCAATCTCCTTTTGCCTCGCGCGTTCGCGAAGCGGGACGAAACTGCGCTCAAAGCGCTCCTGCCCTTCTTCAAGAACCGCGTGAAACTCCGGGCTTTCTGCGGGTTCCGGCGGTCGGATGACGGCGAGAACGAAGAGCTTGGCTTTCATATCGCCAGCCATAGACAGGGCAACATCCAAAGCGTGCTCCGCATGCGGAGACGCGTCGAATGCAACAAGTATCCTTTGAATTCCAACAAAAACCGGGCTTCCCATAGCGATCACCTAACCTTCTTCTGCGGGAACTGGCCGCATAACTTCCTTCTCTGCTTTCTTGCCTGCTTGATGGTGGGGAAGCAAATGGTGGGGAAGAAAGAACGAGTTTGCAATCATGGTAGGTATCACCGCACTGGCGATGACAGCGCCCACAATGTAGGAGTATTGTGCCTGCGTGATGATCTGATGATTGAGACCAAACAGTGCCGAGATGGTCCCGAATGTGAGTCCGGTTGACATCATCAGCGTGTAGTAAGCTCCGGCCTTGCCGTCGTATTTGTGCACACGGACTGCAGGATATACAGCAATTGCCTTGAACAGCGACTTCGCACCAAAGAGGACTAGCAACGTCACAGGGGCAGCCATCAGTGCAGGCACAGAGACAAATGATCCGGCTCGGATGAAGTAGAACGGTGTCAGCAATCCGAACGTAAGCGTCCGCAATCTCCGGATGAGCGAGTGGTCTTTGCCGACCGTTCCAGCCAGAACCATGCCGATCATGTACGCCGGAAGGACCGCTTCGCTTCCAGCCCAGACAGCCAGTCCGCCCATGGCAAAGAGGAAGAAGAGAAGGTACTTCGCTTCGAGTTCTGAGACGCGCCCGCCATATTTCTTGAAGAACCGCGGCGTGAGAAATGGCAGCACGACAAAGACGATGATGGAAACCACCACAAAGATCAGCGTCTTGATGGTGAAAGGGGAAAAGATCAATCCGAGCGCGATCACCGTTCCGAGATCATTGATGAAGCATGCGGCTAGGATTGCCTTCCCGTATTCCGTGACGTTGAAACCAAGTTCCAGCATCACCGCATAGACCAC
>PLKU01000023.1 GCA_003140705.1 Acidobacteriaceae bacterium
GTCCGTGCTGCCCGCCTCAAACGGACCCTTCAGGCTCATCCTTCAATTGGAAAAGACTTTAGGCCATTCACGATCAGGTCCGCAAGGGTTCCCGACAGCCCAGCGGTTCGTCAGCCTCCCGGCTCTTAAGCAGTGAATGAAGCGATCGTGCATTTATCACCGGCAAGCCGTAACTTACTGCTTGATAAACATCCCCGCACGCCTATTGCGTGGATGATTCTGCTCATTCCCTTGGGCAGCTCATGGCAGGATTCCTGTCTATCTGGTGGCAGATAAAGTTCTATTGAGTGGCAGAATCGATTCTATCCAGCAGTTATGACCGCATCGGCAGCAAAGCGGACATTGGGAGGTCAAATGTCGAGAACTTGGCATAGCACTTGTTGAGAGCAAAGGTTTCGCTTTTTGGCTGAGCAATGTGATGAGAGCCTGCCCTCAAAACGCGCATTGGCCTGGAAGCAACAGCTGAGAATCAGTCATGGATGCCGTTGAGGCGCCAACCGTGCGCAATCCGGGAAGCAGTTGTGCGTCACATAGAAGAGACCGTCGTCGTGACCCATTCACGAGATCCTGACCGGAAGGGCTAAGGAGTCTTTCCGCGTGTTACGCTCAATGCTGAATTCTCCGGAGGCAAAATGTTGATTAAGAAGCGCGCGCTTGCGCTGTCTGGAGTTCTTGCGATTGCAGCGTCAGCGGCGGGACAGAACACGGCTCCTGCGCCCGATCTATCGGCCGATGTCCAGCAGCAGTTGACCGCGCTAACCGAGACCTATAAGCACCTGCATCGTAATCCCGAGCTCTCGCGCCACGAAGAAAAAACCTCGGCCTTCCTCGCGGAGGAACTGCGCAAGCTCGGTTACTCCGTGACGGAGCATGTCGGCAGATATACGGATGGCTCGCAAGCCGACGGCGTTGTTGCGGTCATGGAGGACAGCCCGGGACCACGTCTGCTGATTCGCACCGAAATGGATGCGCTTCCGGTCGAGGAGAAGACCGGGCTCAACTACGCATCGACACTTCGATCAACTAATGAACAGGGCCAGGAGGTCGGCGTCATGCACGCCTGCGGGCATGACCTGCACATGACGGTGCTTCTAGGCGTGGCGCGCGAAATGGCAGCACGCAAAAGCCAATGGCATGGAACACTCATCCTGATCGGCCAACCGGCTGAGGAGATCGGACAGGGTGCAAAGGCAATGCTCGCGGATCATCTGTACGACCGCTTTGGTCAGCCAGATTTTGTCCTTTCAGAACACGACTCGAATGATGTTCCGGCAGGTTCCGTAGCAATTAAGGGAGGGCCATTGCTGGCCGGTGTCGCCTCCATTGACGTGACCATCCGCGGACTCGGTTCACATGGCTCGGCACCCCAGGAAGGCAAAGATCCCATCGTGCTCGCGTCAGAGTTTGTCCTTGTGGCACAGACCATCGTGAGCCGCCAGATCGATCCGCAACGGGCCGCCGTGCTTACCGTTGGGATGTTCCACGGCGGGACCAAGAACAATGTCATACCCGACGAGGTCAAGCTGGGATTATCGCTTCGCACCTATTCGCAAGACGTGCAGGATCAGATCATTGCAGACATACGCCGGACCGCAAACGGGCTGGCTGAGGCCTACGGAGTTCCTGCGGACCGCTTGCCAATTGTCACCGTGTTGAGTACCGGGCCGGTGACGGTGAACGATGATGCCATGGCCGAACGGCTGCGCCAGACTGCAGTTTCGGCGCTTGGCAAGGATCATGTGGAACAAGCCAGGGCCATTATGGCAAGCGAGGATGTTGGCCGGTTTACTCTTGACGGCAAAATTCCGGGCGTTATGTATTGGCTTGGTGCAGCGGATCCGGAGAAGCTGGCGGAGAGCCGGAAATCCGGTGTGGCGTTGCCCAGCTTGCATTCGCCGCTCTTCGCGCCTCTCTATGCACCGGCGATCAAAACCGGTGTAACCGCGATGACCGCCATGGCACTAGACCTTCTGAAGTAATCCTTTCAAGAACGAGGGCCGCCTGCAGTTATTCGACAAATCCACAAGCGCCTGGTCCATAACCGCGTGAGCTCGGTATTCCTGCGGACGACTATCCGGGTTGCCCGTCATCTGTCCCGAGTCTTGATCGCAATAGTGGCTATGGGAGGTTACGTTCACCGAATTCGTTTCCATGTGAGTTGCGCGTGCCAAGCAGCCGAATCAGCGTCAAGCGATAAGCTGTCTCCAGAAAGCTGGAACGCGCGCGTCTGATTCTGACCTACCCAGTTGGTCAACCAAGCGCCCTCGATGTGATGCGTGATGATGCCGGCTCTCGCATTGATTGTGTACGTACCCCAATAGCCGATGTAGTTCCTCCAGGCCAAAGCAGCTTCCTCGTCGGTCGCGCGGAGCGGGTCATCGCTCGAGAAGGGCGTCATCTCGGGACGCATCAGTTGGGCCGACATTTGGCCGTTCGCCTCATAGAGGATTCGGCCCACAGGGTGTGGTCCAAACGGTGTCATGATCGTTCCCGAAGGCTTCAGGCGAAGCTCGTACGAGCTAAGGCTCCAGGCTCCGACGATGAGATTGCGATCCTGCGTGGTCTGAGTCTGCTTGACCTGTCCAGGTGCAAGCAGAGCGATCTTGAGCCAGGCGAGTACGGATTTCATTGGCCGATTCTATAGTGCAGTATGCCAACCAGGACAATGCCCCCAAGTTAGATCATGGTTCGTCGGCCATTCGGAAGTCATCACGTCGGGCTTCTCGGTTGGCGCAAAATTGCCGAGTATCAAATCTAGCCGGGAGGAGGCTGAAAACGTGCAAAGGCCTGTTGACGTAAACCGACGACTGAACGGGGACCAATCCCGGGCTGGACGGCTCGCAAGTTTACGAGGTACCGTTTTATCAGGGAAGTACACTGCCGATTCTTGTCAGAAGACCGACTCGCGAGTACCTATCGGGTATAAGTGGATTGCGCGAATCCCGCTACCAATAGGCAAGTGGATTGGGGAGCACAGCGCCGCAGTTGCACTTCTGTTGCGGAGCTTCGACGGGAGTCATCTTGTCACAGCCAGGACAGCGAACGCGGCGTGGATTGAGGCGTCCTGGAACCCANNGAACGATGCTCTCCCTGCTTCATCAAGAGCGCCATGGAATCCCGGGTTTCCCAGGCGGTGATGGTCATCAGGCAATCTCCCACGACTGCTGAGACCATGCTGATGAACCCCGGCATGGATAGCATTTCCATGGCAATCCTGCGGCCGCCTTCCTGGATGATGGCTACCTCCTCTGCATTGCGCGCAAAGAAGTTGGTGATACTGAATGCGCCGGGAAGTGCGGTGCTTCCATTGCTTGCCCGAACGCTGGTGCCGAATCCGAAAGGGCCGATTGCGGAGGGCTGCACGATGACGTCAAGTCCTAAGGCACGCGGTTCCGCGGAACCATCGAAGTATCCCTTCAGGGAGAGGATTTTGCCGGCTTCGATGCGAGCGAAGTCGGCTCCGGCAAGCGCGATTGAACGGCCGGTCGGTGGCAGCCCCTTCATTGGGCCCGTGTTGGTGCCCTTCATGAGCCACTCGGCTGAGACCAATCCCTGGTCGTTATGGGTCAGACTTACCGTTTCGAAACTCAAGTCGGGGAAGGCGTCCCAGAGGGCTTGTGCGTAGGCTGCGATCGCTGCTCCAGCGAGCGGGCCGGGGGTCGTTGGGTCGGTGTAGGTGCCGCCCTCAGCGAATGTGGCGACAATGCCAGCCGCATCATGCCGATTCCAGGCGTCCGTATAGTGCTGGAAGACTTCTGCTGGAGTCACGGGCATGCACGGATGCTAGCACTGGAAGTCGAAAATATGCCAGACTGTCAACGGGTTTTCGCGGGGAAGACGATCCATTGGGACCAGACATTGCCAGACTGGACTTCGCGAAATCCGCAACTTTTCAAACACCAGCAAACCGATAGAGAAGTACGATCGCTGAGAAACAATCGCTCAATCGTCCTTCCGGTGTTACACTCTGGCGGGTTTCCTTCCCACCAAATCCAGATCTCGGAGCGGCACGATGTCTCGTCTTCTTTTCCGATTTCTTTGCATTTTTGCGTTAGCGGCCGCGACCCTTTCCTGCCTTGCGGCCGATCAGGTTGTCTTCACCCGACTGGGCCCAACCCAATCCAGCCTTTTTATCGCGAACGCCGATGGCTCCGCGGAGCGGCCGCTCACGCAGCCAGGATCGCTCAATTACAATCCCACCTGGGCTCCCATGGGCGATTGGATCGCCTTTACATCCGAGCGGGCCGGACCCGCCAATCTCTTCCGCATGCATCCCGACGGTAGCGATGTCGAACGCCTGACCGCCGATGCGGCCTACGACGATCAGGCCGCATTCTCTCCCGATGGGCGGCAGATCGCATTTGTATCGACGCGGGCCGCGGGTTTTGCGAATCTTTGGATCCTGGATATGGTCACCCGCAAAGCGCGGGCGCTGACCACAGGGCGGGGTGGCGATTTCAGGCCGGCGTGGTCTCCCGATGGCCGCTGGATCGCCTTCTCTTCGGACCGCGACAGCAGCCTTCCCACCGCGAAAAGCCGTTGGGAGCGGCTCCAACTCGTCGACATCTATCTCATTCACCCCGACGGCTCGGGGCTCAGGCGTATTTCGCAGCACGGGAACTTCTGCGGCACTCCCAGATGGACGGCTGACAGCAAGAGCGTCGTGACCTACTGCATGTCGGCGGAAGACACATGGACGAACCGGACCAAGCTGCTTACGCCTTATGCGGCAGACGCAGCGAACCAGCTCTACAGGATTGATATCGCCACCGGCTCTATCCTTCCCATCACCAGCGGCCCCGGCGTCAAACTGGCGCCGTCTGTTCTTGCCTCCGGTAAGGTCGCCTATTTGCGTGGTGACGGAGCGAGGATCGAGATTGTTTCCGCCGACGGCAAGGTGGGCCCCTCCGACGCGGACATCGCGCCCAATCCCGCTGCCTGGTCTCCGGATGGCAGTCACGTTGTCTACGTCCGTACGGGCTTTAGGCCGAGCTCCGAACCAGTGAAGCAATGGAGCCGGAATCCGAACTTTGATCTCTACGCGACCACGACGTTGCCGGCCTACGACCGAACCGGAATGCGCGTGGCGGTTTCAAACGTCGTTCCCGGCGGCGTCACCAGTCTCATGGTCATCGACGGCAACCAGCCGGCGCGCGCCATCCTCGAGCGAAAGGATTTGATCCTGGCCCCGCAATGGTCGCCGGACAGCAAGCAGATCGTTGTCGGCGTGGGCGGCTTCACTGCTTTTCTTGACTTCGCTGCGGGAACCAAAAAGCCCATCGATCGCGTCAACGGAGGAGCGCAGGTGGCGATTCTCAATGCGGACGGTACCGGCTTTCACCTGGTTACCTCGGGTCCGAACAACAACGCTTTTGCGGCCTTTTCGCCAGACGGAAGACGCATTGTCTACCGCACCGCCGGACCCGATGGCGAAGGCCTGCGCATCATGAATCTTGCCGACCGCTCGGTGACCGTATTGACCGATCAGTACGATAACTTTCCTTTGTGGTCACCGCGCGGAGACCTGATCGCCTTTGTGCGCAACATTGCCGGCGACTTTGAAGTGATGACGGTTCATCCCGATGGGAAGGCTATAACCCAGTTGACGCGCACGCACGGCAATGAAGCGCACCTGGCCTGGTCTCCCGACGGCGCGCGGTTATTGTTTACGAGTTCGCGCATGGGATTCAAGGACGAGACCCTTTACACCGGCAGCCCGCAACCGTATGGCGAGATATTTGTGATGAACTGGGACGGCACCCATGTGGAGCAACTCACCGACGACCAGTGGGAAGATGGCGGTCCCGCCTGGCAGCCTCACCATCCCGCCCCAACCTCTGCACAGACTGCTCAAAAATAGTCGCACAGCTTAAGTCTCCGGAGACGCGGTTCAGTCCCGCGATCACGGGCCTCAACCAGCGCATCATCGTCAATTCGCGTTTCGAAGGTATTGGGGCGCTGGAAACGTGGGTTGGCCTGTTGGCGAAAGTTTACTCTTAAGGCTGGGGTAATTTTCCCGACCCTCGCCATATTACCGGCAGGAATCGGCTCTATCCCAACTATGCCGCGCCGATAGGTTTTTTTGGCTGGCTCAGTGTGGAGCGGCTTTCGTCACTAAGCCACAGGGTAGAAAGGAATCGTCGAAATCGAATCCGATTGGACGGCAAACAAGCGAGAAAGGGCAGCCGGACGACTGTGCGCACTCACCTACTACCCCACTCAAGCAAAAAAACTTGAGTGGGACTCCCGCTGGTATGATAGGAACTTCAGTGATGGAGTTGCGAACTAGGGTACAATTCGGCGCGATAGGCGCTATTTTCGTCGTTGGCTTCTTGCTGTCGACGGTGATAGCGCAGACTGCACAATGCGCGGTTACGACGACATCGACCGAGGCCGATGTGGGCTTGAACCCGAGCCAGTTCCGCGGCGTGAACTGGGCCCGCCTGTCCGACCCGGGCTCGTCGTCTGACAACTTTCACAACGATCCCCTCATTCTGCAAGGTTTAAGTTCTCCGGACTTTTCCGGCGCTCACTACGCGAGCATCCGGGCTCAGGCGGACGCCATACTCGCCGCATTCCAAAGCAGTCTCGGTGCCAACACGATCAGGATTCCAGTCAATCCCGAAACCGTACTCTCACCTTGGTGGAACTCCTACCGGGGCATCATCGACGCAGCGACCGCTAGGGGAATGAACGTCGACCTCTCCTATTGGGCAGAGAACGAGGCGGGCAAAGACAATGTCGTCTCAAACACGGCCCTGTGGAACCAGATGTGGAACACAATCATCAGCTATTACAAGGCCAACCGTCGGGTCTACTTTAATCCTTTCCAGGAGCCGATAGGCTACAGGGGCACCTCGTGGTTAAATGTCGCTGCCGAGTGGCTGCAAGTCCACAACAATGTCCCTCGGAACCGGGTCTTTATGCCTGGAACCGGTTACCAGTCGGATCTCACACCGCTATGCAAAGACCCCCGCTTCGACGGTACCTATCTGGCCTTGCACGTCTATGCATTCCCGTCCTCTCCAAAGTCCTACGATCAGTGGGTCAAGGAGATCAAATCCGGTATCGGTTCCTGTGCATCGCGTACGGTCGTGGAGGAGTTCGGTGGGCCAATGGACACGGGTGTCAACTACGACGACCCAAATCCGGGCGATTCGCCGAAGATCCCTGGAATTGATTACAAGAGCGGGAATTACAGCACTGTCGTAAACCTCCCATACATGCGCGCGATTACGGACGTCATCCACGACGACAATCTCGGCGCAATCGAATGGGACGCACTCGGCGGCCGCAACTACGACGGTGGCCATGAACCATTCAGCCTCCTGCGGCTCAACCCGAACAGCCCTAACGGCCTGCCCTTGTCGATTCCCAACGCTACCGGTGTGGACCGTCTCAGATACGCTTGGCACACTGGCAACCGTTCGGCGGGTGCCCCCGGTCCCGATGATCTTTCCAAACCCCGCTAAGGACGACCTGTTTCACCGTGACGCGATCGTCGAAGATGCGCAAACTGATCACGCTTCCGCAGAAGTCAATTGGCACATAATCGCCAATGCGTGATTCGAAGGAAGTCAGTGCTGGAAACGTGACTTGGCCTGTTCTCGTCAACGCATGATCACATAACCGCGATCCCCCTACAGGTTGAGAGGGACATCGAACGAAGGGTTGTACCCGGCTGCGGCCCCTTCCGAAAGGTTCAACTTTCCCAGCACAACAGCGCCAGCAGTTCGTAGTTTGGCGACAACCGTACTATCGAAGGCCGGTACAAAATTCTTTAGAACCGCAGCGCCGCACATAGTTCGAACGCCCTGGGTGTAGCAGAGATCCTTGATCGTGATGGGAACGCCGTGAAGTGGCCCACGATATCGTCCTGCTTGAATCTCCTGGAGAGCCGCGCTGGCGTCTGCCAGAGCATGTTCGCTCATGACGGTGGCATAACTCTTCAACCGGGGATTGACCTTTGCGATGCGATCCAACATCATCCGGGTCAGATCGACAGGCGACAGGTCGTGCGACTGGATTCGCCGCCCGATTTTCCTCTATAGTGGTGACTTCGCCGGGCTGCTCACCAAACGGGAACTTTCCGGCGTAACGGAGATCAAATGGCGAGATTTGTCCTTGTACACGGCGCGTTTTCCGGCGCATGGATCTGGGGACCACTGACGGACCATCTGAAGGCGGCCGGCCATGCGGTGGCCGCGTTTGATTTGCCCGGCCTCGGAGACGACAAAACGCCAGCCAGCGAAGTCACACTGGATCGCTGCGTGGCCCGCCTCTGTGAGGTGCTGGCTGCCGACTCCGAGCCGGCGATTGTAGTCGGTAACAGCATGGGCGGCGTAATCGCGACTCAGGCGGCGGCACGCTGTCCGGAACGGGTCGCGGCGCTCGTTTACGCAACCGCCTTCCTGCCAAAGAATGGTCAGAGTCTTCTTGACCTGACAAAGCTTCCGGAGGGGGCCGGNNATCGAAGGTGATCCTCCGGTTGCCACTATGCCGGCCGCGGCGTCGCGTCAGGCGTTGTACGGCTCCTGTGCAGACGAGGTTGCGGCGTGGGCCATCGCAAGGCAGCGCCCGCAGCCAATCGGACCCTTCGTGACACCAGTATCGATCCCGGCCGGGGCGCTCGACGGAATCAACCGGTATTTCGTCGTCTGTACCTGCGATCGGGCGATTCCCTTGCCACTGCAGCGGCGAATGATCGCCGAGAACATGTGCGACGATGTNNGACCATACGCCTCACTTGTCCATGACGGAGAAGTTAGCAGGCGCCCTCCACCAATTCGCGGCGCACTCATCCACGAATGGGAAGAAAGCGCGTGCCCAACGCACTGTGTGAATAGGGAACCTTCGACGCGACACGCCCAGGATTGCGGACGTGTAGCCCTGGCAAACCAGAACTCTCGGCTATCCGCGAAGTCAATTTGGCGCTTTATCGCC
>PLKU01000352.1 GCA_003140705.1 Acidobacteriaceae bacterium
TGTTCCCAGTAACTCACGAGGAAATCTTTTTCCAGTTGCAAGAGTTGCTGAAACTTTCTCACTTCGTGCAGCAGTGGCAAACCTGGCCCGGCCTGAACAATGAGGAGTGGAGGCAGTCCGGTATGTTCGGCGCACATGCGGATCTTTTGGGAAGAACCGTTAATTTCTAGCTTCACAGTATCGGTGATCGCCATGATGGTTAGATCTCCTGTATGCGTGTCCCGGGCACGAGCAAGGCGAAGCTTGAACCAAATGCTTGTTTAGTTTAATCCAGGGCTCATCGCGGCCTCCATGGGAGTCATATTGTTTGGTTCTATAACCTTGAGCCCCGGCGAGCGCGAGCTCACTTGGGGGCCTGTTTGGGTGGGCATCCACGGCCTCAGTTTATGGAATGCCCAGTTATCGCCAAGTTCCGTCGCATTCGCCTGATGCCTAGTCCTTTATATGGAGCCTTCACCGATAGGAGGCAGCGGTGGTTCGAATGCCGTCGGCGTACGGGGTACCTGTGAAGCCGAACTCCCTTGCAAATTTGCCGGAGTCAAAAAGATAGGGCGAATCACTCTGATATAGCATTTCGTACGCTTCCGCAACCGGGGGTTTGAACAAACCCACGACCCTGAGCATCAGTCTGTTAAGAACGCGATAGTCTGGAGCGACGCCAAATGCGCCTGAGGCCAGCGCGATAAATTCTTTTCCAGTGAGCGGATTGGGAGCGCTCGGGAGGTGCCAGGTCTGATTCCAGGCGGTGCCCCGTTCGGCGAGTTGGAGTAGGCTTCTTGCTGCGTCCGGCGTAAAGGCATACGAGTGTGGAACAGCATCATTCACGAGCCATGAGGCCTTCTTGTTTTGCGAAAGGGCTTCCATGACAAGAATGTTGACCATTCCATTGCGGGTGTCAGGGCCATAGAAATCGGCGGCGCGGGCGATCATGGCTCTCAGAGATCCTGATTTCCAGCTATCGATGAGGGTGGCAGCGATGTTCGCGCGTATTTCACCCTTCTTGCTGCAGGGGTTGAAAGGGGTCTCCTCGGTCATCGGGCCGCTGACCTTTCCATACATGTACGCGTTGTCAAAGAAGATGAGCTTCGCGCCGGCGCGCTTGCAGGCTTCGATGGAATTGCTCATAACGCGCGGCCACATTTCCAGCCACACTTTGTGATCGTATCTGAGGCCAATAACAAGGTGCACAACTGTGGAACCAGCCACTGCGCGGACGGTCTGGTCCAAGTCGGTGATATCGGCGGCTACGGTCTCGGTTGCGCCCGGCGTCGGGCGAGGATTGCGGCCCACGACGCGAAACGGCTGTTTCTTTGCCGCGAGAAGTTCGGCGAGCTTATTGCCTATATCNNGCTCCGAGGATCGTGATCATTGAGTTCCCACCTTTGCGCATCGAATCACGATGCGTTCCGAAACTAAGTCAATTTGCATTGTCGCGCCGATGCCGATCGTGAACTTACTGTTTGTCCTTCTCATTTCGTTGCGGCGGCGATAAGCCAGATGTAACTGATACAGAAACAGGAAAGAGCGCTGAATCCGAGCGATTGGTTGCGCGTGTATCTGAACAGTGTATAAGCGCCTAGCTCGTTTGGATGATGGAGATGATGCTCATAGCTCAATGCAAGCAGGATCATGAAAAGGACACCGTAGATGATCGTCATAGCCACGAGAAACAACGGGGACGCGAACGCCGTGNNGATAAACCAAGGACTGTTTTTGTTATGTCAAGATACATGGGAAGGAGAGTCTTGCCGAACTCCCCATGTTTGCCTACCGGATCGAAAACGACTGGTCGCCCCTTGCCCTTCAGATACACGGTGAGCCAAATTACCGCGAACAATCCCAGACCCGTCGCAAGCCCGGGAAAACCTGGGAAGAATGTTCCTTGAGAATCGATGGTATGTGTCCCTCGCTTGCGAAGCTGTTCAATCCAACCAAATGGGGTACGGCCACTGTTCAATCTTTGGCCGAGCCGAATACGGAAAATGTCCCGATTTCATAACGAACCCGTTCCAACAAGGAGATTCTCTGCACTGTGTTCGATCACGGATTCCTGGACAAGCCTCTCCTCGCTCTCAGAATCATGCGATGGCAGATAAACCAAGGGTCGCTCTTTGGAAAGGGCAACGATGTTCCCCATCGTCTGTCGCGAGATGGCTTCATTGGGGCTGACGCCGTCCACCTTACCGGCGAGGAGTAGCTTTTGGTTATAACTCGTGTCCCCAGCAAGAAAAAAGGATGGCGAACCGCAAACCAGCACAGATACATGCTCTGGCGTGTGACCTGGAGTTGGGATCACGAGGACATCGCCGCTTCTGGTGAGAGACATACTCTGTCGAAATGGGCCCACGGTGTGATTATCAAAACGGATGAAGTTAGGCTCCCAATTTTTTGGCCAGCGGTGGGGCAAGTAGCCCTTGAGTCTTCCTCCTAAGCCGCCGGCTCTGCTTAACTCCTGCTCCGCGACCCAGATTTTGCTGCCCGTCAGGTGAATCAGCCCACCAGCGTGATCTGTATGCATGTGAGTTAATACAACCTGGCGCACGTCCCGAGCGGAAATCCCAAGCGCGTGAAGCTGGAACCCGATCTCCTCGTCTGGATGAACAGAAAAGCGGGACGCGCGTCGGTAGAACGGGTGCCATGAGGGATGATATCCATTCTCATGAACGCGAGATGTTTCTCCGGCATCAACCACGATGATTCCTTCATCATGCTCAATCACCCAGACGTAAATGGGCAGCCACTCCGTCCATTCTTTGTCAAACAGCATGTCCGTAACTCGGGCGAGTCCTGTGCTTCGAGACTCCCGCTGGGCGCTCCGCACCTTAACGAAACCTGTACGAATTGCATGAATCTTTGCCAAATGCGTTTCCTTGTTGGCTGGCGTGCTGTGGCACCGAGAAGACGTCGTTTGGATCGCAACTGCATGACCCGTATGCCGGGGACCTGGATCCACACCGCTTGGGCCAGGAGCTGCAACTCTTCTCTTGGATTCTCAGATAGAGAACGACAAACAACCCGTTCATCGCCCGCAGCCTTGCTAGTGGATTGGAGAGTTGGTCTTTCGAACGGCGCTAAAAGAGACGCCTGATTTAGAACCTTCCGACAAACGGCAATCGGCATTCTGTCCCATATTGATCAGAAAAGCAGGTTTTCTGCTGAAATGCCGGATTTGCCTCACCGCCCATCCTCAGCATGAAGTGCTGGGTGAAGACCACGGCTCATTTTGAGTTGCAGTCGGGAGATGGGCGAGCCCGGAGTTGTTCCCGGACTGAAATTATTATGGCTGGACACCGCGAGGTGAACGAGCCCTGTAGTTCCTGGATTGTCACTAGCCTTCATAAACTGGTTGAAAGCTGTCTGCAATCGGACGTTCTCTCTCCGGAAATGCGCCTGAGCAATCTCTTCATTGAACTCCCAAAAGGCTAAGTCTCAAGCATTTAAGGCTAGGTTTGCATCTCACTTGGCGAAAACTTTCCATTAAACTCTTCTACCGACTCAGTTCCCAAGCGGCAAGATTTGCTCGTTTCCGGGGTCTCAGAATGTGCAATGCCCGTAAAGTCGAGGTGTGGCGCGGTGGATTAGGTTCAGCCTAGCTGTTTCCGGCCCTTTCGTCTGCCGGTGCCTCATTAGCCGAACCATGCCCCGTTTCCACACCCCGCTTATCGAAC
>PLKU01000481.1 GCA_003140705.1 Acidobacteriaceae bacterium
GGAATAGTCATCGGTCTTATTTGGGGTCACTACACCAAAGGTCAAGAATCGTACGCTAACGGTTTTTTCACCCTTCAGCTACCACTACTTCCAAATCGTCGACAATCCGATGATATGAGGCAGTGGGGAATATGATTTCTTTATGAAAGGTCAACCTCCGACTCTCGCGGGCTCACCATCGTCGACATTACGACCACTGACCGGTTCTAAGAACGCACACTTCATAAGGCGAACACCCTTAGTGACCGGACGGTGAAAACGACAATCCACGCGATGCNNTTTTCACTGGCAGCTGCACATTTGAAGCATCCGCCCAGACAACCCCCACAGTCCAGATCACCGCGACTTCGCTCCAACAGTTACTCGATGCCGACGACTACATCGAGTTCGCCCAGCAACTCCCGCGTGCCGCGAACCTGACGACGGATCAACACATGTACTTCCTCGGCATGCTCGCCTACCATTTGGGCCGCTCCGATGACGCCATAAAACCTCTTGTTGCCGCTGCTAATACAAAGGACAGTTCTCTTACCGCCAACCAGATTGAAAGCGCACTCGAAACCCTCGGAGAGAACGCCCGCAAGATCTCGCAGTACGGCGCCTCGGCCCAGATGTACGAGGATATCGACAAGATCTTCGGCCCAAAGATGGGGGAAGCAGACAAGCTGATCCGCCAGAAGCGCCATCTCGCCGTGCTGCTCTTACACGTTCCTCCCCAGACCGTTCAGTTCGCCGGTGACTTCACCCTCCGCCGCACGGGAGACGAGTACCCCGTCGCAATTGCGGGTAAGGAGTTCTCTGCTCAGCTCGACACCGGCGCAACCGTGTCACTCCTCTCCGCGTCCACCGCCAAAGCGTGGGGCGTCACCATGCTCGACGGCTCCGGCAGGCTCTATGGGTTTGGCGGAGGCGAATTCTCCGCGCAACCCGCTGTCATCCCAGTCCTCAATATCGGTAAGGCCGAACTCCACAACGTCGTCGTCTTCGTTACCTCCGACGAGAACCTCTACATCGCTCCGATCAAACACCAAATCAATGCGCTCCTCGGCTTCCCTGTCGCCTCGGCTCTCGGTCGCCTCACCTTTGCCAAAGACGGCAGCCTCACTGCCTCGGCCCAATCTCCTCCACGCGATCCCAGCACCGACGCGCGTCTCTGGATCGGAGGCTCGTCCGTTCTCGTTGAACTCGGCACTCTTCCCATCATCACTGGCGGCAGACTCACCGGCGCATCCGGCCAGCGGCTCTTTGACCTGGACACCGGCTCTGCAAGCACTTATCTCACCGACCACTATCTCGCCGAACACACCAACATCTTCCACGGCCCACCACCCGAGACGGCCCGTCTCGCAGGTCCCGGCGGCATACATGAGATCCCAGCCTATGCCGCCAAAGATCTTCCACTCTTCATCGGCAACACACTTATCCTGCTCAACGGCCCGAATATTCTTACACAGCCTCAAGGAGGCGAGACAGAACACTTCTTCGGCCTCATCGGGCAGGACACACTGCACCTCTTCTCCAGCTACACCATCGACCTGCGAAACATGACCTTCAGCGTCCACCCCTGACAGGGTGCGAAAAACTTGCGATGGAGGCATGAACGGAGCCAGAAACGCGCTCGCCCGCGCCGTCTTCTTCAACCGCCAGGGTGACCTGCGCGACCGCAGCTTCGAAAACCAACGCTATCGGGCAAGCGGTCTCAACCTGATCGTCGCCGCCATTATCCTCTGTAACACTGTGTACCTGGAACGCTCCATCTCCGTGTTGCGCGAGCATGGCATTGCCATAGATGACGAAGATCTCGCCCACCTCTCACCCATCCGGTGGGAGCATGTGAACTTGACCGGCGACTACACCTGGCAGGCTTCAGGACGCCTTCGGAAAGGCTCATTTAGACCCCTACGGCCCTTTATAGCCTCAAACGAGTGATCTAATTTCCTTAGCGCACGATTTTTGATGTTTGGTGTAGTGACCCCTTCTGCTCGGAATTGGCCTGGGAACACAAAGAGTCCTGCAGGTGCGTCATTCCTGCAACGCAGTGCAGGGTTGGCGGGAAGAGAAGCCACTCATCAGCGCCGCCTGGCACGACAGCTTTCGTGCAGAGATCGGAGACCAACTGGGTCAGCTCTTCAATCTACAATTGTCTAGCTAAGGCGATTGGACAGCTTTGCCTGCGCCGCCGTAATTGGGGGGGAGCTCCTTTACCATAGCTTTGAGAATGGCACTGCGGGCAGGTAATTCGTTCAGCAGCAACTCGGTCGACTGGACCAGAGGGTTGGCGTGAAACCACCGCTGCACGATGTTTCCTTCGAGTAAATTGAGAATGGCAAGCAAGGACATGCCTAGGTGGTGGGCCATCCACTCGCGAACGACGACTGGCCTTCCAGGGGAGTTCGCGAAGTCAGCGGCCTCGTAGAAGCCATAGGCGCCGACCCATCCAGCGTCCGACATACGGCGGAGGTTACGGATGGCCTCCACAGAATCGACGCTGAGGGCCAGGAAAGTGGAATAGGGCGAGACTGTTGGGCCGGCATTGGCGTCGAACTTAAGCGCTGTTTGAGGGATGCCAAACGCGCGATATTGGTAGTGACCGGTGTCATCCTTGCGGGCGAAGCCCGATTCCGAAATGCCCCATGGGATGTTGAGTGAACGTGCGAAGGCACGCTGCACCTGTACACACGCTGTCAAGGTGCGGGCGATAAGGGTGTCTGGATAGCTACGCATCCATAGTGCCGGCATCAGGTACTCAAACATGGTGCCCGTCCAGGAAAGAAGCAGGAATCGGCTGAAGACGCGGGTATGACTCCGGCCAAGATTCAGCCAACTCTGTTGGGGCAGGTCGCCACGTGCGACAGTGAGGAACGTGGCAAGACGCGCCTCGGAAGCGAGCATGTCATAGCATGCCGGATGAAGTTTTTGTTCTGTCACATCGTAGCCAACAGAGAGCATCCGGCGGTCGGGATCTACGAGAAAGCTGAAGTCAGTTTCTTCAGCAATGTTCTCGACTTGAAAAGCGATGGAGTGAAGGCCAGCTGCGAGGGCACGCAGATTACGAGTGGCTTTCGGAAGGGAGGCTCGGAGTTGCTCGCATAGTAAAACCAGCGGCGGGTCCTTAGCAAGTGTGACTGAGGACTGGACAAGGCGCGCTTCCAGCAGCTCAGAAAAAACGGCCGCGCCGTCTATGGGAAGAGAATCAGCCTCCCGAAGAAGATCGAGTACGGGTACATCGCGAAGCGGCCTGTATTCAGGCAAGAGCCAAGGGGTGTAGTCGCAAATCAGGGCAAGGATGGCGGTGATACGCAACTGAGTTTCCGTGAGCCACCATTGCTCTGCCCTATCGTCACTGGAAGATGTTGCAGCCGTAGAGATTGCGGCATCTGCTGGTATGAGCCAGTCAATCCAATCTGCAACAGGAGCGGTGGGGCCGGGCAGACACAAATGCCCTTTTGGAGCGAGCAGTCCATCTCGTAACTGACTCATTTGCCAATGTGCGCGTAGACCTGTGAAAAGCGGGCGCGCAAGCAGGGGTTGCCGGCACAGCGCGAGTGCTCCCGCACGGACAGTGTAGAGCGATGCGACGAAGTTCCCGCTGTCGACAGAAGAGACCGTTACTGGAGACAGCGGTTCGAGCGATTGGGTGTTGTACCAGTTGTATAAATGGCCGCAGTGCTTTTCGAGCTTTGCGATGGTTGCAAGAGTGCGGCCGGTGAGCGCAAGGAATTCGGGCGCGGTCAGGAATCCGAGTTGGCATGCTGCCTGCCGTGCGTTGAGCAGAAGGCCAAGGTTTGTTGGCGAAACGCGGGCGGTTTCATAGAGTCCTTCTTCCTCCACATTGTCGGGGATGAGGTAGTTATGGTGCTCGCCTCCGAACTGGTGAAAGTAGCGCCAGGTGCGGAGAGCGTGGTTGAGCAGAAAGACTTCGTCGGTGTGAGCCAAAAACTGGCGAGGTTCGCGCGGAGGCTTGTTGAGCCACACGGTCACAATGTAAGCGACGGCCCAGAGCAGAAGAGTAGGCGCGGCGAACGCGATGGCGTCCCTTTCTGGCGCAAAGCGGTAGACGAGGATGCCCAAACCAAAAGCGATGTACGGCATCAGGGCCAGATAGCGGTCGACCGGAGTGCGG
>PLKU01000276.1 GCA_003140705.1 Acidobacteriaceae bacterium
AGCCCACCAGCGTTCCGGCGCACCCAGCGAATCAGGTCTCTGACATCGGCCATGGCCTCGATCGGAGTGATATCTTTCTGGTTGGACAGCCGGTATTCCCCGGCAATGGCAACCATGCCCAGGCCCGCAAACCTCTCCGTATCGTAGTAGGTCCACTCTGGACTGCCTGCATTCCAACCGCCTCCGTGGAGCACGATCATCGCGGGACGCAGCTTGCCTTTCACGTTATCGNNAAGATGTGCGCCTTGAGTTCAGTGGCACCGATTGTCTTGTAGGAGCGGATACTGGGCTGCTTCTGCGGCTCTTGAGATCCACCGACTATCGCAGACAGAAACGCGATTGCAAGGGCCGTGGCTTGTGCGCCCTTGCTCATCCACCTAACAAACTCCCTCATTTGGTTTCTTGACCTCTTTAGACAAATGTTCAGTTCTTTTTGACCGTTCGATATCCAGCAGGCCTGAACGGCCGGCGCACAGAGGATTTTTGGGATTGCATCCCTGCGGCGTCGATTCGACTCCGATTCTGCCACGACTGATCTTCTGACCGAGTGTCTCTATTCAGATTGTGCGTCGTCTGTCCCACCGTCATCGTCACGGTCGCCGTTGTGGCGGTGGCTGTAGTGGCCGATGCTGTCCTGGAGGTGATCTGGATCGACAGAGACCTGGACTACATCCATCTCGTGGCCCTCGAGATCGACAACGAACATACCCATGCGCGAGCCCTCTGGATGAATAAAGATGAGAGTCTGCTCGTGGCCCTTGCGGCTGGTGTCGCGGATCATCCGCTCCCAGCCGGGGCCAATGTGCTGCTCGACGAGGTTGGTGAGCTCCTGCCCATCGACGGTCTCATTGAAGGACTCGAAGTTGGCCACATGAATTCCGCTCACGCCTTTGTGTGTGGCGCGGCTTGAGACCATGCTGATGAGGCCGACAAAAGGAATGCGTGTGGCGTGGGTGTGATAGCGACTCTCAATCGAATTCACAACCGCGTCAAATCCGGACTCGGAGCTTCCAGCCAGCACAGCAGCCGGAATGGCAAGAGCCACGATGCCAACGGGGATCAACCAGAGGTGTCTCATTCGTCTTCTCCTGGCTTGGGCTTATCAGTCACCTTGTCGGTGTCCTTGTTCTTTTCCTTGTCCTTCATCTTTGGCATTCTCTCCACATTGCCGAGTGCGCCAAGGCCCGCGAGCCCATGCAGCTTTCCCAGGTCGTCCATGCGGATGGGGCCAAGGATAAGCACGATCGTGAGTTCTTTAGGCTCGGCGGTGAGGATGAACATGCCGTGCGACTCGCCGTTCACCAACTTGACCATCACGTCGGTGGACTCGTTGTTCTTGCGATCCCGTTCGTGCACCATAGGAGACCATTCACTGGTTTCGAAGTACTTGCGCAGCTGGTCAACCTCATCGGCTGTGAACTGGCCCTCCTTGTCGAACTCGTAGTCGCGGACGTAGATGCCGTCGAGCCCTTCGATCAAATGCTTGGTTGCCGTCTCGTCCTTATCCTTGTTGTTCATCACCTTGGAAGCAAATCCAAGCATGTTCTTGCCCAGCGTGACCTCAGTGACGTTGGAGGCGCGCGCAGCCAACTCTTTCTCGATCGGTGGCGGCGCGGGCAACTGCGAGGATTGCGCAAATGCGCTTGCTCCCACCACGGCTGCTCCCAAAATAAAAGTGATGATTCGGTTCTTCATAAAAGCTTCTCCTTACTCCTGAGGTACGTGGCTGTGGGCCGCGAGTTGCGCATTCATCTGGTTCAGTGCATGAGCGGTAATGCGAAGCGCGGTCAGCACCTGTTGCCGGGCCGCTTCGTCCTTGCGCTGTTCTTCCCGGTTGCGCCATGCAACCCCGCCGGCCAGCGCCGCCACCAGCACAATTGAGGCTGCCAGGCGCTGCCAAATGACGGAGATGGGTTTCGAGCCTCGAGCGCGCCGGCGCTCCATCAGCTTGCTCTTCAACCGGGGCGGCGCTGGCCTGCGCTGCAGGGCCTGACGCAGTTCCCATTCAAACTCTTCGTTGGGTTCAAACTCCACGCATTTGCTCCTTCACTCGCACGTACTCCTTCAAATGACTCTGCGCCTTGGCCCGCAGCAGTTTGAGTCCGCGCTGCAGGTGACTCTTTACAGTTGCCAGAGGCGCTTCAAGCGTGGCTGCAATCTCTTCCGGCGTCAGGTCCTCCTGATAGCGCAGGATCAGTGCCGCACGCTGCGGCTCCGGCAGCGTCGCCAGAAGTTGCTCCAGCCGCACGCCCAGGGGTGACGAGTGATTCTCTGCCTTGACGCTGTGCCGATCCTCCATCTCTACCCACAAGTCCATCCTGCGCACCTTGCGCCGCCGCAGCGCATCCGTTGATCGGCTCATAGTCACGCGGCGAAGCCAGTGGCATGCGTGATCCTGCGAATCGATCCTGCCCAGGTGCCTGTCCAACTCCAGAAAGACATCCTGCGCAATCTCTTCGGCCAGCCCGCGATCGCCGGTCATCCGCCAGGCAAGCGAAAACACCATCGACTGATGTGCGTCCACGAGTTGTTCAAAATCCGGCTGCCAATCGTGGGCCATGAGGTTCGCTTCTACTCTCTAATCCGCAGGAATGCGTGCGCGGGGATGCAAAGAATACGCGAATGCGAAGAAAAAGTTCGATCTATCGGCGCTCAGTGACGCGCATCCAGTGTTTGGACGGGTCAAAACAGATCTGGAACGCTGTGGAACGCAATCCGCGTCGGCGCGGCTTTGAACGCGGTCAGCATCGTCGCTGGGGCCAGCGTGCTCATTCCATATTTATTGTTTAGCTGGTCCATTGCCGCCAGCAGCCGCACCCGGCTCTGCTCGTCTTCGGTGCCATCGAACAGGTTCAGCGAATGCAGCCGATTCGGCACCAACCCGTTCAAATGAACGCCGATAAAGTAAGGATGGTCGTATTGCGGTCCGGCGGGCTTGCTCGCCCACAGGCGGCTCAGCGCCGCAATCAGCGTCTGATTATCCTGACACTCGCTCAATTTCAACTCGCTCTTCCACCCGCGAGTCGGGAGGCCAAAGTTGCTTATCGCTTTCCCCTGGCCGCCCGGAAGCGCATATCCAATAGCCAGCCCGATGTTGCTCGTCCAAAGGCCCGCGGCGCGCAAACGCATAGCCGCCTTGTGCAGCAGCTTATGGGCAACCGCCCATGCCTTTTCCGGCGTGCGCATATCTGGAGCCAGCACGTGCTGATGACTCAGCGACTTCAAGTGCTCGGTCTCCGACATGTCGAAGTCTTCGCCTCTGAGCCAGTGCCACAGACGCTCGCCCCACACCGAGCCCCACAGCTCACCGGCCTGTTCGCAATCCAGGGCCAGCAGCTCTTCCATCGTGCGCAGGCCCTTTTCATTGAGCCGCTTCTCCGTGCGTGCGCCAATGCCCGGCAAGTCGCGCAGGGTCAACTGGCGCAGCGCTTCGGGAAGAATGTCCAACGGCAACGCCACCAGGCCGTCGGGCTTCTCCATATCGCTGGCCACCTTGGCCAGGTAGCGGTTGGTCGCCAGCCCCACTGAACTGCGCATCATGGGTCCTACCCGTTCTTTGATACGTGCCTTCACTTTGCGACCCAGCTCCATGGCCGCCAGGAGTGGACGTTCCCGGCCCATCAGCCGGCAAGCCATCTCATCGATAGAGAGCACGGCTGTGACCGGTAGACAACTCTCCACCGCTTCGACGATGCGATGGTGGTAGCCGACGTAGAGTTCGTGTCGCGCCTCCACCAATGCGATGTCAGGACACATGCGCTTTGCCTCGCCCACAATGGTTCCCGTCTTCACGCCCTGTGCTTTGGCTTCGTAGCTGGCGGCAATGCAGACGGTGGTGTCGGCCATCATGGGAACCACAGCCACGGGGCGGCCGCGCAACTCGGGCCGCGCATCCTGTTCCACAGAGGCAAAGTAGGAGTTCAGGTCGACAAACAACCAGTTCAGCGGGAAGCCTTGAACTCCATCGTTTATCAACTCCTCAATCGGTGGGGTCTCTGGCTCGAGCAATCCCGACCGGGGTGCCAACCCCCCGCAATCCAGATCTTCAGGCCACTCGTCTGGTGGGGCCTGGATTTCCAGGTCAGGTTCGGCCAGCAGGCCATCGCCGGAATTGGAGTCGGTGACCATAGTCATACTATTTTCGCCTTTTATTCCCCACAATACAAGAGGCGACTTCGATAAATCTGCGATGATACACTTGCAGCGCCGGGATAGTGGCGCTTCGAAACTCGAACCAGCAGCCGTGGTGCTGACCGCGGCGTAGTTTTGGAGTCGATTGCGGGTGGCATAGACCTATGCAAAGCCTGGTTCATTGGTTGGCATCGAACGGCACCGTGCTGGCCCTCGCCGTCACGGTCGGCGTAGCCGTGCTTCTGGTTTGTTGCCTGGGCTGCTCGAATTGCCCCGGCCGCGACAAGGACGACCTCTTCCGCCGCCGCGAACTGTAGACCTGAAACTCCCACGCTTTGTTGACTGTTCCGCCTTTTCCTTGCAAGGACACGTCGGTCCTGCCGCCAAAACGGCGACGAATATTCATCGCTTGGGATCCCGGGTCCAATCGGATTCCATCTATAATCGACCTCTCCCACGGGAG
>PLKU01000378.1 GCA_003140705.1 Acidobacteriaceae bacterium
GTTCACCAGCAAACGTCTGCAGGACACGCTTCAGCAGGCGAAAGCCCACAGCGTGATTCTGGTCGCCGTGGGCGCGGGCGCTGAAAGCGAGGAGGAAGCTCGACTGCGCTGGGAGGACGATAAGCCTGACGAGTATTTCTTCCTCGAGATCTATGGATCGGCAGTGGTGGAACACCTTGCTACGGCGACCGGAGCTCGCCTGTGTGACTGGGCAGAAAAGCACGACATGGCAGTGTTGCCCCACTACAGCCCTGGGTATCCGGAATGGGACGTGGCAGAGCAACCGCGGCTGTTGGAACTGATGAAGCGGACGCGAAGAGAGCCCTTTCCTTCAAATGTGGAAGTGTTTGACTCTGGCATGTTGCGGCCTAAGAAAACGCTGTTTGGAGTTTACGGTTTGACGCGGCAGACCGAGCGACTGCGCAGGCTCACCGACCTTGTTCCGTGCGAAAACTGCTCGTTCGGTCCGTGCCAGTACAGGCGTGCGCCTTACCGGCGAGCGCCGCGATCATGGGGCGAGCAACTTCCGGCTAGCGTAGCGGTGCTGGATCAGGACGCGCAGTACAGCGTCAATCGCAAGGCGTTACAGCGATGGTCCCAAGAGCGCCTGCGGATTCAGACGAACCTGGATGGCTCGCGCGACGCTGTGTTCCGCTATGAAGGGACGACGTGCACTAACATGGGCCGGTCGCTGACCTTCGACTATCACGTGAAGCTGGGTCCGCGCTCTGAAGGGTATCCTATCTGGGAACAGCGCTGTACTCCGGCGGCCGGGGATACGGGCCACACAAAGATGTGTCAATACCTTGAGAATCCGGTGGGCCTGATGACCGCCATTGAAGGCGAGAAGCCACTCAGCGGCGAGCGATTGAATGCCGTCTTGTCATGGGGGCGTAAACCCAGTGTCGCGGGTTGCTATTGTGAGTCTTCAAGCCGCGACCACAAATGGGGACTGGTGCTGGAGACGATTCATTTCGCGTTGGCACAAAAGGAATTGGCACAAGATACGGAGGCCAAATGAAGAAACTGCTGCAGGATGCGATCAAAGAGCGGCCATTGCTAGGCGACGGAGCGATGGGCACGCAACTCATGTTCGCTGGGTTGGAACAGGGAAATTGCGGTGAGGCATGGAATCTGACGCATCCGGAGCGAGTGCTCGCCATCCAGCGGCGCTACGCGGAGGCTGGATCAGAGTGCATTATTTCCAATACATTCGGTGGGTCCCGCATCATGCTCAACCGTCATTCCCAGAGCGGGCGCGTGGTGGAGATCAACAAGGCGGGCGTGGAGATTGCGCGCCAGGCGTTTGGTAGCAGAGAGGGATACGTTCTGGGTGATATTGGGCCGTTCGGCGGCCTGCTTGAGCCCTTTGGCGATTTCACCGAATCGCAGGTTCGCAGCGCATTCGAAGAGCAGGCAGGGGCGCTGGTGGATGGTGGAGCGGACGCCATCATCATCGAGACCCAAACTTCACTTGAAGAGCTCTTGATTGGCATTGAAGCAGCGCAGACCGCAGGCGCAAAGTGCATCATCGGGTCGATGGCGTACGACGTTACGCTCGACGGCTCGACCTTCAGGACCATGATGGGCATTGAGCCTGAACGGGCTGCCGCCTTCATGGAGGAACATGGCGCGCACATTGTGGCGCTGAATTGCGGAACCGGCATGGAGATGCAGCGTGCACGCGATGCCGTGATTCGCTACAAGAGCGTGACCAGCCTGCCGGTGATGGTTCAACCCAATGCCGGAAAGCCTCGGCTGGAGAACATGAAGGTTATTTACGACGAGACGCCGGAGCAAATGGTGCAGGGACTGATACCGCTGCTTGAGGCGGATGCGAATCTTGTAGGCGCCTGCTGCGGCAGCACACCGGAACATATTCGCGCGTTTAGAAAAGTGATAGATGAGTTTCTTGAACTGAAGGGGATTGAAGTCATGGGAGGCCAGCGTGAAAGTCAAGCTTTGTGATGTGAACCCCACCGCCGAGAGCAAGCTTCCGGCGCTTACTGAAGACAAGTCCGGCATTGGAGTTCACTACGTTGACGCCTTCATCAAGCCGATGAATGTGAAGCTGGAAGATGGGACGGCGGTGAAATGCAAGCGCCGCGGTTTGAAGATCGTGCTCTCAGCTGGCGCAATGAAAGGTGAGGGCCTGATGCGCAGAATCGATGTCAGCCCCGATCCGAGGTTGATGCTACCTGCCGCCCTGCAAGAGGCCGCCACGGCTGCGGGGATTCAACTGACGGTTGAAGACGGCGCCATTTTTCTCGCCCTTTGATTGGCGCTTGAGAATGACGCACAGCCTGCCGAATCAGCGGCGACGCTGTGTGTGCTAATCAGTTTAAAAGGAAAAGAAGTCCGTCTTGAGCGTGG
Organism: Acidobacteriaceae bacterium; assembly: GCA_003140705.1. GTDB lineage: Bacteria > Acidobacteriota > Terriglobia > Terriglobales > Acidobacteriaceae > Telmatobacter. The sequence continues at coordinate 2,374 of PLKU01000378.1, forward strand.
CAACAATCTGCGAGCCGGCATCCATGACCGGTGTGAGCGGCACACTCGGGCTCGGACCAGGCCGGAGGTCAATCCTCATCGTCATGTGCTTCCTGGCGATGAAGTCCGCACTGACAATATTCGAAACCTTTTGCACAGTGCCTGAATTGACGGTAACGCGAACCTCGTTGACTCCGGGCGGCGCGTAGAGGCTGTCGTAGTCGGGCTTGTTTGCGATGGAGCCGGCGTAGAAGAGCTTGCCATTCATCTCGACGGAGAAGGCAGCGGTCAGCGGGAAGTGTTCGAAGTCAAACCTTAAGCGCGTGTTCTGCTTTGGATCGAGTTTTTTAGGATCGAATGCGACGGGCGCCAGCTTTGCGGCTTGCGCGGGCGCTGGCACATTTGCGGGCGCACTCGTCGGCGCGCTGGCTGGCGTTCCGGCATCAGGTTTCTTTGCAGCTTTTGGGCCCGTCGTCTTTTCGGGCTGAGTTTGCTGGGCTGGAGCCGGCCCCGTATGCGCTGCTCCCGACGGGGCGGGGGCCGTCGGCGTAGTTGCCGGAGCCTCCGAGGCTGCATCCGCTGGCGGAGGCGTGGGTGGCTGGCCAGGCTGGTTGCGATGCAAGAGCCAATATCCTCCACCCAATGCGCTTGCAACCAGAAGAGCAACGATTGCGAGTTCTGCACGGCCTCGACCTTTGGAAGGCGCCGGCGGTTTGGCTGGCGTGGCTGGCTGAGGCGACTGCAGCGTTGAAGCGGGCGCCGACGTTGCCATCTGGACAGGTTTGGGCGGGAAGCTGGCAGTGGGAAGAATGGTTTCGTCTGAAGCTGCACCGGCGCCGAACTGAGTAGCCACGGTGTACAGCGAACCGTTCTTCGCATGAGTCCGCAACTCTGCAAGGGTGCGTGAAAGCTCCTCACCAGTTTGATAGCGGTCAGCGGGATTCTTTGCCAGGCACTTGAGAATCACAGCTTGCAATGGTGCAGGGATGGCGGGATTCAGCTTTCCAGGCGGAACGGGCTCAGTATGGACGATCTTGTAAGATACAGCCGTCATGGTCTCGCCGGGAAAGGGCTGCTCTCCGGTGGCCATCCAATAAAGGATCACGCCAAGCGAAAACAGGTCGGTGCGTCCATCGATAGGTGCGCCGGTAAATTGCTCGGGGGGCATGAACGCAGGCGTTCCCAGGAGCTGACCGCTGGTTGTGACTTCTCCGGCGGTTAGTTTGGCAACGCCGAAGTCAGTGATCTTGGGGCGCTCTTCTCCGTACACCTGGCGCGAAGTGAGCAAGATGTTGGCAGGCTTGATATCGCGATGAATCACGCCATGGCTGTGCGCGTATCCAAGGGCATCGGCGACCATCTTGCCGATCTCGCAGACGCGATCAAGCGACGCTCGCTCGCCCTTCTTCATGGCGTCGGCCAGGGTTCTGCCATCAACATATTCCATGACCAGAAACGGCATCCCTTCGTGTTCGCCGACGTCGAAGACAGGCACAATTCCGGGATGCGCCAAGGCACCCGCAGCTTTCGCCTCGCGATAAAATCGCTGGCGGAATTCGGCGCCTTGTTCGCTTCCCAAAACCCCTGCAAGGATGGTCTTAACAGCTACGATGCGATCCATGGCGGGATCACGCGCCCGAAAAACGCTCCCCATCGCACCGTGACCAAGCTCGTCGACGATCTCATATCGTCCAATATTCTTCGGGATGCTCATAACTCGATTGGTCTCACTCTAGCACACGGATGGAGGCCCTCGGAGAAGCTATCCTGATGGCGGTGTATGAGTTCGGTCAGCCTCCGGACCTCGACAACTGGCCAGCAATGCGCCATAGTTTTATCCATGTCGAAACCGACCTTAGGTTTGCGCACGATTCTTGTTTGCAGTGGCCTGGTTTTTGCCGCGGCCGCGATCCCCGCACAGCAGCCAACACCGGCAGCCATCGTCCTGCACGCCGCACGGCTGCTGCAGGTTGACAGCGGAACGGTGCTTCAGCCCGGCGAGGTACTGGTGGAGGGCGAGCGGATTCGCGCCGTGGGCACCAGTGTGGACCATCCCCAGGGCGCAAAGATCTTTGACCTCGGAGACGTCACGCTGCTTCCCGGCCTGATCGATGCACACGTTCATCTGTTCCTGCATCCGGGCACCGAGGACTTGCAGACCGTGCAGGAGTCCGTTCCGTGGCGCACCATTCTTGCCGAGCAAGCAGCGAAGGCTGACCTGCTGGCAGGATTCACTGCGGAACGCGATATGGGCACGGAAGGAGCCGGCTCGGCGGATACGGCTGTGCGCAACGCCATCAATGATGGGCTGATTTTGGGGCCGCGTCTGCGCATCAGCGGCAACGCCATCGATATTCTGGGAGGTCACGAGGACGCGCTCAATTTCAATCCTGCTCAGCATGTTCTCTCCAATGCGGACTATGCCAACTCTGCTGAGCAGATGGTGGCCGTGATGCGGGCGCAGCACAAGGAGGGATCGGACTTTGCCAAGGTCTACGAGACGGGCCCGGACAGGATGGTGGATGGCATTCTGCACACGCCCTACCAATACACTGAGGCACAATTGGCCGCCGCCGTGGAAGAAGCGCGACGTTTAGGCACCGTGGTGGCCGTGCATGCGATGGGCGAACCGGGAACGCTTTTTGCAGCGCAGGCCGGCGTCGCTTCGATTGATCACGCGACACAACTGAGCGACGAAACCATGAGGCTGATGCGTGAGAAACAGATTCCAGCAGTGCCAACGCTCACGATCTTCGAATACTTTGCGGCGCACGCGGAATCGCCCGCGATGGCCGCGCGCGAGACCTCGCTGCTGAACTACAAGATCAGCGAATTCAAGAAGCAAGTGGCGGCGGGGATTCCTTTCGCGGTGGGATCGGACGTGGGGCCGTTTCCACATGGGACGCAGGCGCGGGAGTTGGAGCTGATGGTCCGCTACGGCATGAAACCGCTGGCAGTGCTGCAGGCGGACCTGATCAACGGGGCAAAGTTACTGGGATGGGAAGGACAGATTGGACAGCTGAAGGCTGGATACTTTGCCGATGTGATCGCGGTGCCGGGCAATCCGCTTGACGACATCACCGCCGCCGAGCGCGTGAGCTTTGTGATGAAGGGCGGCGTAGTGGTGCGGCAATAAGGTCCTGCATGCCGCGTTCGATTGGCAACAGCGCAGCGGCCAATCCGGCGAGTTTGGCAACCGTGTTCATGTTACGGGCGGTGCCATCTTTGGCAGCGAGAATGTTCAACCGGGATTCGCCGACACCGTCAGCGTAATACACATAGATTTCGCGCAGACCCAGCGCCAGTTCTTCGCGGGCCTGGTTGGTAACGGCTCGCAACGCATCTGCGGCCGGGGATTTCTCGAGGAAGTGCGCGAGGGTGCGGTTGCCTGGCATCTCCCGGAAAGGGTTGGCGGCGAGGGCGGCGGCCATCTCCGCCGCTGTACGGATGTGGACGACAACGGGTTTGCCGCAGTGTTTGGCAACCGCGGCTGCGAGCAAGGATTTGACCTGGGCTTCGGACTTGGCGGACTTGAAGATGACGTTGCCGCTGGCGATGTAAGTTCGGACCGATTGGAAGCCAAGAGACTCGCACATGGACTTGAGTTCTGCCATGGGCAGCTTGCTGGTGCCCATGACGTTCACGGCGCGAAGAAGAGCGATGTAGGCATTCATCTTCATCGGAGCTGGCTCACTTGGGCGCGGAGGCTGCTGCTTCTTGCGCTCGGCGCAACGCGATTCTCTTGAGGGTCTCGCGCAGGCGCTTTGACTTGGTCGGCGCGAGTGTATCCTCGACAGCTTTGCGATATCCACCGAGATAGATGGAATACATGATGGCGAGCGAGCATCCTGTGCCCCACAGGAAACCTACGCAAAGGCCGAGGATTGCAGCGGGACCGAATGAACTCATAAGGCCAGACCTCGAATGTGCGGCTATACAGCCACGGTAAAGCTGTCTTCAGTGCGGGTGACGGCGTGGTAGAGCGTATCTCGCTCTACGGGGATGCGGCCGGCCTCGGTGATGAGGCGGCAGAGTTCTTTGCGAGTCATGCCCTGCGGCGTGGTCGCGCCGGCGTCGTGATAGATCTTCTCTTCGATGACGGTGCCGTCCAGGTCGTCGGCGCCAAAGCACAGGGCGATTTGCGCGATCTTCGGCGTGAGCATCTGCCAATAGGCCTTGATATGGGGGAAGTTGTCGAGCAGCAGGCGGCTGACGGCGATCTGGCGAATATCCGTAAGACCCGTGGTAATTGGAAGGTGGTCGAGGGGCGTGTTTTCAGGATGAAAAGCAAGCGGGATGAAAGTCTGAAAGCCGCCGGTCTCGTCCTGCAACGCGCGCAGTTTGAGGAGGTGGTCTACGCGGTCCTCATTGTTTTCTATGTGGCCGTAGAGCATGGTCGCGTTGGACTTGAATCCGAGCTTGTGGGCGAGGCGGGCGGTGGTCAGCCACTCTCCGCCGTCAATCTTGTGGTCGCAGATGATTGAACGTACGCGCGCGGAGAAAATTTCAGCGCCGCCGCCGGGCATAGAGTCGACACCGGCGTCGCGGAGCTTGATGAGGGTCTGCTCGATGGTGAGCTTGGCGCGGCGGGCGAGGAAGGCGATCTCGACCATGGTGAAGGCCTTGATGTGGACCTTGGGGAATCGTTGTTTTAGGCCGGCGACGAGATCGAGGAAGTATTCGAGCGGCAGATCGGGATGAAGACCGCCGACGATGTGGAACTCGGTGACGGCTTCAGAGTAGCNNGTCCGCCGACAATATGAAACTCGGTAACCGCCTCAGAGTAGCCAGAAGCTGCAGTTTCCCAAGCCTCTTCGAGGCCCATGGTGTAACCGGCGGGGTCGCCCTTCTTTCGCCCAAAAGCGCACAGCTTGCAGGCTGCGACACATACGTTGGTGGGGTTGATGTGGCGATTTACGTTGAAGTAGGCGATGTCTCCATGCATGCGCTCGCGGACATGATTGGCCAACCAGCCCACGGCCAGCACGTCTTTAGAGTTGTAGAGCGCAAGGCCCTCGTCAAAGTCGAGGCGCTGGCCAGCCAGCACCTTGGCCGCGATCGGCTCAAGCCGTGGGTCGTAACTCCGAAAGGCGATCGGTTCGCGAGAATCCAGGGTGTCAGCCCTCATGTGTCTATGATACAGAAATCCGTTTCCGAGCCGCTGGCCAGGACAGTTCCTTGCCCCTCCATTGGGGACTTCAAATCACTTTTGCGCGGTGTTGGCCAGTGTAGCCTGCGGCTCTACGAGAACTCCGTCAAAAAGTGATGCCGCCACGACATGCCCTGCTGCCGTCCGTACCAAACCGATGCGATATCCAGTTTGCCACCACTCCCACTTCAGGGTCTTGGCGTTGATCGCGTAGATCTGCTCGCTGGTCCGCGAACTGACAAGCACCTGGTTTGATGGCTCGTCATAGTAGAGGTCGTCCACGTCGCTGAAGGGTAGCCGGCCAATCCAAAGCCATGTCTTCCCCTTGTCGTGCGAAAAGTAAACTCCCTCACGAGCACCGAGCCAGATAGTGCCGTCGCCAGAGAATGTGACGGTGCGGATCCGGGTAAGCATTGCAGGAATGCCCATCGGCATCCATGTGGATCCGGAGTCTGTGGAGAAAGCGACGCCATCGGGGCGGGCCGCAGCCATCATGCCAGCGTGCGAAGCAACGGAGAGGTATCCGTTAGAGCCCATGACCGGACCTCCCTGCCAGGTAGCACCTTGATCATGGCTGGTAAGCAATCCAAAGCCTGTAGAAGCAAGCCATACATCGCCGGACACGTTGAGCGCGTTGACGCGGCTCTGCAGTGCAAAAGCGGGATCGATTACGCGCTTCTCCACATCGATGTGTTGTCCGTGGTGGGTTTCGATGACAGTATTTGCGCTGGTGTTGGAGATGGTGCTTCTGGGTAGCCAGACAGGCTTGTCAGTGGCGGGNNTGGGGCGGGGACGGGGCCTTGTCAGCCTGGTGATTCATCGTGGCCAGCACAAAGATGCCGTGGCCAGTGCCGGCAACGATGGTTCCGTCTTGTGCCTGGGCCAGGGAAAAGACATCGCGTCCGGCAAGACCGCCGCCGGGGCCTTCGCCCACCTGATCCCAGCTGGCGCCTCCATTGGTTGAGACAAACGCGCCGCCATAGCTTTTGTCGTTGACTACACCCGCATACATGGTGGCCGGATTGGCTCGGTCCACGAGGAGTGCCTCTACCCTGCGGCCAGAGAACCCGTCATTGGATGGTGTAAAGCTGACACCAGCGTCCTGGCTCGAAAGCACGCCGCCGCGATCGATGGCGAGCAACACATGATTGGAATTACCGGGGT
>PLKU01000367.1 GCA_003140705.1 Acidobacteriaceae bacterium
TCGGTGCCGGAGTACTTGCCGAAGAGAATCTTGTCTCCCGCCTTCACATCCAGCGGAAAAACCTTGCCTTCGTCATTCGACTTGCCCTTGCCGACAGAGATGACTTCGCCTTCCTGGGGCTTTTCCTTGGCGCTATCCGGGATGATGATTCCACCACGGACCGTCTCGCCCTCTTCGACGCGGCGGAGGAGGATGCGGTCATGGAGCGGGGTGAAGGTAGTCGTTACAGATGTTGTTGCCATTTTTCCTTCTCCTTCACGCACGGGCAGGGTTGAACCCAGACCGCGGGACTTGGGTGGTTTTTGAAAGGGAGGCTTCTGATATTGCGGACTGAGGCTCAAAAGATTGGAGCAGCGGACCCGGTCAAGCAGTTCCACCAGTAGAGTTTTAGCACTCTAGCCTTCTGACTGCTAACGATAAAGAGGGCGCTCGTCGTTGTCAAGAGGTTTCTAGCTAATTTATGAGTGTAGATTGTTCAGGTTTTATGCGCCTTATCAATTCAATCAAAGCGATCCTGCTCGCCGGAGTCCCCCTTCGCATATCAATAAAATAGAATCGAACCGTCCAGAACATGGCCGCAATCGGGCACAGGCGCGGGCTGATTAGGTCAGCATCACGAAGAGATGAATGGGAGTTGCCATCGCGTCGCGCATCGGGCCTGACCTGGGAAGGCAGTCGAAAGCGCGCTGAGTCCTCGATGCTAAGATCGAGCATCAAATTGGCGCCAGCATCAGTATCAGAGGAGCCTGGAAGCAGCCTACGGAGGCCGCCTCACGGTGCTGTAGCTTTCGACCACATTGATGGCTCGTCGCGTGCAGTTAGGCCCGCATCCTTGTGCGCCGACTGTTGCTCCTGACCGGCAGACCGCAGATGGGCGTTCAACTGATGAAAACTGGGCTCCTTTGCACTTTTTGAGGCAAATTTCCAAGCGGCAACGAAAGACCGTAGCTTGGCGACAACTCCTGAATCTATTGAGTCTGGTTTCGGCATCGGGTCTCTCGATTCCCTGCCCCAGTGGCTGCCGGGCCGGGTCGGGCCATGGTGGAGTATGCGGAGGTCCTTGCACGTCAATGACTACCATCGGAAGCGCTTGACCTGTCATGCGCGCGGCGCTTGGCCCGAGACGCTGCCCGTCTCAGGATCAACTGGATTCTTGGCACTGCGAAGTCCAAGGAGCACCAAAATCAGATGGAGTGGGATCCAGATCGTTTCGATGGGAATTCTTGGCGAAGTGTAGATGTAGTGCCGGCGCCGGTTGCGGCGTTGGAACCACGATATCAACGCCTTTTCTTCTGATCGGAGCCACTATTCGGCAGTTCGACCTTCATGATGCACTGCCAGAACTCGCCTGTTTCAGAATCATAACGGAGCTTCGGTGCAAATGCCTGCATTTGAAACGCTGTTCCCCCCGTCAATTTTTTGATCAACTGCGCATTCGATTCTGCTCGCTGATCCGTCTTCGGCGCTTGCAGTTGATCGGGTGGAAAAACATGCTGAGTCGCGGTTGGGAGCGACCTCATTGGAATTGTGGCCTCATTCCAGGTGGACTTGTGAGCCCGAAGAGCCGCACGGTCACGTATCCAACCTTCCACTTCCGCCTCGATCCAAGCGACCCCGCCAGCGGATTTCCGCACTGGCTCAGGGAATGTGCCGGCTTTGATGAGGTTGTACATTGTCGATTTTTTCAAACCTGTCCTGCGCAGCACCTCGGCCCGGCCGATCAGGACGGTGGGCGCGGTCTGTTCCAGAATGGAGCTGCCGTTTATCATTAATGGCATCGTATGAATAAAAAAATCGAGTGGCTAGATGTAACTCGGAACTATTTTGGGTATTTTTAAGTTGAGGCCCTTTTTTAATGAATATGAAGGGGCCTGGCGCATTAGGCTTGCAAAGATCGAACCCGCTCTTCGAATCTCATGTGGGCGCGGAACGTCGAGGCGAGCCTGCCGCATTGCATGTATTTTTTAGGGTATTTTGAGATTTTGATCTGAGTCAATCGATTTACTATGGAGTTGTTGTGCCCGTTCGAATCCCTCCCTCTCCTCCATAGTTAAGCCGTTTATGTTGTTTAACTTGAATTGATGAGAGACACCGTGTTTCGGCCCAGCAGATTTCTCATCTCATCTCATCTCATCTCACAGGAGATGCCTGGTCATCTACCTCTTCAGCTCCCGCCGGACGCTTCATCGTGATCCTGCGCCGCTCCATCCAACCCTCAAACCGGCAGACCATGCCTATCACCGCATCTTCCTTGAACCTCTGCACCCAATCAAACCCATTAAAAGTGCATAGCCCTCTACGGGGGCGGCGGATCGCCGCGTCTATACATGGAAGTCCTTCCCGGATTAGCGCCCTGTCCAATTGATTTATCGACCTTGCGGACATCTGTTATAGCGGTGGCGGCCGCTCTTCGGCTGACGGCTATTTTCCGTGAGTGCCTTTTGACCGTTCAATTGTTAAAGCGAAGATTCGAGGAATAGCGAAGGATCATTGGCCGAGAACATTGTGACTGGTTTAATTGGCGAGTTCCGGCTTTTGGGTTTTTCTATTCCATGCGACTTGGAGGAATCCGTTCAGGAATGATTCAAAACCGGAATCCTGGCTTGAGTTCGCAGCGATAGACGGTGGTCTTCTCATCCTCGCCGTTGGTGCTTGCCGTGCAGGTAGCCCAGCTTAAGAAGAGCGCCGGCCCAAGCGGAAAGAACATGTGGGTGCCGCCGACCTCGGCTTCGAGGCTTACACCCTCCTCGGTTGGCGGCAGGGTAAAGCTAAGCGCTCGCCCAAATACGACAGGATAAGACTCACGCACATTGGAACTGATTGCGGTATGAAGGACTTCAGCTTCCAGCAAGAATGTGGCGGTGTCTGACCAATTTAAGGCGGAGACGCTGATGTTGCGGCCACCGTTCACGAAGCCGCTGGAATCAATTCGAGTAAAGGGGCATGGTCCTGCAATGCACGAAGCTCTAACGTTTGTGAATTCATTGCCGGCGCCTGCGTCCAGCGATTCGGAGTTGGCCGAGGCCTTCCAACTTCCATCCGGGGAGCAGGGGGAGCCGCGGACGCAGGGGACATTCGCTAGATTGACAACTTGAAAGGTCTTGACCGCACTGCCAATATTTACTTCCGTGGGGGAGTTAACCGTGTATCTCACCCTGATGTTTGACACAATGATCGGAGGTTTGCCCAGATCTGCGCCCGATTGTTCACGTGTAGGCGCCATCCTGACGACCCAAAGTTGTTTGGCCGACAGTCGGAGACTGGATTGCAGTTTAATATCGACCGGTTCGTAGTCCGGATGTCGAAAACTCAGAGTCACGGTCTGTCCCGGCCAAACGCCGCCCTTAAACAGGAGGTCGAAATACCCCGAAGCATTCGACTGTGTGGTAGCGCTCGTTGCGCCATCCGATGCCGTTACCGCAACGTCGGCGATCGGCAATTCCTTTCGGGTATCGTCGTCACGAACGATCACTGCGCCCTTGATTCTCGTTGTTCCGGCGCTCCAGCGATGCATACGAACTGCGAGCGTAATCGCCATTGTGCTCGCAACGACTGCGATGATCGCCCAGACAAGCACCTTTCTCCGCCTCACTTCAGTTCCACAAGTGTCACTCCCTGTAAATCAGTTTGATGCATCTTCGGCTCAATTTGCCGTCCCGTGCTCGCTCCTCTCCATCTCATCCTGCATCCAACTCATTAGCATCTTGAGCCTGTTTGAGCCAGGGAGCGTGTGCACTGTCAAGATGAGCATGCGGGGAAGACAAATGCAAGCGGGGAGATCGATGGGCTGCTTCGAGTGTGCAAAATGATACTGCCGCCGAGTCACAGAATCGAACACCGTGGAGACGGTGCAAGAACACGCCGCAATTTGCTGCGCCAGATGGCCTGCATCTCTATGTCTCTGCCGCTTGCACATGCGAACGCTCTGCCATTTCTTGCCGAGGTCGTGGCACAATCTAACAGGACGCCGACGCATATTCATCCCGCCGCCCCCCCCGCACCGACCTCTTTGTCGGCCCAGGACGAGCAATTCCTAAATGGACTAGAGCACAGCAACTTCCTCTATTTTTGGGAGCAGGCCAATCCGCAAACTGGATTGGTCCGGGACCGCTGCAACGTTCGCACCAAGGAAACCAGCATCGTATCGAGCGTTGCATCTACCGGTTTTGGCTTGACCGCAATCTGTATCGGAGAAAAGCGGGGATTTGTAAGCCACTCTGATGCGCGCTCGCGTGTGACCGCTTCGCTATCGTTCTTTTGGAGCAAGTTGCCTACGCATCGTGGATTCTTCTATCACTTTGCAAATATCAATTCAGGTGAGAGGGTTTGGGATTCGGAAGTCTCCTCTGTCGATACAGCTATATTGCTCTGCGGCATTCTGACCTGTTGCCAGCATTTTCAGGATGACACGATCACCAAGTTGGCACACGCAATCTTTGACCGGGTGGACTGGACGTGGTTGTCTGAGGACACGAGCTTACTGCCCCAGGGGTGGACGCCTGAGCTTGGATTCCTGCCTTCCAAGTGGGACTTCTACAGCGAATTGATGATGATGTATCTATTGGGGTTGGGGTCCTCATCGCACCCCCTCAACATCGAGGCATGGTCTTCCTGGAAACGGGCCGTCTTTGAATATGATGGATTGCGCTACGTGGGTTCATTTGCGCCGCTGTTTGTGCACCAGTATTCGCAGGCATGGTTCGACTTCCGCCACAAGAAGGACCGCTATGCGGACTACTTCGAGAACTCAGTAATCGCCACCGATGTGCATCGTCGGTTCTGTCTGGAACTGAATGAACAATTTTACGACTACAGTAACGCACTCTGGGGCATCACCGCCTCGGACTCAAGTAAAGGCTATGTAATCTGGGGCGGGCCTCCTGCCATGGGGCCCATCGACGGGACTGTCGTCCCAGCCGCCACGGGCGGCTCATTGCCGTTCCTTCCGGACGCAACCATGCGGGTATTGAGAACCATTCATGACCACTACCCGAAGGCATGGTGCCGCTATGGCTTTGTGGACGCTTTCAATCCATTGGAGGACTGGTACGACACAGACGTGATCGGCATTGACACCGGAATTACGATGCTGATGGCAGAAAATGCGCGCACCGGGTTTGTGTGGGACACTTTCATGAAGAACCCCGAGGCGAAACGTGGAATGGAGATCGCAGGTTTCAAGGCCTACAACCCCATTGTCTCCAAGAGTCGATAAGTGGTGACGAGACGGTCAATTTTGACCAGCGAGCAAGCCACACTACGTGGACAAATAGGGAGTTAAACCTAACTTCCAGTGTACGAATAATAAAAGTTGAGCGGGACACCCGGGACCCTTGATTTGCAATTCAGGCCTTGTCACTTTCTGAAACCAAAGTTCTTGGATGAACGCTGAGAGGTGCATGTCCCCAACCATAAGTCACCCGAAGTCCACCAGCGAGTCCGGTGAACAACAAGCCGATCGCGGGCAAAGTCCCAACAACGCCTGGGGCGACCGAGTGCGCGCGCTCAAGAACGTGCCTGCGGTTCTGCACTTCGTTTGGGAGTCGGGGCCCAGGGTCGTCTTCTGGAACATCGCCCTCCGCGTTCTGGTTGCCTTCCTGCCAGTGGGCATAGGCATTGTCGGCCGCTTCATCATCGATGGGGTCAACAACATCCGCTTGCANNTATTGGCATCCTCTCGCGCGCGGTGGACTACTTCGATAACCTGCTCGCAGACCGCTACACTCACCACGTGAGCGTCGAGGTAATGCGCAAGGCTGCGTCTCTCGATGTTACCGCCTATGAGGATCCCGTCTTCTACGATCGCCTCGAACGTGCGCGCGTACAGGCCACTGACCGGCTGGCAATGATCCAGCAGATGGGCAGGCTCATCCAGCAGACCGTTACCGCCGTTGCGTTTTCGGCCGTGCTCATCCGGTACTCTCCCTTCCTGCTATTGTTACTGATTGCCGGCATCATCCCCGCGTTCCTCGGTGAAAGTCACTTTGCCTTTCTCACCTACGCCAAGAACTTCCGTCAGACACCTTGGCGCCGTCAGATGGATTATCTGCGTCAAGTGGGCGGAAGCAAGGAGGCTGCCAAAGAGCTAAAGCTCTTCAGCTTGAGCAACTACCTGACCGGCCGCTTTACGAGACTCTCTCAAAAGATTTGCGAGGAAAACGTCGCCCTCAACCGCCGTCGTCTTTTCTGGGGTGGTCTCCTGGCAATCCTCGGCCAGCTCGGCTATTACGGCGCCTATGCCTACAGCATTTATCGCACCATTCAGGGCCGCTACAGCGTTGGCGACCTGACTCTTATCACCACCGCCATCATGCAGTCCATGGCTAATATTCAACAGGCCTTTTCCACCGCGTCCGGTGTGGCGGACCAGGCGCTCTTTCTTACCGACCTGATCGCCTTTTTCGAGATGAAGCCGCGCGTCGAATCCAAGGCCGGTGGCATCCCTGCTCCACACCCTGTGACGCATGGCTTTGAATTCCGCAATGTCTCTTTTGTCTATCCCGGAACCAGCCGGCGCATTCTCAGCGACTTCAATTTCACACTCTGCCCCGGAGAACGTGTGGCTCTGATTGGCGAAAATGGTCAGGGCAAGACAACCGTGGTCAAGCTCATTACGCGGCTCTACGACCCAACCGAGGGCCAGATTCTGCTGGATGGCGTCGATCTTCGCGAATATGACCTGGCCGCCCTGCACTCCGAAATTGGCGTGATCTTTCAGGACTTCATGCGCTATGAGATGACCGCCCGCGAAAATATTGCTGTCGGCCGCATCGAAGCCCAGCACTCGCAAGAAGAGATTGAATACGCGGCAGACAAGAGTATGGCCGCCGGCGTTGTTGCCACACTGCCGGGAGGATACGATCAGATGCTTGGCCGCAGGTTTGAAGGCGGCGTGGACCTGTCAGGCGGGGAATGGCAGAAACTGGCTCTGGCCCGAGCCTATCTCCGCGACGCACAGTTGCTCATTCTCGATGAACCCACCGCTGCACTCGATGCTCGCAGTGAGTTTGAAGTCTTCCAGCGCTTTGCCGAACTCACCTTCGGCAAAATGGCACTCCTTATTTCCCATCGCTTTTCCACCGTCCGCATGGCAGACCGCATCGTTGTGCTGGAAGCTGGCCGCCTGGTGGAGGAAGGTAGCCACGCCGAACTCGTTGCGCTCGGCGCCCGATATGCCTCCATGTTTGAGATGCAAGCCGCAAGTTACCGATGAGACACGATGATTGATACTCCCGCAATTCCGAATCCTCAGAAGCCGCTCGCCAGCGACGCGCTCGAAGATCTTTGCCAAGCAGCACGTGCCGCGGCATCGTGGAATGTAGTACACAGGCCTACCTCAGTCAGCACTTTTCCAAGACGTGTCCGCGCCGCCAGAAATGCCCTCAAACAGATGGAGAAGGAGCTCGCCTCTCCGCACTTCGCGGATACAGCGAGCGGAGAGACGCAACCGTCACCCCACAATTCTGCCCTAGGCGAGCTCCGTGAGAATTATCGCCTGCTTCGATCGGCCATTCATGAAGTGGCCGATAGCCCTCGGATCGTGGCCATGCTTCCGCGCATCCTCCATGATGGGAATCAAGACGAGCCACGCGCTGCCGCCTCGGCTGGGATTTATCTCCGTGCCGTCGATGGAGATTTTTCTGTGCCGACCCTTCGCGCGTTCATTGAAGAGTTGCAGGTGCACGAATCTCTTACTGTCGGAGAACTGTGGAGCATCACAAGGTTCCTCAAGTTCGCGCTGCTTGAATCGATACTGGCCGAATCAAACACTCTGCTGGGTTCAGCAGAATCCGATCAGCAGCCCCGGACATCCGCCTTGATGAAGAGTCTCCGTTTAATCAACAACGCCGACTGGGTCTCCATCATCGAGCCGCTTGTAGCTTTCGATGCCTTGCTCCGCAAGGATCCCGCGGAGTCCTACAGTTGCATGGACTTCGAAAGCCGCGAATCCTACCGCAAGCGCATCGCATTCATAGCCCAGCACTCCGATTACAGCGAGACCCAGGTAGCTCAAGAGGTTCTCGAACTTGCGCGAGNNTCGCCGCCATATCCATGTCGGCTATTACCTCTTGGACAAGGGACTTCCCGAACTCGCCGCTCGCGTCGGCTTTCACCCCCCGCTCATTGACCGCGTACGCAAGTTCATTCGCGCAATGGCCGACGACTTCTACATCGTCAGCATTGAAATCATCACGGTTATTTTTATAGCTGCGGTGCTCTTTCCACTTTTGTCCAGGTACTCCCTTGGCGCATTGGCCATCGCCGTGACGCTCTTGTTACTGCCCGTGATGCAGGACGCGGTCGAACTCGTCAACAGCACAGTGACTACAGTTTTTGGCCCACAGCCACTACCCAAACTTGACTTCAGCAAGAGCATCCCTCCTGAATGCGCCACCATGGTTGCCGTGCCCGCGCTGCTGTTGAACGAAGAGCAGGTACGCAAACTGGTTGTCGATCTTGAAGTCCGTTTTCTCGCCAACCGCGACCCGCATTTGCATTTTGCTCTACTCACTGACTTGCCGGACTCGCTAAGCAAACCGCTCGAGGATGAAGCTCACCCTCTTGTCGAACTTGCCATCCAACTCATCAATGAACTCAATGCCAGGTACACCCCGCGAAAATGCGGTTCCTTCCTGCTGCTCCATCGCCATCGCATCTTCAACATGCGGCAAGGTGTGTGGATGGGCTGGGAACGAAAGCGTGGCAAGCTTCTCGATCTGAATAAACTCCTCGTTGGTGAACACGACGCATTCCCTATTAAGGCCGGTCATATCGAGGCTCTCGGCCGGATTCGCTACATCCTAACCCTGGACTCCGACACGCAGCTTCCTCGTGGCACTGCCGCACAACTTGTCGGTGCCATCGCGCACCCGCTGAACCAGGCGGTCGTTGACCCCGAGCTGAACATTGTCACTGAGGGCTACGGTATCTTGCAACCTCGCGTAGGCGTCACGGTCCATTCTGCATCGCGTTCACGCTTGGCGGCTATCTACTCTGGCCAGAGCGGATTCGACATCTATACGCGCGCTGTTTCCGATGCCTATCAGGACCTGTTTGGCGAGGGCAGCTTCACCGGCAAAGGTATCTATGAAGTCGCGGTCTTCAATACCGTTCTCAACCGACGTTTTCCGCGCAACGCCCTGCTTAGCCATGACCTCATCGAGGGCGCCTACGCGCGAGCAGGACTAGCCACAGATATCGAACTCATTGACGATTACCCCTCGCATTACAGCGCCTACATCCGCCGCAAGCATCGATGGGTGCGCGGTGACTGGCAGATCGTGCAGTGGATGTTTTCCCGTGTCCCGGACGAGTCTGGCCGCTGGGTGCCCAATCCCATCTCTTTTATCTCACGCTGGAAGATCTTCGACAACCTGCGCCGGTCACTCGTTGAGCCATTCACATTCATCTTGTTCGTTGCCGGTTGGCTCGGACTGCCGGGCGGTCCGCTCTACTGGACCGCCGTTTTGATCCTTGTGCTCACTTTCCCTGCCTTTGCCATACTCGGCTTCGGTCTCGGTGGCGCGCTCATAAGCGACGAGAAGGGCGGCGTCAGCGAGGCATTCACCGGCTTTTGGAAGGCATTGCTCTTAGCCCTCCTCAACCTCATTTTCCTCCCGCACCAGACACTGCTATCACTCGATGCCATTGTCCGCTCTCTTGTCCGGCGATTCGTTACCGGAAAGCGCCTTCTTGAGTGGGAGACCGCGGACCAGACTGAGTCCCAATTCTTGAGCCGCACTCCGGTCGACCGCTA
>PLKU01000502.1 GCA_003140705.1 Acidobacteriaceae bacterium
CTGGTGGGTCCATCCATCGCGGCGCAAGGCCAAGCTAGCCAAGGAAGCAGCAAAATGATCGCGCCCTTCCCCTCACTTTGGAAGAGGCTTGCGCCCGCGTTGATCTTGCTGGCACCTATGGCAGTTACTGCGCAAACGCATTTCAACGGCGCCAAGGCTCTCGAATACGCACGCCAGTTCGTCGCCATCGGCCCGCGATGGCCCACCAGTCCGGGACATCTCAAAGCTGAAGCCTTCCTGCGCGACCAGTTCAAGCATGATCAGGTTGAAGAAGACACATTCACGGCCAACACTCCCATCGGTCCAGTCGCTATGCGCAATTTCATCGTGCGCTTCCCCGGCAAGAAGGACGGTGTGATCGTCCTCGGCACGCATTACGAAACCAACTACTGGCTGCGCAACATCAACTTTGTGGGCGCCAACGACGGCGGTTCCACGACTGGGCTGCTCTTGGCCATCGCCGACCAGTTGCGCGCGGAATCGGCGCACACCAAGATTCTTGAGGACTACTCCGTGTGGCTGGTCTTCTTCGACGGCGAGGAGGCGATCAAGAGCTGGTCCGATTCTGACTCGACGTACGGAAGCCGGCACCTGGCGGCGCGCTGGGGCAGGGATGGAATCCTCGGCCGCATCAAGGCATTCATCCTTGCCGACATGATCGGCGACAAGGACCTCGACATTCAGCGCGAATCCCGTTCTACCGATTGGCTGGTCTCGCTCATGACGCAAGCCGCAAAGAGGTTTGGCTACGATCGATTCTTCTTCCAAACAGAAGGCCCAGTCGACGACGATCATATGGCATTTGTCACGCGCGGCGTGCCCTCCATCGACGTGATCGACCTGGACTACGGCCCCAACAACAGCTACCACCACACCTACCAGGACACCATGGACAAGATCACCGCCCGCAGTCTCACCATCGACGGCGATGTGTTTCTGGAAACAATCCGGCTCATCAACTCCCGATGAAAAGGCTGCCTTGAGCTGCTCGCTCCTCGATATCAACGTGTCAAGGGAGCGGCCTTGAGCTAGAAGCTAGGAGCTGCCTTCCTATACCATCCAGAAATGATTGCCGGCGCATCCTGGACGTGGTGGCTGGGGTTTCACGCTGTAGTAGCTGCGCTGCTGCTGGTGGATTCCCTCCTCCCGGGCCATCGCCGCGAAACGCGCCACACCCAGACTTTTGCGTGGCTGGCAACGGCGGGATTCGTGTTGGCTGCAGCCTCTTTTGCGGTCTGGATCGCCGAAACTCAAGGCCGGCAGCCGGCGCTTGAATGGGTAGGCGGCTATGCCATTGAAACCTCGCTCAGCGTGGACAATCTCTTCGTCTTCCTGGTCATCTTTCAGGGCTTCCAGATCAGCCAGAAAAGACAGCACAGCGCTTTGCTCTGGGGCGTGCTGGGCGCGGTGGTACTGCGTGCGCTCTTCATTATCGCCGGCATCTCACTTTTAAAACGATTCGACTGGATCACATGGATCTTCGGTCTTTTTCTTCTCT
The DNA here is from genome assembly GCA_003140705.1 of Acidobacteriaceae bacterium. Taxonomy (GTDB): domain Bacteria; phylum Acidobacteriota; class Terriglobia; order Terriglobales; family Acidobacteriaceae; genus Telmatobacter. Next base: position 1,499 of record PLKU01000502.1, read on the forward strand.
ACGCAGCCTGGCGCCTGGCGAGTGGCGGCTCGGCCAAAGCTGCCATTCCTGAATGGATTCGAAGGCTCCAGCCGGCCAAGGGCTCGCTGTTGCCAGTGATCCTGGCTGTCGAGGTCACAGACGTCATCTTTGCCACAGACTCGATTCCCGCAGTGCTTGCCATCTCGCACAATCCCTTTGTGGTGTACACCTCGAACATTGCAGCGGTGCTGGGACTGCGCGCGCTTTACTTCGCGCTGGCCGATCTGCTCGACCGTTTCCGCTATCTCCACTATGGGCTTGGAGCCATGCTTGGCTTTGTGGCACTGAAAATGCTCGTGGCGCGCTGGATAGACGTGCCAATCCTCGATTCGCTCGCAGTCATGGGCACCATCTTGACCACGTGTGCGTTAGTTTCGTGGTTGGTCGACAGCTGAGCCCAGCGACCTGAGAACACGGATCCGTCTCAAGGTTCGGATCGCTGAGGAACTACCACCCCTCAAAAACAATCTGGCCATCGCCTCGCAGAACCGAGTGCCTCTCGAAGCGCTCGTCGTGTTTGGGATAGTCGGTTCGGAAGTGGGCACCACGGCTCTCGGTACGGGCCAATGCCGAACGCAAAATAGCGTAGGCGACACGGCACATGGCCTGCGCTTCAGAGAGCCGACGGCCTCCCTTCCCCTTCTCCGCCAACTCGGCCAGACCGCTTGCACAGGCAATGTGAACGGAAGAGACCGCCCGCAACGTGGATTCATCCCGAAGCAGCCCGGCGTAGGACCACATGGCTCGTTGCAGGCCGGCAATCTGCTCCTCAACGAACTCCGCCTCTACTCTCGATAACGGAACATGCTTCTCTGCCGCATCTCCCCGGGCAATGAACTGCAAGTCGTCACCCAGCATCGCCTGTGCAGCTCGCGCACCAAACACCAAACCTTCCAACAGCGAGTTCGAAGCCAGCCGGTTAGCACCGTGAACGCCTGTGCATGCCGCCTCGCCCGCAGCATAGAGCCCCGGCAAGCTGGTGCGACCAGACAGGTCGGTCCGAATACCGCCCATCAGGTAATGTGCCGCGGGGCGAACAGGAATCAGGTCGTGCGCCAGGTCGAGCCCGTGCCTGGCCAGGAAAGCGCTGATGCCGGGAAACCTGTCATGCAGCGCGATATTCTTGATGTGCCGCATGTCGAGAAACACCGGCCTNNGAGCCACAACATCGCGTGGAGCGAGCTCCAGCAATGGGTGGTAGCGCTGCATGAAGCGCTCGCCCCGTTCATTCAACAGAATTGCTCCCTCGCCGCGCAGTGCCTCTGAAATCAGAAATCGAGGCACGCCAGGAATCGATAAAGCCGTCGGGTGAAACTGGTAGAACTCCATGTCCGCCATCTCCGAGCCAGCCTCCGCGGCGATAGCAATCCCATCTCCCGTGGCTACGGCAGGGTTGGTCGTGTCCGAATAAACCTGCCCGGCGCCACCGGCTGCAATCAGCACGGCGCGGGCGCTGACGCGATCAGTGACCCATTCGGAACCATCGACATTGGCACTGGCCAGGTCCGCTCCAATCACGCGCCCGTCTGCTACCTCCAGGGCCGCCACCATCGTCCACTCGGCAAACCGGATGCGCTTGCGCGCGCGGGCAAAGGCTACCAAGGAGCGGCTGATCTCGGCTCCTGTAGCATCGCCGTTTGCATGGAGAATGCGAGGCAGGGAGTGTGCCCCTTCACGCGTGCGCAGCAGCTCGCCAGACCGAGTATCGAAAGCCGCACCCCACTCGATCAGCTCGGCCACGCGAACCGGGCCCTCGGCCACCAGCGCCTCGGCCGCTGGCCGATAAACGATTCCATCCCCCGCATTGATGGTGTCTTCAAGATGGAGAGCAATGTCCTGATCACCCTCCATGGCCACAGCGATTCCACCTTGCGCATAGTGTGTGTTCGACTCGCCGAGGGACTCCTTGGTCACGACCAGGACATCGCCGTACCGTGCCAGTCCAATGGCTGCGCGAAGGCCGGCAACGCCTGCACCCATCACCAGGAAATCAACCTGCATCGACTCCGCCATAACCTTTGAGGCTACCATTGTCCGAGCGTGGCCCATCTCGCTGCCCCATTCACTGTCCACTTCTCCCTGTCTTATCCGATACTGTTTGCGGAGGCTCACGCGATGGATAACCCCACCATGGCTCGATTGCTTTCACAGACCGCTGATCTCCTTGAGATCGACGGCGGCGACAACTTCCGCATCCGCAGCTATCGGCGCGCTGCCGAAGCCGCTGAACAAACAACAGTTGACCTGATGGCGGCCGCGGCTGAAACTGCGCGCCTGCTTGAGATTCCCGGCATCGGCAAGAGCATGGCCGCCAACCTCCAGGCCATTGCTGCTACCGGCACGCTGCCCTTGCGTGATGAACTGCTGGCAAAGTACGGGGCCGGCCTTCTGGAACTCTTGAACCTGCCTGGCATGGGCCCCAAGACCGTAGCACTGCTTTGGGATGCAGCCAGGATCGCCAGTATTGACCAACTGGCCGAAGCCATTGAGGCGGGGCGCCTCGCTGGCCTGCCTCGCATGGGCGATAAACAGATTGACAAGCTGCGCAAAGGAATCGACGACTACCGGCGCAGCGCGGGCCGTTACCGCATCGACGTTGCCGAGGAAGCGGCTCAGCGCATCTCAGCCTACCTGCTGGCCTTTCCGGGAATTGATAAGGTTACGCCCGCCGGCTCCCTCCGCCGCGGCCGAGAAACCGCCGGCGACCTCGACCTGCTGCTTACGGGCCCCGCCTGCGCTCCTGAGAACACCGGCGCCGCTGTGGAACACGTGGCCGCCTATCCGGGCATTCACGACATCATCGCCAAGGGCGAGAACAAAGTGAGCTTCCACCTCGCCAATGGCCTGCAGGTGGATGTGCGCCTGCTGCCCTCGGCCTCCTATGGGGCCGCCCTGCAATACTTTACCGGCTCCAAGGCGCATAACGTGTCACTGCGCCAGCGGGCCCTGAAAATGGGCTACACGCTGAGCGAATGGGCACTCGCCCGGCTGGATGACGAGTCGACAGTGGCCGCCGCGACCGAAGAGGAGATCTACGCCGCCCTGGGCATGGATTGGATGCCGGCGGAGCTGCGCGAAAACCTGGGTGAGATCGAAGCCGCAGCCCGTCATGCGTTGCCAAAACTGATTGAGAAGGCCGACCTGCGCGGCGATGTCCACATGCATACCACGGCAACCGACGGCCACAACACCATCCGCGAGATGGCCGAGGCGGCCCTTGCCTGCGGCTACCATTACATTGCCATCACTGACCACTCCAAGAATCTGGCCATGACGAACGGCCTCGACGAAAAGCGCGCGCTTGAGCATGTTCAGCGCATCCGCGAAGTGGATCAGCAGATGCAAGGCCGCATCCGTGTCTTTACAGGCATTGAGGTAGACATCCTGGCCGACGGAGCCCTCGACCTGGACGACGAAGTGTTGGCCCAGATGGACGTAGTCATCGCCAGCGTCCATACGCGCTTGGAGCAGAGCCGGGAGGAAATGACCGCTCGCGTGCTGCGAGCCATTGAGAATCCCAATGTGCGGATTCTTGGCCATCCCACCGGCCGATTGCTCCTGCGCCGCGAGCCCTTTGCAATGGACATGGGCAATGTGCTGCGCCGCGCCTCTGAACTGGGCGTAGCCGTGGAACACAACGCCGCCCCCGAGCGCCTCGACCTGAACGACCGCAATCTCCGCCTGGCCAAGGAGTCGGGCTGCCGGATCGTCATGAACTCTGACTCTCACGACGCTCGAAACCTGGGCAAGATGGACTACGGTCTCCGCCAACTCCGCCGCGCCTGGCTCGGCCACCAGGACGTGCTGAACACGCTCGGGGCGGAGGAGTTCCTTGCGGCACTCCGGCCGAGAGCGTGAAGGAGCAAAAATGCTCTATTATCGGTACAGGTCCCTCCGGGTTTCAGTGGCAACGAACGAATTCATGGCCAGTTTTCACCCGATGGGAATAAGATAAGGTCGCTATGAGCCTCTTGCAGCAGGACTCCACTGAACTCGACGATGCCGCCCGCGGCGAGGAATTGACCAAGGGCTCAAGCCACCTGATACTGACCAGCATTGTTGCGGCCGTGATCGTCACCATCGCGATCACCATCTACGTGCTTGCAGGGCAAAAGCCGCCCGACGCCACCGGCGAGATCGAGCAGGTTTGGGCGCACGCGCAACACTCAGAATCCTCTGGGTTTGACGCCAACGGCGCCCCGATGCCCAAAGAAGAGATGGATCAGGTGTACGTCTTCACTTTGGTCAAGTTGCACAACCAGAGCAAGGAGCCGCTCTTCCTGCACAACATCATGACCAACGCCACGCTGGATGACGGGATTCACTCTAGCTATGCGGCGACTGCGGCCGACTACGATCGGGTATATGTCGCCTATCCGTCGATGCCCGTGCCACACGGCAAGGCGCTGTCGCTCATCACGACCATTGACCCTGGCCAAACTGTCGAGGGAACGATCGTCTCAGCCTTCCATCTCACCAAACAGCAGTGGGATGCCCGCAAGGACCTGAGCTTTACCTTCTCGTTCCAGTACAAGCCCAGCCTGACGATCGCACCCCACTCTGCCGTTCTCGATCAGTAGCCTCTATTGACCAGCAGTAGCAGGCGCCGGCGCATTCTTTGGCGTCGACAGGTAGCCGCTGATCGTTGAGTTCTTTGCCCCTACCGAGTTCACAACGATCTCGAAGAGCGCCGGATCCTTGCCACTGTAGAACTGAAATGGCTCGTTCAGATTCCTGTCTCTCTTCTCATACTCCTTGTCGTCGGAGTAAACGACCAGCGTGAACTTGCTCCTCTTCGCGTCGGCCTTCTTCAACTCAAGGCTCACTGTGCCAACAGGCTTCTTGGCGCCCTTGGTCAGGGTGAACTCGTAGAAGTTGTGGTCGCCCTTGTGCTTCAGGACTTCCAACTCATCGTGATTTCGGGCGATCAAGCTGCTATGGCCGCTTAAATCCCCCTTCATCGACGTCAACTGGCTCACCGCCTCGGCCAGATCGCTCTGCGTCTTGGCCACGTCGGTCTTCACCCCGCCCACGTCAGTCTTCACGTCAGTCACCGCACTGGAAACGGCAGTGACCTGCTGGGCAGTCTGCTTCTCAGCACTGGCCAACTGCTGCGCATTAGCTTCCTCGCGCAGTTGCCGCGAAGCCAGTTGCGCGGCGCGAGTATCCAACTGCTTCTGTGTCAGGCCCAACGATGTCTTCAACTCATCGGTGGCCACTTCAAGACGGGCGTCGGTCTCTCGCAGTGAGGCTTTCAGGTTCACGTTTTGCTGCTTGGCATCGGCCAATTCAGCCTGCTGACTGGTGAGCTTGCCGCTGAGTGTGTAGCTCCATATCAGCCCGCCAATCGCCAGCAACAAGGCAGCCCCGATGGCCCCAAGCAGTGCGCCGGAATGCGTTCTGGGTACTTGTTCTTCTACTACTTCATCACTCATTTGTCTCCCCTTCTTCTCTCTGGCGGCCTGTCCGGCGACCCGTTCTGCTGGGCCCCTCGGCACGGCTCACGCATTGGTGTTTGCGACGCCTGTCCTGTTTGACGCCGCGATCAGGAGTTTTTTCCTGGAACGTTCCTGCCCAACTCGCGCTGAAATCGTTCACGTACCTTACGGAAGTCCAACCCTCAAATCCAACACTGGAGGGTTCTCCCCGCGTGGATACCCGGGGAATGTCCACAATATACCGAAATTCCCTGTCGATAGTGTATCGAAATGAACTGGGAACATTCGAGAGGGTGCCGCCTTCTGAACCCCTGCCCCCGCCTCCTAGGCCTGATCCAGCATCGATTTGCTGTCCCGTTTTAGCGTGCATTGTCCCGCACTCCGTGACAACCACCGAATCGCTACGTTATAAACATCTTTACTCCTTTTTTCAGGCGCCAGACCCTCAATCAACGTCCATGGCCCCCAAGAGATTCCAAGGGGCACACATCTCATCAAAGGGACAGAAGGTCAGGGCATTCGCCTTAAACGTAACGAATTCATCACAAGGGAGATCCAATAGTTATGTCGACCGCCGTCGCTGGGAAGGGCCTGGAAGGAATTGTTGCCGCAAACTCCGGCATTTGCTGGATCGATGGAGAAGCGGGCGTGCTGGCCTATCGCGGAATCGACATTCACGAATTGGCTGAGAACTCGAGCTTTGAAGAGACAACCTACCTTCTTTGGAATGGAATTCTGCCCAACGAGTTGGAATTGCGCGAGTTCCAGACGCAACTTGCCCTTGCCCGTTCAATCGATCAGGGAATTGTGGACATGTTGCGTTCGTTTCCAACTTCGGCCACGCCCATGGAAGTGCTGCGCACTGCAGTCTCCGCGCTGAGCTTTTACGACGCAGACGAGAAAGACAACACCCACGACGCCAATGTGCGCAAGGCCTACAACCTTACCGCGCAAATCGCAATGATCGTTGCCATTTACGACCGGATTCGCAAAGGGAAAGAAATTGTCCCGCCCGACCGGTCGTTGAGCCACGCCGGGAACTTCCTGTGGATGCTCAACGGCGAGAAGCCTTC
>PLKU01000113.1 GCA_003140705.1 Acidobacteriaceae bacterium
GCGGGTGTATGTGTGGCCACTGATACCGCGGGTTTAGTGCTGGCCGGATTGCTTTTAACACGGGGTGCAGCTGGGACAACGGGCTTTGCGGCAGTTTCGGCCGGAACCCCTGGCTGGGTGGGATGAGACAAACCCAGGATGCGATCCAGCTTGGCATCCATGTCGTCGAGGCGCATCTCCAGATTGGTGAATCGCTCCGCCAACGTGATTATATCCTGCCGCGAGGGCAGAGAGAGCTGCTCGAGAACCTGCACCATGGACTTCTCCAGACCCTCTCGCAAGGGCGCAGACATGGTCAGGGTTGTGTCCAGCATCGCCCCGCTCGTCTTGGCATAGCTTTCGGTGTTGACTGCTTCCACCATGGCCTTCGCCATGGTATCGAGGTAGATATCCCGCAGTCCTCGAAACGACTCGAGCGGATCGAACGGCTTCGACCCCCCGGCTTGACCTTCGCCCATCGCTGGCTCCATTTCTGCAAATCACCAGAAGGTTATACCGAAAGACAGCCGGGGAGGAATGCATGCGGTTGTCCCATTTTCGGGGAACCGGAACCCCGGGTTGTCATCGGTATTCAACTGCTCGGACTGAGAGATCCCGCTAGTTCACCGTGGTGAAAGGCTTGGCGGCGATGTCCAGCAGCTGCTTCTGGGTCGCGATCAGGCTGTCCACTCCTTGCTGGAAGGACTCGGCCACCTGTTCGGCCGGGGTGCCTGTAAAGCCGAAATACTCCTTGGCTTTTTCAAAGGCGGCCTTGCCCTGCGCCGCGGAGTTATCCAGGGCCTTCTTTTGGGCTACGACAGACTGTTCCACCGTTTGAAGCAGGATCGCGGTTGCGCCCTCGCCAGCCTTGGCGGTCGAAGTGGCGCTCTCTTTGACCAGACCGGCCAGCGCGTGGCTTTGCTCAAGAACCAGGTCAATTGCTCCCTTTTGCGTGTCGGCGTACCGCGCAAACGCATTAGCCGCCAGATCGAGCATGAAAAGGCTCGATGCTCCCTGAACGGTTTGCGACACCTTCTTGCATGCATTCAGCAGCTCGGCATTCTGCTGCACAGCCATGTCGATCCCCTTCTTCTGCAGTTCGGCGATTCTTTCAACGCTCTTGCTGTAGAGGTTAGTGATCGTTTCCACTACTTCAGGCTTCTCAGCTGCGGCAGTCGATACCGGCCTATCGGCGGTGTTCTTGGTTGTGTTCATATCGTCCTCCTTTGGACTCGAACTGTTCTGCAAAATGTGCTGCAGTGCAGCATAAAATAATCATACCCCAATCCAGCGTCTTGTCAAGCGGTATTATTGAAGTCGTGATGCAGCCCAAGAAGATCCTCATCAAGAAGTACGAAAACCGGCGCCTCTACGACACGACCAACAGCCGGTACATAAACCTCGATGAGGTCGCCGCGATGCTGCAGAATGGCGACCATGTTCAGGTGGTCGATTCTTCAACGGGCGAGGACATTACCCGGTTGATCCTCACCCAGATCATCGTCGAAGACGCCAAGACGCCGGGTTCCACTTTCCCGCTCGATGTGTTGCGCCAGATGGTGATTGCCTCAGGCCGCGCCAGCCAGGAGAGTGCCCTGCGCTACATGAAGGCGATGCTCGACATTTACCAGAACACATACCAGGTCATGACCCCGCCGTTGAACCCCTTCGAATTCATCCAGCGAAGGAACACTGCTCCCGGCGGCGTCCAGGACCCTTCGACAGCCAGCCAGACTGGTGAAAGTCCAGGCCCCCAGGCGTCGGATTCCGGAGCCGGGGAGGGGGACGAACTGAAGCGAAGAGTTCAAGAACTGGAAGCGCTTGTTGCTTCGCTCGCGTCAAAGAAGACAACTAAGACAAAGAGTCGATAGGTTTGCCTATACGTTGAAACGCAAGGCCCGGCCCAGGCGTGGTGCTGTGAACTGAGACCGCTACTGGCCGGAAATCACCATGGCAATTCCCATGCCGCCGCCAATGCAGAGACTGGCCACGCCATGCTGCTTGCCACTCCTCCGCAGCGCATGAATCAAAGTCACCAGTATGCGGGCGCCGGATGCGCCGATGGGATGACCCAAGGCGACCGCTCCGCCGGTGATGTTGACCTTCGCCTGATCCAGTTTCAGAGAGCGAATTACTGCCAGTGATTGTGCGGCAAAAGCTTCATTCAATTCGAAAAGATCGATGTCAGACAAGCTCAGTCCGGCCCGGCTCAACGCAGCGGGCACGGCGGCGGCGGGGCCAATTCCCATCACCGCCGGCTCAACACCCACCGTAGCATAGCTCAGGATCCTGGCGAGGACCGGGAGGCCATGCTCCTTGGCATAGTCTTCCGTCGCCACTGCAAGCAGGGCGGCCCCATCGTTCAGGCCGCTCGAGTTGCCCGCGGTCACGGTTCCGCCCTCAGGCCTGAACGCCGGCTTCAGCTTGGCAAGAGCTTCCGCCGTGGTGTCCGGACGCGCGTGCTCATCCTCGGCGAACACAACCACCCCTTTGCGGCCGGGCACGTTGACCGGAACAATCTCCTCACGGAAAGCACCGGCTGCTTTGGCCGCCGCGGCCCGCCGTTGGCTCTCCAGAGCAAACGCATCCTGATCCTCCCGCGTGATATTCCAGCGCTCCGCCACATTTTCAGCCGTGATTCCCATGGCGTAATTCAGTTGAGCGTCTGTCAGTCCGTCGCACAGAATCGCATCCACCATCTCTACATGGCCGAAACGATTACCTGCGCGCGAACCGGGAAGAAGGTACGGGACGCGAGACATGCTTTCAACGCCCCCGGCAATGTAGAGATCGCCATCGCCGGATTTGATTCCCTGAACGGCGCCGATCACGGATTGCAACCCGCTTCCGCACACACGGTTGATGGTTTGGCCGGGGGTTTTCATGGGCAGGCCTGCCTTGATCACAATCTGGCGGGCCGGGTTCATGCCTTGACCAGCCTGGAGAACATTGCCTACGATCACATCCGCAATGTCATCCAGAATCAGGCCGGGCAGGATCTGACTCATCACTGCCACCCCCAGATCGACGGCGGATACGTCTTTCAAACTACCCATAAAGGCACCGATTGCCGTGCGTTTTGCAGCGGTGATCACGATTGCTGACATGCGTACTCTCCTAAATAATGAGTGACTCTCATCCAATGGCAAGTTGATCGGGAGTCACGGTTAATGGCGCACCCAATGTATTGCACCGCGCGACATGTGGACAAGTGAAATCGCCTCTATTAATTGAGTCTCCGCAGGGCGATGCCCCTGCGCCAGGTTTGAGTCTTGCGTCCGGTACCGGACCCCGTGCCCAATCACGGCTAAACGGGCGAATGCGTCTCGGCCGACCGAGGAGGACCGAACCAGGCAATCGGTCTTCTCTCGATGGGAAAGGCGCCAAAAAGAGGAATTCGTTTGGCAAGTTGTGCTGCATATATTGACGCAGTGCAGCAACTCCTCTAGTCTGATGTTAGCATTTCCCAGAGACGTGGAGCAAACAATTGCCTAGGCCCCTCCGCTCTTCGGAATGGGCATGCACGATGGCACATAGAATGGATGATTCAATGAGGTTGTGATGGAAGAGCAGAAGGTTCCAGGTAAAGTAGTCATAGTCACGGGTGCGGCCGCCGGGATCGGCCGCGCAACGGCCCTCCGCTTTGCCGCGGATGGCGCATCCGTAGCTGGGTGGGATGTTTCGGATAAGGCAGCCGCAGCTTTTGAGACGGAGATACGGCAGGCGGGCGGTGAGGTGCTCTTTCAGGTGGTAGACGTCACCGACGCGCCTGCTGTGGAAGCGGCCGTAAATGCAGTCGTCGAGAAGTGGGGCGCCGTGGACGTTGTCGTGAACAACGCCGGAATTGTGCGCGATGCTCAACTGGTAAAAATCAACGGCACAGGGACCGTGAAGAGCATGCCGGAAGAGTCCTGGGACTCGGTCATCGATGTCAACCTGAAGGGTGTCTTCATCACCACCCGCGCCGTGGTTCCACACATGATGCGCCAGGGTGGTGGAGTAATCCTCAACGCCGCGTCGGTGGTGGCGCTGAACGGAAACTTCGGACAGACGAATTACGTGGCATCGAAGGCGGGTGTCATCGGAATGACCCGCACATGGGCTCGTGAATTGGGAAAACACAATATTCGTGTGAACGCCGTCGCCCCTGGGTTTATCGCTACGGACATGTTGAAGTCCATGCCCCCGGATATCCTCGACAACATGATTGATCACACACCGATGAGGCGTGTGGGCAAACCGGAAGATGTGGCCAACGCCTATTTCTGGCTTGCTTCAGATCAGGCCAGCTTTGTGCATGGGGCCGTCCTTTCCGTGGATGGTGGCATGGTGATCGGAACCTAGAGCTCAGCCCCCGCTCCATTGTCTAAAGACGGTCGAGCGGGGCAGCTTCTCATCCGCTCGGACCTGTACCACGAAGCGCGGGCGGCCTAGTACATATGCTGCCCACCATTGATCGACAGTGTGGACCCGGTGATGAAAGTACTTTCATCGGCAGTCAGGAAGACAACCCCGCGCGCAATATCTTCGGGGGTCCCAAGCCGTCCCACCGGAATGCGGGCAATGATCTTTTGCAGCACGTCGGGCGGCACGCTGCGAACCATATCTGTATCCACGTAACCCGGCGCGACTGCGTTAACCGTGATCCCGAACCTGGCACCTTCCTGGGCCAATGCCTTGGTAAATCCGTGGATTCCAGACTTGGCCGCGGCGTAGTTGACCTGGCCATACTGGCCTGCCTGTCCATTCACGCTGCCTATATTGACAATTCGGCCAAAGTGCTTCTCCCGCATCTCTGGAAAGAGCAGCTTGCACAGATTGAAGCAGGAGCCCAGATTGGTATCCATGACGGCGTCCCACATATCGCGGTCCATCTTCTGCAGGGTGCTGTCCCGCGTGATGCCGGCATTGTTCACCAGGATCTCTATTGCCCCCACTTCTTCCTTGATCTTTCGGACGCCCTCCTGGCATTCATCAAACTTGCTAGCGTCAAATTTGTAGGTTCTGATGCCGGTTTCCTGCAAAAATTGCTCGGCAGCCTGGTCGTTCCCGAGGTAGCTGGCAACCACTGTGCGCCCGGCTTTCTGCAAGGCACGGCTTATCTCACTGCCAATTCCCCGTGTACCACCAGTTACGAGAGCCATTCGCGCCATTTCATGCCCCTCCCAAGTGTGAGTCAATACGCGCTGAATCCTACCCCACCAAACTAAAGAAAGTAAAGACCATATCTGCTCATGGCACCTGCAGGCATTCTGAGCGATTACTCGGGCTCAAATCCCGCCGGGGAATTCAAGAGTCTAAAAGAGCTTCGCTCAAGCTTGTGAAATCGCAGGGGAGCAGTTCTGGCCGATAAACATTGGCAGATTGAGATCCTTCCATTGCCGCCAGGAATTGGCCTCAATTCACGCAAGGGAGCGTACCGGGCTCAGCCCAGACAAGGACGGAATGAATTTGGGGTCCTCTTTATGAGGAGCCCAGTTATCGCCACGAGAGAATCATCCTCCGGAGCGTAGCCAGGCGTTTGGCGATCTCCGGCAGTTACAGAATCGCAGCTGATGGTCAATCGAGAACGGCGTCAGCGAAGGAACGATCCAACCGCGATCGCAACAATCGAGAGCTTGATTAGCCAGCCCGTTGCGTAACATAACTAATCCTGAACAAATCCATGCGCCAAACCCTATCCAGATCTTCCCCAGAATACGAGAAGCCCAGTTTTCAACAGTTGACCATCGACTCCTTGAATCCTGGCGAAGCAAGCACCTCGTGCAAATCGCAGGAGCAATGTGACAGGTGGAGCGTGACATTTGGTGAAGCAGAATAACCGAGGACGAAAAGGGGCGCTATAATCCTTGCAAATCTGAACCTAGCAGGCTTTCTGACGGGGAGGATGGGCAAGTGTTTTCGATATTAGTTTTCGTTTGTTTGTTGTTGCAGCGAATGGAAAGTAGCAATTTGCTCAGCGCCTGTTCTCAACAATTGACCGTTAAAGTTCCGTTTTGACCCAGTCTCTCTCTCCTAGAGCCAGGAAATTCGGAATTCGCTGAGGGCATCGGTGATTGTTCACAAACTGAACCACCGCTTCTTTATCAGCAAGACCTTGCTTCTGATTCTTGCCGAAGGCCTGCCATTGTCTTAAGTGAGAAATTCCGGAGTCATCAATGCTGACAGTCTCTGCAAATAACATCTCTGTTACGATCGTTGCCTTCGGCTCATCATCCAGCTGATCGTTCCGGCAATCACAGCTCCTGCTGTAAAAGTCGCTACAACTGCTTCAATCGGGTGCCGTTGTATGCGCTTCTTCGTGTCATCAAGAAACTCTCCAGCGATATAGCTGCCATGTTTTGCAGCGCGGCGTGCCGCGCCGATACCATCTTGAAGTGCATCCGCAGCGGCAGATCCCGCCCGCGATCCCTTGCGCGCTGTCTGGTGAATCTGTTTCTTCATCTGTTCCAATACTGATTGCGCCATTCTGTCTTGACCTCTCACCTTGCAGATTTCGATGCTGATTCGGTTATGCTCCCACGGCCTTTTCAAGCTTGCCGACCACGTTTTGAACTTTCCCGACACTCTTTTCAGCTCTGCCATCATCTTCCAGGTCGGTGTTCTTGGTAACTTCGCCGATTTTCTGCCTGATTGCCCCTTTGACTTCGTGGAGCTTGCCAGCCGACTGATCTTCCGTGCTTGGTTTCATCATGATCTTCTCCTCTGTTCTGTAGTTGGTTTCAATGAGTTGAGATCCATTGAGAGGCCTTTCTCCTGGAGAATCTGCGACTCGGTAAGTTTCTCTTCGGGATCGATCGTAGCCTGATATCAGGCTTTCTATCGACCAGTATCCACGATCAGGTTCCTGAAGGCTGCTCGCAATTGCTCATCACGCCGTTTGCTGATTGGCAACCGTGCCCGAGCAGGGTTAGAAGAATATGTGTCCGGTCCGCGCAGGCTTGTGGCATTGGGGTCGCGGTTAAATTGATTGATTTACGGATGCCAATAAGCCATTTGACACCTCAATCACCAATTCATGAGCAGGCTCTGGCATCGAGGATCTTCCACCCTAATCGCCATGCGATTGCACCTCGGGTCATCGATCTCAAGGGTTTCTCGATTCAACAGGCTTTTGCAGCGAAAGTCCTCCATTTCGATCACCAAGTCATTGAGCCGAGTGCACCGAAGGTCGTCCACTTCCATTGCCACGATCTTGCACCGAGTGTCTTCCATCTCGATCACCTCACCATTGGGCAGTCTCGTGCTCCAGTCGCATCTTCAGCAAACCTGGATAAGGTTGACCTAACCTACGTGGCCCGGGCTGTTCAATTTTGACCACTTCGTCCCGGCTCGCTGAGGGCGNNCGATTATCTGTACGCTAGCCGGAGGTCCCGCGGCAACTGCGAGCACCGTGAATCCCTGAGCACGGCCTTCTGCTGCGTGCTCACCACGTGCGCGGTGCGAACGAGTTCCGCGGTGCGGCCAAACTTGGTGCGTGCGCCTGTGGCTGTGACCTCGCCGGCTGCCTCACCTCGCCGGACAAGAGCTCCGGCATACGTGTTTGCACCCGGACCGGCTTCAATGTGCAGGGATTCGCCGGTGAGCATCGACTGATCGAGCTCGACGGATCCACCGGTCAGGTGCACATCGGCAGCCACCACTGCGCCCAGCGAAAGTTTCACCAGGTCGCCGCGTACCAACTCCGCCGCCGGCACAGTTTTCCATTCGCCATCGCGCTGGACTGACGCGTTGAGCGCGAGACGCGATTTAAGTGCTGCCAGAGTAGCCTGGGCCCGACTCTCCTGGAAGTAGGCGAGTGCCGCGTTGAATACCAGTAGGGAAGCAATCACGGCAGCTTCGTAAAACTTATGCAGCACGATCTCAAGCACAACTGATGCTTCGAGCAGCCACGGAACAGGCGCCCAGAATTTCGCCATTGCGTTGCGTACCGGATGAAACGAGGTGTCTGGCATTCTGTTGGGGCCGTCCTTTTGAAGACGAGCCCGCGCCTCATCGCTCGTGAGGCCGATTGGGCCGATGTTTGGATCGGTCTTTGCGTCTTGGCCGGAGGATTCGGGGGAGACAACAGCAGTCGCACTCAAGATTTGCCGCCTGTACCGCAGCTCTTGCTACCACCACTCCATCGAGCGTACTAAGTGCAAGGCGGCACTTACGGCCAGGGGAGTGAAGTCAACCTCCAGTATCGAAGTTGGGAATGACGTTGTGGGCAGCATCATGGAAGTGGTGGCTCAAGGGGAAGTCCTGGGCGGATGACACGCACCGCTTCTACTTCTCGCCTTTCCCTTTCTCTACTGTGGTAGACACAGCCGCTGCCTTATCGAGTTGCTCGGTGTGCTTCAGAGCTTTCCGAGAGAGTTCGTAAGCCTGCTTGCTGAGTTCGTGATCGGTTCGATGATCTGCTTCGCCGTGGGCGACAGCTGCAACATCGTGGGCGTGGGATGGCAGATTGTGAAGCTCTGCGGCTTGATCGTGCGAACTCTGAGGCATGGTGTTCTCCTTCAGGCGTTATTCGTTAGCTTTACGGGCTTCCTGGAGAGCGAGCAAGTATTGGTTTGGAGAAGTGCATCTGCACGGCAATTACCGATTCGCCTGCGCCTCAGCCAGGTTGCCAATGACGGGCAGCTTGATGCTCTTGCCGCCAAAGGCGCTGATGAACACGATGAGCCAGACAACGAAGATGGCGAGGCCCACCAATTGCAATACCGTCAACGTCAGGAAAACGGCAGACGGGATCAGGTGCTGTACAACTCCGACGAGAATGTCAACTACCGCCCAGGCGACAAAAAAGAAGATCGACTGCCACGCTTGGAAGCGCACAAAGGGGCTTCTCTTGAAGGGTTCAATGATGAGGAAGACAATTGCCGGGATGATCGTGATGTAGGCAATGCCACCTGCAGCATTGTCAGAGAGACCAGAGGGATTCGAATCAGACATAATGACTCCTTTAGACGTGGCTGTTGCAACGAAAATCGACCGCAGTTGGAATGCTGTTATGGTACCGATTAGATTGTGGCCGTATTGCAGAGAATTTAGCCGGTCAAAACTGCTCAGGTAATTGAGAGTCGCAAATGTGGATCGCTATCGCGCAGGTATTCCTCCTGCATGTTCAATGGCCTGGCAGTATTTTTCGATCGAAAAGAGGCGTTTCTCGATTTTGCCTTATGGCCTGCCCGATGCCCTGTGCCGACTTAAATGTACGTGTTCGGCTGGTCTGAGAGGTCCAGACGTTCTCATCAACTGCTTGATAAGAGAGGAAGGAACCTGTACGGTCCAGGGTTCCAACTTACAGGTTGTCCTGTTTACGCCAAGTGACCCAGGCCAGGACGACGAAATCATACTCAATACTGGGCGGGTCGTGGGGAGCAGGTAAATGAGCAAGACTGAACAGCATCTTGACCAGCAGTGGTGGATACTTAGCACATGGTCTCAAATCGGCACTCACGAATAGGAAACCATCCAACGATCCGCGTGTGAAGCTCCTCATTGTTGAAGATGACGTCTTGATTCGAAAAGCTCTGCCACCGCTGTTTTCTGAACTTCGATATTCTGTGCGGTCTGTGACGGACGGCTTTTCGGCGCTGTCTGAGCTCCGACACGAGTTCCCCGACATCCTGCTTTCTGACCTCAACATGTCAGGTATGTCAGGCGTTGAATTTCTATTGGTGGTGCGTCGCCTGTTTCCATCGGTTCGAGTGATCGCGATGAGCGGTGCGTTGTTCGACAATTGTGTGCCGCCCAGGGTCGCTGCCGATGCGTTCTTTCAAAAAGGCGCAGACACGGCTCACTTGATCAAGTTCGTGGACGCCATGACCAACCCAGGGCGCTTGGCCAAGCGGCTGAGCATGGAGGACCTATTTGGATTTCCAATGTTCGAGGCAATCCCTTCTCACTCCGGCGCCGGGAGATTGACGAATTGTGCCGGTCAGACTAATGACCAATTCCTGGTGTCACAAGAAATCAAACAGTTGGAATACTCCCAGATCCAGGAGTAACTAGGACAGAGGAGATCAGCCCTTCATGAATTGCCCACTTTGCGGCCGGTCCCGCATCAGAACTTCGCGGCTCTGCTGGTCCGATTGCCCAGAGCTGCTTATCGGGCTGTTCCCCATGCGGTGCAGGGATTGTTTATGCCGGTTTTTCAAATGGCTGCCGCAAGTGCTTATTTCCAAGTGGATTGATGATTTAGTTGGCTGGATCAGTGCTGCATTGCACAATACCAAGTAGGCTTGGAGCACCCTTCGCAGGTCTTAAACCACAATTCAGAGTAAAGGCAACCCGGTGTCCAAGAGCTCATGGAGCGATCATTTCCACTTTGCAAGCCTGAGGGTTGTCGGATTCTTAATTCGAAAAAGGGCGACGCGTCCATGTTTGAGCAGACCTCGTTTCTCAGACCACGCAAACATGATCCTATTTCGCTGAAAAAGCGATCGGACGCAACAGCTTGCCCAAAGAGTTAGTGAAGATGAAAGAACATTGGTGCAAAATCGCGGAGCCCGAGATGGAGGGCTCCCGTTTGAAAAGCCTACTTAATAGCGAACCGATTCAGATGGATGACCCGCAGTGTCAAAGCATATTTGTGACCTGGTGATTGACACGTCAGATGTGTGTCCGGTTAGTGCGATTCAATTCAAGCGAGAGGGGTCTCATCGACCGGAGGACAGAGGGGTGGTTCAACGCTGAATCTTCACTCCAGGAGCCTCGGCCCCCGGCTGTCTTGAAAGACTTTGCGCGAGTGAGCAAAACTGCGCAGTACGGCGGGCGGGTGCACCCGTAGCCTTCAACCAAAGAGGCATCTTCGATCACCTCCACGCAGTAACTACTTTGCTACAGTCCTCCCAAACCTCCGCGCAATTCTTGATACCCCCGCAGCTTTGCCCCTCCAGAATGCCTCTTGGCTGGGTTCGCCGGAATGCGAACCCATTTCTCTAAGTGCCAGCTCCAGTGGATAAAGCGAACTTCCGAATTCAGCCGGCACGAGCCGCCGATGCCAGAAGAGCGAGTCTTTCGGCAGCATCGGTTTTGCGCAAACCGCGAACCTTCCATATTCCGAAACATCCGCCGCCGAACAGCAGGGCCACGAACACGCACAGCAGAGGAAGTGACCATCTCTGAAGACTCACGGAAAACAGCCGGACGACTTTGCGTCCGTAGGCCACGCCCAGCCATGCGATGAAGCAGTAGCGCAGGCTGCGAGCTGCGCCGAAGACGGCCAGAAATCGCCTGCGCGAGACGCCCAGCGCACCCGAGGCAAGCGCAAACGGCAAGAGCGGAATCGGCGGGGGAAGCAAAGCAGGAACAAAGACCGCGAGGATTCGGTGACGCTCCACCCATCCAACCACTCGTCCAAGAAAACGCCGGGGCACATAGCGCCGCAGCGCCGCTTCGCCACCCCGACGGCCGATTTGCCAGGTTGTGTACCCGCCCAGAATGCTGCCCACGATGGCACAAGGGGCCAACAGCCACGGATCTCCGCTATGCGCCACCAGCCACAGCAGCAACAGGTCGGTGCTGCCAGGAAGGGGAAGAGGAATGACCGAGGAATCGACCACCGCAACAAAGAAAAGCCCCATTAGCCCCAGGTGCGTGAGCCAGCGTGGCATAAGGGAGAGACGCATGCCCAGCGTGTGGAAATGCAGGGGACGCAGCGGAGGAATGGGGTTGAAGGCCATCCACTCCTTAAGAGTAAGCGGCCCCAGGGTCAATTTGGTTCACCATTCCGCCGCGTTGCCATAATGATTCCTCACCTCCGCTCGTTGGCTGCTGGATCACGGAGACGGAAAGGGGAAAAGCGGGCGTGACCATCGGCCAGCCAGTCTTCAGTTTCGCTGAATGCGCTTTGCTGCAGAAGGTCGCGGTCGTACTCGGGACCGAAATAATCGCGGAAAGGAGCCGGTTTTCCCCTGCGACCATCAAGGAAGGCGCTGACACCAATGACAATGGCAAGGATGACGAGGAAGGCGCCAATTAGCATGGCATTCGTGAGATGGAACATCGCGTTCTCCTTTGCACTGGAACTCCGCATCAGTCGGAAGGAGCATTGCCGCGGCAGAAGCGAACTTACCGACAGTGTGAAGTGGTCTGGCTCAGAAATGCTGTTCAACATTGCTCAGGTTGGGAATTGACGCGTTCGCGGACATCTTTTTGCGGTTCCTGATGGTCCGAAGCATGAGAACCCAGGCCGATCTTGTCGACCAGCTCGTTAACTCCAGCGAGAAGCGCCTGGCGCGAATTCTCCTATTGAGGGGGGATTCAGCAAGCCGGGCGAACCGCCAACCTTCATTCCTCCCATAGCGAACCGCCAACCTTCATTCCTCCCATTACGCAGGAAACCCTGGCGGAGATGATCGGNNCGCTTTCGCAAGCTCGGCTTTATCGATTACAACGGCAGCATCCAGGTGCACAAGTCGCTGCTCAATGTGGTTCTGCTCGATCAATTGCCTGAGCAAGGCTCGCAGACACCTCCTGTTGCTTCTTGATAGGGCGATCCCGTGTTCCGAGTTGTTCTCAACCGCCAACTGAGCGCGCATTGCGATGCGCTGCCGTGCGCCATTTTTACCGGCTCGTTCGCCGCGAGCGGTCGCGTATCCGATTGGTCAGCACGGTCAGTTGCCGAGTGAGAAACTCCAGGTGTAAGAGCCGCGGGCGTCTGCGGAATGGCAACCGGCAGAACATGTCAAGGTGTCAGCGGCGCGTGATTCGATGAAGCTCTCGAGGCTTCACTTCAAGCCGTTATCCAATCAGTCACAAACCCGGGAGTTGCTACTCGGCATGAAGAAGATCAGAGAAGCTCATCATAAATCATTATAGGGGTATTTACCTCACG
>PLKU01000203.1 GCA_003140705.1 Acidobacteriaceae bacterium
CACGTAGCTGTCACCCAGTACGCCGGCCTGGTTGATTGAGGCGGTTGAGTCGGTGTGCAGCTTGGGGGCATAGTCGTAGCCAACCTGCATGATGACTTCAACCGGGGTGGGGTTGCGCTCCGGCACCACATTGACATGAGTCACGTTGCCAATGGTGACGCCTTCCAGGGTGACCGGCGCACCGTCCTTAACCCCCGCGGCATTCTCAAAATAGGAGCGGAGCACGAGCTTATGCGAAAACAGTCCGCCGGTTGTGCCGGACATGAGCAAAACGAGCCCGACGAGCACGGCCATGCTCACCAGGACCAGCGCTCCAACTCTCAGCTGCGACCATTGAATCTCTTTGCGGCTTGGCACGAAGACTCCCTTTGGCTGAAATGATGCGGTGGACGCCTTGAGGATACCAGACGGGGCGGATCAAGGCATTTTCCAAAACAGTGCGGACTTATTCGCTGCCTAACGGGCCGTCGCTTCCTGATGGTTACGCCAGTTTGCATCAATGGCGTCGGTCGACAGCGTTCAGAAAATGCTCTAACCACCGTCTTCCAACAGTACGCTGGCCATGGCAAGTTCGGCCGTATGGGTAATCGACAGGGCAGCATGGGCAACGCCAAGGCGAGTGGCAATCTGTGCGGCGCGTCCCCGAAAATGCAGGTTGGGTCTTCCGCTGGGCTCCCGAACGATTTCGATTTCGAGCCAGCTCACGCCGTGGCTAATCCCCGTCCCAAGGGCCTTGGCTCCTGCTTCCTTGGCGGCAAATCGGGCGGCAAAGCTTTCCGCAGATTTCCGTTTGCGCAAGCAGTATTCCTGTTCCCCGCTGGTATAGACGCGGTCAAGGAAACGTCTTCCATAACGATCCATGGACTGCTGGATACGCCCGATCTCTACCAGATCAATTCCGGAGCCGATAATCATGCTGGCTATAAGGCTACAACATTCTGCATTTGTTGCGTTTGCGGTTCACATCATCTCCTTCCATTTCTGGGGAGATCGCAGGCCAGCGAAGGCTGGTGAGATCGATTCCAAACCTTTCCGGTGGCGATGGTGCAGGAAAGACAGGGGCACGGGGCAGCCTGATGAAGCCGTTGAGGATCGAGGTTGCTCATCCGGCCTCGACCAATCCATAGCGGCGCTGCCAGGCCTCTTTCAGTCGCGCCCAGACGCGCGCTCGTTCAGGGTCGGCGGCTTCAGACCTTTTAGCCTGATTGGAGTTGGAGGCATTGGCGAAGCCAGCTGCCTCCAACTTGGCCAATTCAAGCAACTGCCGGTCGCGGACCAGATTGGCCACGCGAAACTCGGGCAATCCGGCCTGGCGGGTGCCGAAGAACTCACCCGGCCCGCGCATGGTCAGATCCAACTCCGCAAGTTCAAATCCATCCTGTGTGCGGACCATGGCGTTCAGGCGCTCCTCGCCAAGCGGGGAGACTCGTGGGCCGGTCATGAGGATGCAGTAGCTCTTGGCCGCTCCCCGGCCTACCCTGCCGCGCAACTGGTGAAGCTGTGCCAGGCCAAAGCGTTCCGCGTGTTCCACCACCATCACCGTGGCGTTGGGCACATCGACGCCAACTTCGATGACCGTGGTGGCCACGAGCACGTCAATTTCGCCACGCTGGAAGCGGCGCATGATGATCTCTTTCTCGTCCGCATCCAGGCGTCCATGCAGCAGCCCGACACGCAGGCCGGCGAGCGGTCCCTGGCGTAGCTTTTCGTGCATTTCGGTCGCCGATTTCAGGGCGGATTTCAATCCGGCCCTGGCACCGGAATTTGGTTCCGGAGCGACCTTGGGAAACAGCTCCGCAGTCTTACCTCTGCGGGTGGTCTTCCCAGTGGTTGCAGGCGGCAGGTCAACCGCGGGTTCGGCTTCGTCAAGCGGGAAGTCCAGCTCCGGCTGGTCATCCTTTGTGCCCTCAATCACCGGGTAAACGATGTACGCCTGCTGGCCCTTGGCGACGTGTTTGCGCACGAAGTCCCACACTTCGTCAGCGCGTTCGCCGGGAACCCGTCGGGTGACAATGGGCGTTCGTCCCGGCGGCAGCTCATCCAGGATGCTCACGTCAAGGTCGCCGTAGAGCGAGAGGGCAAGCGTGCGCGGAATCGGGGTTGCGGTCATCACCAGTACATCCGGCTCCGCCTGGTTGGGTTTCTTCATCAGCTTGAAGCGCTGCAACACGCCAAAGCGGTGCTGCTCGTCCACAACGACGAGACCCAATCGGTCGAACTCCACTTTTTCTTCGATCAACGCGTGGGTGCCGATCACCAGCTGCGCTTCGCCGCTGTTGATGAGGCTGCGAGTGTGACGCTTGCGGTCCTCGTCGAGCGAGCCGGTCAGCAGGACGATTCGATAGCGGCGAGAGGAACGCTCCAGCAATTTTCGCGCGGCCAGAAAATGCTGCGTGGCCAGAATCTCGGTGGGCGCCATCAGCGCCGCCTGGAAGCCATTTTCCATAGCAACCAACATGGCCTGCAACGCGACGATGGTTTTCCCCGACCCCACATCGCCTTGTAGCAGGCGGCGCATGGGGCTGGGCTGGCGCATATCGGCAACAATCTCTCCCAGGGCCCGCTTCTGCGCGGATGTTGGATGGAAGGGCAACACCTCGCGGATGGCCTCGCGGACCTTATCGGTCGTGGCGAATTCGATGCCCGGGCGCTGCCTCATGCGGCGACGCTTTAGCTCCAGGCCTAGTTCCAGAAAGAAAAGCTCCTCGAAGATCAGTCGCCGGTGGGGCGGCGTCGCTGAGCCTTGCAGTTGGGCGAAGGGTGTGCCCTCAGGGGGGAAATGAACCTCGCGCAGGGCCGTTTCACGGTTTGGCAAATCGAGTCGAGCCAACATCTCCTTGGGCAGGCACTCCGGCACGGCGCCACGCATGCCCTCAAGCAGGTTGAAGATCACCTTGCGCTGCCACCGAGAGGCAAGCCGGCTGCCCCCCAGGGATTCATAGACCGGCGTAATCCGGCCCACTTCGAGAAGACGCGTTTCGGCGTCATCCGTGGCGTCAGGAAGCACTTCAAATTGTGGCTGAATCATTTTGAGGTTGCTGATCGACCGCGAGGGTTCCACCTTGCCGTACACGGCCACCGTTTGCCCCGCCTGGAACTTTCCGTTCAGATAGGATCCATTGAACCAGATGCATTTGAGCGACAGCCGTCCCTGGCCAACCGTCATCTCAAAGATGGGCGCCTTGCGCGTCCGCAGCAGCGTGGAGCCGCGGACTTCCGCAATGACACTTGCTGTCTCGCCGGGTTTCAGTTCGTCCAGGCTGCGGGGATTCTGGCGGTCCTCGTAACGGAAGGGAAGATGATACAGAAGGTCTTCAGCGGTGAGGATTTCCCGGGCGGCGAGCATCTCCGCCAAGCGCGGTCCAACGCCACGGACATACATGATTGGAGTGTTGAGGCCGGGCACACTTCGGATGCTATCGCATTTCCGCCGTTGGCGGATTGAGGATGTTCCAGGCGTCGTGCGCCTTTCGATCGATATCTGCGACGGGGATTAAGCGAGCCGAGGCCGGGTCTATTACGGCTTGGCCAGGAAGTAGGCTTCTACAGCTTGAATCACCGACACGCGGTCGAGATACGGGCTTCTGCTCTCGTATCGAGCAGCCCAACAGACCTGATTGATGATGTCGCGGGGGAAGCAGGACCGTAACTCTTGCTTCAATGTGCCACGAATGACNNAATGACATCGATCAGATTCTCGCCGATGCCGGCTTCGCATTTGATGTCGCGCTCAACGGCAACGCGGCGGAAGATTTCAAGGAACTGGGCGTCTGAAATTTCACCGAGCTTGATCTTGGTTTGGATTCTGCGCAGAAACGCTGCGTCGATCAACTCGTACGGATCCATGTTGGAGGCAAACACGACCAGCATTTCGAACGGGATTTCGACCTTTTTCCCTCCAGCCAGGCTGAGGAAGTCGATACGTCGATCAAGGGGAACGATCCAGCGGTTCAGCAGTTCTTCCGGTCGAACCCGCTGGCGGCCGAAGTCGTCAATGATGAGCACACCGTTGTTGGCTTTCATCTGAACGGGGCCGACATAGAACTTTGTCAGTGGGTTGAACTGCAGGTCAAGCATCTCGACCGTGAGTTCACCACCAACCAGCACGGCCGGGCGATTGCAAAGCACCCAGCGTTCGTCCCGTTCCGCAGGCTCTGCCTCTGGAACTCGAACGTGAATTGCGGAATCGTAGACGGTAATCATCTGGCCGTCCACTTCAACGGCGTAAGGCAGCCAAACATCGGTCTCGGAAATCACGCGCGATAAGGTCTCTGCAACCGTTGTCTTGCCGGTTCCGGCCGGGCCGTAGAGGAAGATCGGCGAGCCGGAGTTGAGCGCCGTTCCGAATTGCCATAGGGTCTTGTTGTCGATCACAAGATGGGCAAAAGCGCGTTCAACGTCAGCTGGGTGGACTTCAACGTTCTTGACGCTCTGCTTCCTTACCTGGTTCGCGTAGGCTTCAAGAGACACAGGGGCAGGGCCGGTGTAATGGCTGTGAGAAAGTAATTCCAATGCACGAATCCTGCCCTGGGTGGTGATTGCGATCTGGGGAACGTTGTTTGTCATTCCCGTCACCTGGCAAAGCATCTCCGTGCGCATGCGGTTAAAGAGCTCGGTAGCTACTTCGTAACTGAGACAGGTCAGTTTCGATAGTTCCAGGATCGAAAACGGGCCGGACATATACAGAAGCTTTAAGGCGAGGTCATCGAGAACAGCTTGCCGGACGCCAAGTTCCGGGATGGTCTGGGGCCTCTGTGTGGGGCCAACTGGCGGGGGGGCGACAGTAAACTGGTCGATTTTGAATAATTCTTCCATTTCGCCTCTCGATTCCTGATGTCAATATACCCCTTGCCTCGAACGGAGTCACCATCTAGTGACCCATAAGTGTCAGGTCAGTTACAGGCAGGAATGTGTGCCTGCGGAGAAGACAAGTGGATTGGTTGGCAGTAAGTGAAGAGCCGGTTAACTTCTGGCAAAGGCGCTACTCCAGCTTAAAGTGAGCCTCGGCTAAAATCGACACGTGCCCGGGTTCACGTCAACTTTCGGCAATGTCTGCTTTGCTACACTTCACCAGTGACCGTTCCTCGATAAATCAGGCGCCGTGCGCAACGGGAGGACGGCGGGAGAATCCATGCCAGTTGTTGAACTCGCGGGAGTAACCAAGGCCTACGAGGATAAGGTTGCTGTCAGCAACCTGAGCCTGTCCATCGATGCCGGCCAGATGTTTGGCCTGCTGGGGCCGAATGGCGCCGGGAAGACCAGTTCGATCCGCATGATGATGGGCATTACGATTCCTGACTCGGGCCGCATCAGCCTTTTCGGGCATCCCTTTGAGCGCAAGAGCC
Organism: Acidobacteriaceae bacterium; assembly: GCA_003140705.1. Taxonomy (GTDB): domain Bacteria; phylum Acidobacteriota; class Terriglobia; order Terriglobales; family Acidobacteriaceae; genus Telmatobacter. The sequence continues at coordinate 5,346 of PLKU01000203.1, forward strand.
TGGAGCGCGTGGGCTACCTGCCGGAGGAGCGCGGACTCTATAAAAAGATGAAGGTCATCGACCAACTGGGTTTTTTTGGCCAGTTGCACGGACTGGTTGCCGAGGAATCGCGCAAGCGGGCATTCGAGTGGGCCAAGCGCATGGAAATTGAGGGTTCACTACAGAAGAAGACTGACGAGCTTTCCAAGGGCATGCAGCAAAAGATCCAGCTGATTGCATCCCTACTCCACGACCCAGGGCTCATCGTCATGGACGAGCCGTTCAGCGGCCTTGACCCGGTGAATGCCTCCCTCGTGGAACGCATTCTTCTTGAACTGAAAGCTCAGGGCAAGGCGATCCTGTTCTCAACCCATCGCATGGATCAGGTGGAAAAGCTCTGTGACACGATTTGCCTGATCAACAACGGCGAGGCCGTGTTGGCCGGGAATCTGCGCGAGATCAAGGCCAGCTATGAGCGCAATCGAGTGGTCGTCGAGTTCGAGGGCAGCGCGGCGTTTTTGAACAGCGATGAGATTGAGGAAGCCAAGAACTTTTCCGGCCACGCGGAGATCAAGCTCAAGCCGCACGGCGACGCCCAAAAGTTACTGCGGGAGGCGGCCGCCGAAGCCAGGATTTATAGATTCGAACTGGTCGAGCCCTCACTCGAAGAGATTTTCATCCAGACCGTTGGAGGCAAGCCCAATGCATAATGTTCTATTGATTGCCAAGCGGGAATACCTGGAGCAGATTCGCGGGCGCGCATTCAAGATTTCTACGGTGCTGTTGCCATTGTGCATTCTCGGCATGCTCGTCGCAATGTACTTTACGGGCCGTCACGCTGACTCAGGCAAACATGTTGCAATTGCCGCAGAAAGCGCGACGCTGGCCGAGGGCATCAAACGCGGCCTGGTTGACGATGAAGACTCCAAGTTCATCATTGATGTTGTCGCTCCTGCAACCCAGAAGGATCGAGATGCACTGTTGGATCGGATTCGCAACAAGTCGCTTGATGGCGTCCTCTCGATTCAAAATTCCTCGAACGGATCACCAACGGCCACCTATGCCTCGCAGTCCGCCGCGGACTTCAGGACTTCAAACCGGATGGAGTATGCCCTCAACCGGAGCCTGCTTCACGAGCGGATTAGCGCATCGGGATTCAAGCCAGCTCAGACTGAAGCACTGCTGAAAGAGGTCACTGTAGAGAACCTCATGGTGAACAAGGAGGGAAAAGCGGCAAAGAGCACTGGAATGGCGTCGTTCTCAAAGGCGCTGGCCATGGCTTTTCTGCTGACGATGCCCATCCTGCTCTACGGTCTGGATATGGCCCGTTCGGTAATTGAGGAGAAGAGCTCACGAATTTTCGAGGTCATGCTCTCGGTTGTTCGTGCCGACGATCTTCTCACAGGAAAGCTGCTTGGTGTGGGCGCAGTGGGACTGACGCAAATTGCAATCTGGGTGATTGCGACGGCGCTATTCACGGGATCGGCGTTGGCCGCACCCCTTCTCAGCGGCGATCTGGATCTGCATTTCACCCTCGTGGAGGGCATCTTCTTCCCGGTCTACTACGTACTCGGCTTTTTTCTGTACAGTGCGCTCTTCTCGGGTCTGGCCGCAACCTGCGAGACGGCGCAGGAATTGCAGATGTTTATGCCGCTTGCTATCGGACCTGTCTGGCTCAGCTTCGGAATCCTTCCCGTGCTCTTGAACAACCCAGACTCGGTTTGGGTGATTGCCGCATCTCTGTTCCCTGCTACCGCGCCGTTTGTGATGCTTCCGCGCATGAGTCTAGAAACAGTACCAATCTGGCAGCTTGCAACATCAATTGGCCTGTTGATCTTGAGCATCTGGGCCGTCCTCTGGTTCTCTTCGCGCCTGTATCGCGTGGGCATCTTGATGTATGGCAAGCGTGCCACACTGCCCGAACTACTGCGCTGGCTGCGCTACTCTTGAACAGAGCCAAAGGATTTGTAATTTGGCTGTTTACACTAGAATCATCTGAGTGACCACCGAGCCCAAATTCACATTTGTCCAGCGAATTGTGCTGGCCGTGGTCCCGCGAATCGTGTGGGCACTCCTTTGGGTCGTAAGCTGCACCTGGCGCTTTGAGGAAACTTCGCCTGAAGGTGTAACGCCGCTGATTATGGGCCTTGGCGCGGGGCGGGAGATTTTCTGTTTCTGGCATCAGTGCGTGCTTCCTTGCACGGTTTACTTCCGACGCACACATGCCACCATCCTCATCAGCCAGAGCTTCGATGGCGAACTGATCACGCGTGTCCTGGAGTTGTTCGGCTTCCATGCCGTGCGCGGCTCCAGCTCTCGGGGCGCTCGCGAGGGGTTGCTGGGTCTCGCCGAGGTGATCAACGGTGGCACTCCGGCGATTTTTACCGCAGATGGCCCCCGCGGACCCATCTATCGCACCAAGATGGGACCCATCAAACTTGCGCAAATTACCGGTGCTCCGATTGGCTGCTTCCATCTTGAACCGGAGCACAAATGGACGATGCGGTCGTGGGATAGGTTTATGGTGCCCTGGCCCTTCACGCGGATCGTCGTCAGTTGGGGCCCATGGACGCATGTTGCAACCGATCTTCCTGCGGAAGAATCTGAGAGCAAGAGAGGCGAACTGAATGCGGCGATTGAATCCGCTCGATTGCGCGCAGAAGAGCACTTCAAGAGGGTCGCAGGATGAGGGGCCTTCGCGTCGCCGACTTTGACTTCAATCTGCCCCAGGAGTTGATCGCCCAGCAGCCTTCTGCGGAACGCGGGCAGAGCCGCATGTTGATCATGGATCGCGCGACCGGAGATTTGCGCGATGCGCATTTTGCTGAGTTCTCTCGGTTGCTCAATCCGGGTGACGTGCTGGTACTCAACGACAGCCGCGTGATTCCTGCGCGGCTCTATGCCAAGCGCAAGTTAATCCGCGACCGGCAAGAACCAAGCGGGCTGGTTGAGGTGCTGCTTACCGAGCCTGCGGGTGACAACCTTTGGCGTGCGCTGGTCAAGCCTGGGAAGAAGGTGGGCATCGGCGAATTGCTGGCGTTTCCCGATCAATCTGGAGTCACCAGCCTTGAGGCGGAGGTTCTGGAGCGCGGAGAATCTGGTGAGCGGCTGCTGCGTTTTGCCCCTGTGGACGATTTTTTCACGACACTCGACAAAATTGGCCACATGCCTCTACCGCCGTACATCCGCCGTGACGATGGTGAGGCGGATCGCGAGCGGTATCAGACAGTCTTTTCGCGCGAGCCCGGTTCTGTGGCCGCGCCTACGGCCGGACTGCACTTTACGCCGCCCATGCTGGAGACCCTGGTTGCGAAGAGCGTTTACATTGCCCGGATTACTCTGCATGTCGGCCTCGGCACCTTTGCGCCCCTCCGCGTGGAAAAGCTGGACGACGTGCGCCTGCATCGCGAACGTTACACAATCTCTGCAGAAACCGCGGAGGCCGTGAATCGAGCCTTCCGCGAAGGCCGGCGCATTGTGGCCGTTGGCACCACGGTGGTACGGACGCTGGAGCAATGTGCACTGCAGGCGACCGGCAGTGAATTGAAGCCCCACTCCGGCGCGACGGAGATATTCATCTCGCCGGGATTCGAATTTCGGCTCGTGGGTGGGCTGTTGACCAACTTCCATCTGCCCCAATCGAGCCTGCTGATGCTGGTGAGCGCCTTTGCCGGGCGGGAACGGGTGCTGGCCGCCTATCGACGCGCAGTCCAACAGCAGTACGGGTTCTTCAGCTATGGCGACTGCATGTTCATTGGTTGATAGCTGCCGCCTGATTTTCGATCTCCGGTCCTGATAGACTCTGTAGCGTGCCTGACCAAGCCAAGCCGCCCGTCTTCCTGCTCGACACCATGTCGTTCATCTTTCGCGCGTACCACGCGATGCAGCGCAGCCGGCCCATGTCAACGCGGGGTGGATTGCCGACCGCAGCTATTTATGTCTTCGTCAACATGATCAAGAAGCTGCGCCAGGATTTTTCGCCACTTTATTTTGCGGCGGTCTTCGACGTCAGCGGCGCGGTCTTTCGCGACGAGCGGGCGCGCACCATGGGGCCGCTGCGGAAATGGAACGGAAAGACGCAGTGCTTTGACGAAGTCAGCTACGAGGGCTACAAAGCTAATCGCGCGGCCATGCCCGAGGACCTGAGGCGGCAAATTCCTTATATTCGTCGCGCCCTGGAGGCCCTGCACATTCCCATTCTTGAGGCCGAGGGGTTCGAGGCCGACGATGTGATCGGAACCCTGGCTCGAAAGGCTGCTCTCGAGCAGCACGAAGTCTTTATTGTTTCGGGCGACAAGGACATGATGCAGTTGGTTACGCCCCAGGTGAAGATTCTCAATCCCCAGAAGGACAACCTCGTGCTTGATCCCGGCAAGGTTGTTGAGACGCTGGGCGTCCCTCCGGACAAAGTCGTTGATGTGATGGCCCTGCGCGGTGATGCGGTGGATAACATTCCCGGCGCACCGGGGATTGGCGACAAAGGAAGCGTGGAACTGATTCTTGAATTCGGCAGCGTGGAGGCGGTGCTGGACCGCGCCGCGGAGGTCAAGCGCAAGAGCTACCGCGAGTCACTGGAACAGAATCGCGAGGCCGTGCTGCTGTCCAAAGAGCTGGTCACCATCGACAGCAACGTGCCACTGGAGTTGAACCTGGGCGCGATGCAGACCCAGCCACCGGACCTTGAGGCCTGCCGCGAGCTGTTTACGGAGCTTGAGTTTACGTCGATGCTACGTGACCTTGCGCCATCTGAAACGGCGCCCACGATTGAGTTGATTGAGGCGCCAACGAATGAGCAGGCTGCCGCGTTCTACGCCGCTGCACGTGCCAATGGCTTCGCCTTCGCGCTCGATGCGAAGGCTCCCGAGCCGGAGGCTGAAGAGGAAGCACAACAATCGATGTCGCTGCTGGATGTAGCGGAAGCCGCCGAGAAACAGGCCAGCTTCGCCGTGGGCGCTTGCGCGGAGCCCGGGACGGCTCTGAAATTGAGCCTGACGCCGGGATTGCGCGCACTGCTTGAGGACGCATCTGTGCCGAAGAGGACGCACGATTGGAAGTCGGCGCTGCATTTGCTTTCTGCGCAGGGTGTTGAGCCGCGCGGCGCGGTTGACGACACGATGCTTCTTTCGTACGCGCTCAATCCCACCCACGCCACGCAGACGCTGGCTGACGTAGCTGCGCGACACGGGCAACCGGCTCCATCCACGCTGGCGGCGGGTGCGGCCGCGATTCATGCGCTTGTTCCGGCGCTGCACATTGAGGCGGAGACGGCGAAGGTCGAAGGCGTTTACAAGAAGATTGACCTGCCGCTGGCGCCCGTTCTTTTTCGCATGGAAAAGGCTGGTGTGCGCATTGATGTGGGAGTTTTGAATGGGCTTTCCCAACGGTTCAGCGCGGAGCTGGAGCGCGTGGGCGAGCGCATCTTCGAGCTGGCCGGCCGGCGGTTCAATGTCAATTCGCCCAAGCAGCTTGGCGAGGTGCTGTTTACCCATTTGGGATTGCCTGCACCGGCGATTCGGGGGAAGGGCAGGGCCCTTTCGACCGCGCAGGACGTGCTTGAGCAACTGGCGGAGCAAAATGAGGTTCCTCGCCTGGTGCTCGAATTCCGCCATCTTTCGAAACTCAAATCGAACTATGTCGACGCACTGCCTCTATTGGCCGATTCCGATTCGCGGGTGCATACGACCTTCCAGGCAGCGGCAACGGCGACGGGACGGCTGTCGTCCGTGAATCCGAACTTGCAGAATATTCCTGTTCGCACCGAGCTGGGACGTGAGATTCGCGCTGCTTTTACGGCTGCGCCGGGGTCGCAACTGCTTTCGGCCGACTACTCGCAGATTGAGCTGCGTCTACTGGCTCACTTCAGTGGCGACCCACTGCTGACCAAGGCCTACGCGGAGAACATCGATATTCATACGCTTACGGCGAGCGAGGTGTTCAACGTTGCCGCAGACACCATGGACAAAGAGACGCGGGGACGCGCGAAGGCGGTCAACTTTGGCATTGTCTACGGGATTTCGGCGTTTGGGCTCGCCGCGCAACTGGGCATTCCGCAATCGGAGGCTAAGGCTTATATCGAGCGGTACTTCGAACGCTACGCCGGGGTTCGAGCGTTTATTGAACGAACATTGGAGCAGACACGGCGAGAGGGCTCAGTGCGCACGATGTTCGGGCGTGTCCGGCCCATTCCGGATATCGAGAGCCGCAACCCCAACCAGCGCGGATTTGCAGAGCGCACTGCTATCAATACACCCCTGCAAGGCACGGCGGCCGACCTCATCAAGCTGGCCATGATCGTCATCGATCGAAAGCTCACCGAGCGCGGTCTCAAGACACGTATGGTTCTGCAGGTCCATGATGAACTTCTGTTTGAAGTGCCTGCTGATGAGACCGCAGAGATCGAAGCGCTGGTGCGCACCGAAATGGAAGGCGTGGTCAAGCTGAGCGTTCCGCTGGTGGCCGATCTGGGCTTCGGTGCGAATTGGCGGGATCTTTAAAGCAGGGGCCACGGACTCGGGAATCGGGATTAGCAAACAGTGAGCCGCTCCGTCGAGGGAGCGCGAATCTTTCGCAGTTCCCAGCGTTCCACCCCAATTGCTGAGACAAATCTGCCTAGAGAGTTTATATACATGTTGACATCCAACCTATGCCAGGTGCAGAGTATCTGTAGAAAGACAACAGGTACACTCTATGGGCGAAAACAAATCTGACGTTCTGCAAGGCACGCTGGACCTGATGGTGCTGAAAACACTTGAGGCAATGGGGCCTTTGCACGGTTACGGCATTGCTCGGCGCATCGAACAAGTGAGCGATAACGGACTGAGCCTCAACCAGGGAACCATTTATCCCGCGCTTCTGCGCCTGCAGCAGCGGGGATGGATCAGGGCGGACTGGGGTACGTCCGAGACCAAGCGCCGGGCAAAGTTTTACGCGCTGACCCGCATCGGCCGGAAGCAGATTGAGCAGGAGACTGAGAATTGGGAGCGAATTGCCGGAACCATGGCGCGCTTTCTCGCCCCATCCAACTAGGAGGCCGTCATGGAACTGATACGTGTTCTATTGAGTCGCTGCGCGGCGCTTTTCCGCAGGCGCAAGCTGGACGAAGATCTGGATGAGGAGCTGCGATCGCATATTGATCTAGCCGTCGAGGAGAACCTGAAGCGCGGCATGTCTAAGCAGGAGGCGCGGACCCTGGCGCTGCGTGAGTTCGGTGGCATCACGCAAGTCAAGGAGCGCTTTCGAGTGCAACGGGGGATGCCTTTCGTGGGCACCGTCGCACAGGATGTACGCTTTGCTCTGCGCCAGTTGCACAAGTCTCCTGGATTCGCGCTCACGGCGATCATGACGCTGGCACTTGGCATTGGTGCAAACACTGCGATCTTTAGCGTGGTGAACAGCGTGCTGCTCAAGCCGTTTGGCTTTCCAGATCCAAAGCAGCTCGTTGTCTTGCGTGAAACCGTTGCGGAGATGGCAAAGGTGGCGCCCACCTTGCCTGACAATCCCAAACACTATCTGAACTTGAGAACGCAGTCGAAGACGCTCGAGGATGCAGCCATTTTTCAGCCGCGCGGATTTAGCGTAGCCGTGGGGAACGACCATCCTCAAATCGTCAACGGGCTCCAGGTCGCACCGAGTTTTTTCTCCGTGCTTGGAATGCAGCCGACTCTGGGCCGCGCCTTCCGACCTGAGGAGGCGAGCAAGGGACACGATTCGGAGGTGATCCTGACCTGGAATGCATGGCAACGTTATTTTCAAGGGGATCCCAATGCTGTAGGCCGCACGTTGCACATTGATGGTGGAGAGAGCACGGTCGTGGGTGTCTTGCCTAAAGAATTCAGCTTCCCTCATGTCGACCTCATGCCGGTGGCGGGGCAATTTGCAACGCCTCCGCTGGAACTCTTCAAGCCGCTGGTGCTGTATCCGCAGGAAGTATCGGATAACGGCGATTTCAACTATTTAGTGATCGCGCGGATCAGGCCCGGCGTGACTGTGAGTCAAGCGCAGAGCGAACTGCAAGGGTTGCAGCAGGCCTACTCGATTGCAATGCATTTGCAGACGCATCTGGGCATTGACGTGATTCCTCTGACGCAGGAGGTTACGGGGAGCGTCAGCGCGGGTCTTTGGCTGTTGCTTGCCGGTATCGGGGCTGTGTTGCTGATTGCGTGTGTGAATTTGGCCAACCTGCAATTGGCGCGTGCGGTTGCGCGGGAACGCGAGGCTTCAATCCGCGCTGCCTTGGGAGCTGGTCGCAAGCGCCTTTTGCAATTGGCGCTGATTGAGAGCCTTGTGCTTGCCTCGATTGGAGGCACGCTGGGCGTCCTGTTTGCACTGGCTGGCGTGCGCATCTTCATTTCTCTAGCGCCGGCGGGCCTGCCACGTCTCAATGAAGTTGCGATAAGTTGGCCGGTGCTGCTGTTTGCTGCGGGTCTGTCCGTGGCAACAGCGCTGTTGTTCGGCATTCTCCCGGCTCTGCGCTCGATGCGCGCCGATCCCCAGTCCGCAATGCAGGTCAACTCCACACGCGTAGCCAATACGCGGCAAGGAAAGCGAATTCGAAGTGTGCTTGTAGGCGCGGAGATAGCATGCACACTCTTGTTGCTGGTGGTAACGGCCCTGGTAGTGAGCAGCTTTGCGCGCGTGGTTACACAACAACGCAACTTCGATTCTGACCACGTGACGCTGGCGGAAGTGAATCTCTTTAATTCAAGCTATGGGGACTCGGCCCCCAATTTCAAAGCCGCGCAGATTTCATTCATTGACCGAACTCTCGATGGTCTGGCTGAGATTCCCGGAGTGACCGGCGCGGCTGTCACAAGTCAGATGCCGATGGCAGGCGAGTCCTGGATTGATGGTCTTACTCGCCCGGATCATCCCCTGCCTGAGTCACAGCGCCCCATGGTCAATGTGCGCATGATCAGCACGAACTATCGAAGCACGTTGGAGATTCCACTGCTTGCGGGGCGCGACCTGGAACTGTCCGATAGGAGTCACGCTGGAAATGTTCTGATCTCTGCGCAGACTGCACGCACGGCGTGGCCCGGAGAAGACCCGATCGGCAAGCATTTCGACTTTGGTGACGGCGCCGGAACACGTACGGTGGTCGGCGTGGTTGCCGACGCGCGCGTGAACGATTTGAAGAAGACCGCCAGCATGGTCTATCAGCCTTACTGGGAGAATCCGCGCTGGCGTGTGTATTTTCTGGTGCGCAGCCCACTCGCCGCTTCGGCGCTTGTCGATTCAATTCGCAGTGTCGTCTGGAAGGTCGATCCTCAGGTCCCGATCCCCACCCTGAAATCCTTTGACGATCAGGTGAACGACTCGGTGGCGACGGAGCGCTTTCAGACGCTGCTGCTTTCGAGCTTTGGCGCGGCAGCCTTGCTGCTGGCATTGCTGGGGGTTTACGGGGTACTGACTTACTCCGTCTCCCTGCGGCAACAGGAGTTCAGCATTCGTATCGCGCTGGGTTCGGGTCGGGCCGCATTGACCTTGCTAGTCTTGCGGCAGGCGGCATATCCGGTTTTGGGAGGCATTGTTGCAGGACTGGGAGCGGCATTTGTGGCCACGCGCTGGATGCGCAGCGTGCTGTATGAGACGCAACCTGCCGATCCGGTGGCGATTTCAGTCAGCATCGTGTTGCTGTTGGCTGCTGCGATTGCAGCCGCAATTGTCCCAGCGCGGCGGGCAGCGTCAATTGATCCCATGCGGGCGCTGCGAACAGAGTAGGTGTAGCGGATGGTCCAGCACCAGCCTACACGCCGAGTTCGGCGCGTATGGCGTCGGCGATGGAATTTGCGTGGTGGTGCATTGCCGCTTCGCTCTCGGCTTCGATCATGACGCGCGCCAGCGCTTCCGTTCCGCTGTAGCGGATGACAACGCGGCCAGTGTCCTTCAGGTCTTCTTCGGCGGCGCGGATGGTGGCGACGACAGCAGGGATGGATTCAAGGGCACGCTTTTCGCGAACCTTAACATTGACAATCACTTGCGGGAAAACCTTCAAATCATTTGTTAGGTCGGCAATCGGCTTTCCGCTGCGGGCAATCAGGTCGAGGACGACCAATGAAGTGAGCAGGCCGTCGCCGGTGGTTGCCAGATGCGGCAGAAGAATGTGCCCTGACTGCTCGCCGCCAAGAGCAGCGTTGTGCGCAAGCATCTGTTCGAGCACGTAGCGGTCTCCCACTGGAGCGCGAAGCATGCGAATGCCTGAGCGGCGCAGGGCCGCTTCAAGTCCCATATTGGACATGGTGGTTGCAACCACCAAATCCCCGGTCAGCAGGCCGCGAGCCTTCAAGTCACGTGCGGTCATGAGCAGAATCGCGTCGCCGTTGATCACGTTATTCTGTGCGCCGGCCAACATGCAGCGGTCGGCATCGCCATCAAAAGTGAGCCCGAGATCGGCGCAGTGCGCGACCACTTCGGCGGCTACAAAGTTTGGATGAAGCGCGCCACAGTTGTCGTTAATATTGCGCCCATTGGGGGCGATGTTGAGCATGGTGACGCCGGCAGAACCAGCGGCGCTGAGTCGAAGGAAGAGCTCGGGAGCGATTGCCGCGGCCGCACCGTTGGCACAGTCGACGACAAGGTTGAAGCCGGCAAGCGAGAGCTCTGGGACCGAGTCGATCAGGAATTGGATGTAGTCGGATTGGAGTGCGCGATTGTCTTGAAGGAGCGGCAGCTTGGCCGGATCGGGGGTTTCAATTTGTGCGGCGTGATGAAGGATCTCTTCCTCCATTGCCAGTTCGAGGGCGTCGGCGAGTTTGAAGCCGTCTGCTCCGAAAAGCTTGATGCCATTGTCGGGCCAAGGATTGTGGGAGGCGGAAATGACGACGCCGGCTTGAAAGCCATGAGTGCGGGCGAGGAAGGCAACGGCAGGAGTGGGCACGATGCCAGCGCTTTCAACGCGAACCCCGATCTGTCGTAAGCCCGCGGCGAGCGTGGCGGCGATCCAGGGACTGGATTCGCGGGTGTCGCGACCAATCAAAACGGCGGGAGAAGCGGACGCTTTCCCAAGCGAATGGCCGAGCGCGAGACCGACAGCATAAATGGTGGTTGGGTCGAGAGGGGATTCGCCGGCAATGGCGCGGATGCCGT
>PLKU01000226.1 GCA_003140705.1 Acidobacteriaceae bacterium
GCCTCCTGGCAATCCCTGCTCCAATCGCCGCCCGCCCGTCTTGCCGGCAAGCTCTCAGGCCTCTCAACGCTATCCGTGGCCCTCACAACCAGTCTTCGCCCGTTAGCAGAATCCATCGAGCGCAAGATTCAGCCTGACGGTACTCTTGCTGATGACGCCTCTCCCGAACTTGGCCGCANNGCGCACCATCCAGCCCGACGGCTCGCTGGCCGACAACGCCTCGCCCGAGCTGAGCCGCATTCGCCGCGAGCAGGAGCGTCAGCAGCGCCTCATCGAAGAAAGCCTGCGCGCTGCCCTCCGCAAGCTCTCTTCCGACGGCTCTACCCAGGAAGACCTCATCACCATCCGNNTCCGGCCAGACAGTCTTCGTCGAACCGCTCGAAACCATTGAGAAGAACAACGAGCTGGTTCGCCTCATTGAAGAAGAGCAAGCTGAAATTCACCGCATCTTTGTCACGCTAACCAACATGGTTGGCGACTATGCTCAAGCCCTCGTCGAAGGCGCGCGCGTTCTTGCACTCGTCGATAGCTTGCAAGCGCGCGCGCGCTTTGCACGGGATTACGATTGTGTCGCCCCAACCATCGCTCCCGATCTCGTCCGCCTTGAAGCCGCTCGCCACCCGCTACTCGAAAAGCGCCTTCGCACCACCGGGGGCCACATCGTCCCGCTCACTCTTGAGCTCACTGCCGAAGCCCGCCAACTGATCATCAGTGGCCCCAACACCGGCGGCAAAACCGTCACGCTCAAAACCACCGCACTGCTTGCCATGATGGCCCAGGCCGGTCTGCCCGTATCATCCACGGCAGCCACCTTTCCTGTCTTCACGGCCTTCCTGGCCGACATCGGCGACGCGCAATCCATTGAGGCTGCTCTCTCCACTTTCTCCGCGCACATCACCAATCTCGACCGCCTTTCTCGCCTTGCCGGCAAGCAGTCCCTCGTGCTCCTTGACGAACTTGGCTCCTCCACAGATCCCGAGGAAGGTTCGGCACTCGCTGTGGCCATCGCCAGCCACTTTCTCACGGCGGGCGCCTGGTCCCTCATCTCCACTCATCACACCTCACTCAAGGTGTATGCCGCCAACACTCCCGGCGTTCTCAACGCCGCCGCAGGCATGGATGAAGTCACGCTCGCGCCGAATTACCAACTCAGGCTCGGGGTTCCCGGCGCGTCAGCAGGCATTCAGACCGCGGAGCGCCTAGGCCTCAATGCCAGCATCGTCGCCGCTGCCCGCCAGCGTCTCGGTTCGCAGCAGGTCGATATCGCCCGTTTCCTTGACCGCCTCCATAACGAGCTGACCCAGCTCGAGGCCGACCGCAAAGCTGCTCGCGAGCAGCAATACGCGCTTAACCAGGAGCGCGCCAAGCTCGCCCGCGAGGGCGACGTCGAGTTGCGCAACCGCACCCGCGACCTTGAATCAAAGCTGGCCTCGCTCCTCAAAGACTTCGAATTCCAGATGCGTGAGACTGTCCGCGCCATCGAAGATCGCGCCGCCCAACAAAAGCTGTCTAAGGAAGCCGAGCGCCGCATGGCTCGCCTGCGCCGCGAGTTTCAGGAGAGCTTCAACCAGACCGTCGTTGCCCATCGCACCGGCGCGGATCAAGGCGACACAAATGCGCAGCCCCATATTGTCCGCCATGTCGCCGAAGGCGATCAGGTGCGCCTCAAGTCGCTGCACAAAGTTGCGACGATCCAGCGTGAAGTGGAAAAGGATCTCTTTGAAGTCGCCCTCGGCCCCATCAAAATGCGCGTCAAACGCGACGACATCGCAGAAGTCCTGCGCCCAGCGGAGATTCGCCCTATTGAAAGAGCCGACCCTTTGGCTGCCGCCCGCAGTCAGAAGAATGTTCATGTCACCGTCTCCAGCGCCAACACCGACGACATGCGCATGGAGATCAACCTCATCGGTCGTACAGTCGACGAAGCCACGAGTGAGCTGGAAAAGTATTTGGACCGGGCCTTCCTCGCCGGCCTGCCCCGTGTCCGCGTCATCCACGGACACGGCGCCGGTATCCTCCGCCGCGGCGTCCGCGAGTTCCTGAAGAGCCATCCTCACGTAGCCACGCTCACTGAGGCCCCACAAAATGAAGGCGGCCAGGGCGCAACACTTGTTGAGTTGCGTCAGTAGTCTCCATTGCCGAAATCAGCACTGGAAGAAAAGCACGGGCCCGCGTTTCCTGCGCTACACTAGCACTTTCCGGCATACAACCTACCAGGGGGGGATTTATTTGGCGGGCTTTTTGAAGTTTCCCGGCACCACCAAGGAGCGGCCCTGGGTCTTCGCGCTGCTGATCATCCCGATGGCCGTGCTCTCGAACGGCGTCATCAGTGGAGGCCTGTCGTTCCTGCTGTCCAAGCAGGGCGTCGACATGGCCCGAAGCGCCAGCATCATTTCACTGCTCAACTTGCCGCAGACCATCTATTTTCTCTGGAGCCCGGTCACGGACTTCTGGATACGCCGGCGCACCTGGTTGATGCTGGCTGCCACCGCTGCTGCAATTGGCTTGGTCATCGTGTTCCAGATCCGAAGCCTCGCTTCGCCAACCGCAGTCTCTCTACTCTTTCTCAGCGCATGCTTTGCGCAGTTGGTTGTGGCATCCTGCGGCGGCATCATGGGCTCTTTGCGCAGTGAGGCAGTCCGGCGGCGTGCCAGTACCTTCTACCAAGGCGGATCGCTGGCCTTCGGGGCAGCGGGAATATACGTCGTGGCAACCCTCGCGGAGCGCATGAATCTCGGACATCTCGGATGGGTGATCGCAGCCATGATCGCTTTGCCTTCGCTCGTCGCTCTCGCCGCGCCAAAACAGGATGTGCTGACAGCAGAAACCGCGGGCGAGGTCTTCAAGCGTATCGGTCGTGAATTTAGAGGCACCTTCTTCTGTTGGAAGGCGTTGCCGTATACGTTGGTCGTATTGTTCCCCATGGGCAGTGGCGCAGCCATCGGGTTGTTGCCCGGTTTGGCGACGGATTACCACGTCAGTGGACAACAGGTGGCGTGGATGAACGGACTTGCCGGTTCGGCTCTCACCGCTCTCGGCGCACTCGCCGCCAATCTGATCCCGATAAGGGTGCGAGCCTCGGTCGGATATATTTTGGTATGCCTGATTAACGAACTCACGCTCGCCGTTTTATGGCTTGGGTCCCTGCGGCCGTCAACTTACTTCATCGGAGCCACACTTTACCTGTTCACCATCGGCACATGCTATGCCATGTTCACTGCTGTCGTGCTCGAGTTTCTTGGGGACTCGGGAAAGAGCGGCAGCGCGCGCTACTCGATCATCAATTCCATGGGCAATGTTCCCGTCGTCTACATGATTGCGGTCGACGGCATCGGCTACGGACGTTGGGGAACACGGGGTTTGCCCGCAATCGATGCCGTGGTCGGCTTCCTCGGCGGATCGCTGCTTCTCGCGTATTTCCTGCGCCAGAAGGATCCGGCGCCCGCTGCGATCGCTCCTGCCGCTTCAGTGGGTTGACACCGGTATTCTTCATTCCGTAGAAATTTTGTTGCTAACCCCCAGAATGAAAAAGCCCCGCATCGCGGAGCCTCTTCACCTTGCCATGTACGCGCCGTCTGCCCCAATGCAGGTGGTTAAGCCATCGCCTCTCGGCCCATCGGCTCAAAGTGCAGCTGATTGGATTTACGATCCACATCGATCCGCACATGCGCCCCATGCAGCACCTCGCCATTCAAAATTTTGATGGCCAGCGGGTCCTGCACCATTCGTTGCAGCGCCCTCTTTAACGGACGCGCACCATATGCCGCATCCGATCCTGAGGTCAGAATCAATTGCCGCGCCGGCTCCGTCAGTTCCAGAGAAATCTGCCGGTCTTCCAGCAGCTTGCGCACCTCGTTCAGCCTGAGTTCAAGGATGTGCGCCATCTGCGCATGTCCCAGCGAATGGAAAATCACCGTGTCGTCCACGCGGTTCAGAAACTCCGGCCTGAAGTGTTCTCGCAACACCCGCATTACTGACTCACGAGCCATGTCGTAATCATGCTCGGTCTTCAGCGTGTCGCCAGTCAGCAGCGCAGCGCCCAAATTCGACGTCATGATCAGCACTGTGTTCTTGAAATCAACAGTCCTGCCCTTCGCATCGGTCAACCGCCCGTCGTCCATTACCTGCAACAAAATGTTGAACACATCCGGGTGGGCTTTCTCGATCTCGTCGAACAGAATAACTGCGTATGGCCTGCGATGCACCGCCTCGGTCAACTGCCCACCCTCGTCGTAACCCACGTACCCTGGCGGCGCGCCAATCAGTCGTGCAACGGCGTGCTTCTCCATGTACTCGCTCATGTCGAGCTGGATCAGCGCGTCCTCGTCGTCGAAGAGGAACTCCGCCAGGGTCTTGGCCAATTCGGTCTTCCCCACGCCCGTGGGCCCGAGGAAGATGAATGAGCCGCTGGGGCGCTTGGGGTCCTTGAGCCCCGCCCGTGTGCGGCGGATGGCCCGCGAGAGGGCCTTCAGCGCCTCTTCCTGCCCGACGACCCGCTTGTGCAGCTCGTCCTCCATGCGCAGGAGCTTGGCGGTCTCCTCCTCGGTCAGCCGGTAGACCGGTATGCCGGTCCAGGCGGCCAGCACCTCGGCGATGACCTCCTCGTCGACCACGTCGAACAGGTCCACGCCTTCGGCTCGCAATTCGGCGTCCTGCGTCTCTTTGCGGTCCAGGCGCTCCTTCTCCTGCTCGGCCAGCTTCTTGGCCTGCTCGAAGNNTGTACTCGCTCATGTCGATGCGAACCATCGCCTGTTCATCGTCAAACAGAAACTCTGCCAGCGCGCGTGCTGTTTCCGTCTTTCCAACGCCTGTCGGTCCCAGAAAGATGAACGAACCGATCGGCCGTCGTGGATCGCTCAATCCCGCTCTGGAGCGCCGAATCGCATTGGCCACTACGGTCAGCGCCGCATCCTGCCCAACCACACGCTCACGAAGCCGTGTCTCCATCTCTACCAGCTTCTTGACCTCGCCCTCCAGCATCCGCGAAACGGGAATCCCCGTCCACTTGCTCACGATCCTGGCAATGTCCTCCTCGTCAACCTCTTCCTTCAACATGCGTGCAACGCCCGCGTTCCCGTCTTGCGCGGCGCTCAACTTGATCAGTTCCGCGTCAAGCTTCGGCAGTTCGCCATATTGGATTTGCGCGGCGCGTTCCAGCTGTCCCTTACGCGTCTGTTCCTCCGCCTCAAAGCGCAGCGCCTCGATCTTTTTCTTCAATTCGCTTATCCGGCTGATCGCCTCACGCTCTTTCGTCCAGCGCGCACGCAGCGCAGTGATCTTTTCAGTCAGTGCAGCTGCCTCGCGTTCCACTTCGTCTCGGCGCGCAACGCTGTTCGCATCAGTCTCGCGCTTCAGAGCTTCGCGCTCAATATCGAGCGACGTCTTCTCACGCTCCAACTGATCGATCTCCGTCGGCACCGAGCCAATCTGAATCGCCAGCGAAGCCGCAGCCTCATCCACCAGGTCGATAGCCTTGTCTGGCAGAAATCTGTCGCTGATATAGCGATGCGACAGCGTTGCCGCCGCCACAATCGCCGAGTCCTTGATGCGCACGTTGTGATGCGCCTCGTAGCGATCCTTCAGCCCGCGCAGAATCGCGATTGTATCCTCAACGTTCGGCTCCCCGACGTAGACGATCTGGAAACGCCGCTCCAGCGCCGCGTCCTTCTCAATGTACTTGCGGTACTCATTCAATGTAGTGGCGCCAATCGCGCGCAACTCTCCCCGTGCCAGAGCCGGCTTCAGCATGTTGCTGGCGTCAATCGCGCCTTCGGCAGCACCCGCGCCAACAAGCGTGTGCAATTCATCGATAAACAGCACAACTGCGCCGTTCGATTCTTCAATTTCCTTCAGCACCGCCTTGAGCCTGTCCTCAAACTCGCCGCGATACTTCGCACCAGCAAGCATCGATCCAAGATCCAGAGAAATTACTCGCTTGTCACGCAAGCTCTCCGGCACGTCACCCGAGACAATGCGCCGCGCGAGCCCCTCCACAATGGCCGTCTTGCCCACGCCCG
>PLKU01000366.1 GCA_003140705.1 Acidobacteriaceae bacterium
CACTCTTCCGTAGCGCCGAAGGGTCTGAGGATCATCATGGTCACGGGAGACAACAAGACCACCGCCAAGGCGGTAGCGGACAAGCTCGGTATCGAGTTTTATGCGGATGTGTTACCTCAAAAGAAGGCGGAGGTCGTGAAGGAGCGCCAGCAGAAGGGCTCCGTGGTCGCGATGGCAGGCGACGGAGTGAACGATGCGCCCGCGCTGGCGCAGGCTGACATAGGCATTGCCATGGGCACCGGCACCGATGTGGCAATGGAAGCAGGCGGCATCACTCTGTTGAAAGGCGACCTGCGCGGCATTCTTCGCGCCCGTCATCTCAGCAAGTCAACCATGCTCAATATTCGAGACAATCTGTTCTTCGCTTTTGCCTACAACGCGATTGGAGTACCCCTTGCAGCAGGCGTACTGTTCCCTGGCTTCGGTTTGCTTCTGAACCCGATGATCGCCGCCGCTGCCATGAGCTTCAGCTCGGTGTCGGTGATTGCAAATGCCCTGAGATTGAGTACAGCTAAGTTATAGCTGCCTCTCGATGACCCGAGCATTACTGACCGGACTTGGGCCTATCCGAATTGAGAAGGTTTCAAATAGAGCCGTTTGCGGCGGCCACCTGAGGCAGAGCTCAACGTTATAAAACTAAACAATATGACCTCCAATACGACTCCCTTAGAGGCCGCAATGAGCCCTGAACTGAATTAAACGGCAGTTTCCGAGTTGCTGACGACCCAGACGGGCACGGAAGCAAGAGAAGGAATTTACTGATGCAGCATCTATGCATGTGCGGAAATGAGTGTCAGGACAGTGATTTCGAAGGTCGGTTTGACGAGGCCTACGCATTCATCAGCTTGTCGAGAGTGATAGGAAAGTTCCTGATGCGTTTGCCAGTTGCGTGGAAGATCGCGTTACCTACGGCGGCCGCGGTGCCGGTGATGCCGATTTCGCCGATGCCGCGCGCGCCAAGCGGATTGAATTTTATGTCGGGGATGTTGAGCACAGTGACGTCGAGCTTGCCGATGTCGGCGTTTACCGGGACATGGTATTCGGCGAGGTTGGCGTTCACGTAGCGACCATAAGTTTCGTCGAGATGTGACTCCTCATGAAGCGCGAATCCCACGCCCCATACGATCCCGCCCTCCAGTTGATTGATGCCAGTTGTGTCATTGATCAACGTGCCGATATCATAGGTGGCCACAATCCGGCGCACTTCCACCATATAGGTCTCGGCATCCACAGCGACCTCCGCGAAGACGGCGCCGAAGGAATGCGTGCTCATGGCAGTGCTGTCTTCCCCAGGCTCGGTAGAGCCTAGTGCTTCCACCGGCTTTCCACCGTTGCGGCTGAGGATGTCTGCATAGGAGTCGGACGAGCCGGGCGAACTGCTGAGGAAAAGTCTTCCGTCGCTTGCCGAGATGTCTGCGACGATCGCGCCGTGCAAAGGCGATTCAGGGTCGTTGATTGCCAGTTGAGCCACTTTGAGTTTCGCTTGCATTGCTGCAGCCGAAATCGCGGGACAAATGCTTGCCGCGGACTGCGAGCCGCCGGATGCCGGAGCCTTGGGAAGCGTCGAGTCGCCTAATTTGGCTTCGACTAGTCTTGGATCGATGCCGAGGGTATCGCCCGCGGTCTGAGCCATGATGGTGTAGGTGCCGGTTCCGAGATCCTGCGAACCGCATCCCACAAATGCATGGCCGTTGGTCAGAATGCGAACGAGTGCCTGAGCTGCTGAGCGGTTTGCCGGGTAAGTCGCCGTCGCCATGCCCCAGCCAATGAGCTTGTTGCCTTCCCGCATCGACGCGGGCTGAGGATTGCGCTTCGACCATCCAAAGCGTTCGCCTGCCTGTTCATAGCATTCACGCAGATGTTTACTGGACCACGGCTTGTCACTGCCCGGATCTTTCTCAGCGTAGTTCGTAAGCCGCAGCTGGACAGGATCCATCTTCAGAGCGAGCGCAAGCTCGTCCATCGCGGTCTCAAGTGCGGCAGTACCAGTCGATTCGCCGGGGGCCCGCATGAACGTGGCCACCCCAAGATTCATGTCCACCATCTTGTGCGAGGTTGCGCAAGCCTCACTCGCGTACAACATGCGTGTCTGGTCGGCGGACGGTTCGAGAAAATCTTCCATCAACGAGGTGTGAACGATCACGTCGTGCTGCACGCCGGTTATTTTGCCATCCTGCGTAGCCGCCAGTTTGATTTGTTGCACGGTTGTGGGACGACCGCCCACAGGTCCCCACATTTGCGGTCGTTCAAGAGTCAGCTTCACTGGCTTGCCAACCACCTTTGCCGCCATGGCTGCGAGAATCACATGCGACCAAGTCGACCCTTTGCAGCCGAATCCGCCCCCGGTGTACGGGCACTCCAGGTGAACATTATCCGTTGGAATGCCGAGCGTACGCGCGATGGTCATGCAATCGCCTGCTATGTATTGCGTGCTGTCGTAAACGTTGAGCTTGCCACCCTCCCACCATGCCAGCGTAGCGTGGGGCTCCATCGGGTTATGGTGCTGATAGGGCGTCGTGTAGGTCTGCTCTACCCTCACTGTTCCCTTGGACATCGCTGCAGCCAAATCTCCGCGTGTCTGGGCCGCCGGCTCTCGGCCTGGAAATTTTGGCGGTCTGGCTTCGCCCAAGCGTTCTCTGAACCGCAGTTTGGCCGCCGTCTGCCGGTATGTGATGCGAAGGAGGCTTGCTGCCTGTATCGCCTCAGGCAGCGATCTCGCGACGACGACGGCAACCGGCTGTCCATTATAGAAGATCTCTCGTTCTTGCAGCACTGTGATATGCCGTCGTGCGGGCGGTTGGGGGTTCGCCGGCGGAAGCTTGGGCGCATTGAACGGCGTGATGACCGCGAGCACTCCCGACGATTTTGTCGCTGCGGCTTGGTCGATGGACGCGATGCTGCCACTGGGAATCGTGCTTTGCACTACGAAGGCATAGACGGCATCAGTAGGCGCCCTGAATTCGCCGGCGTACTTCGCTGTGCCTGTCACTTTGGCTCGCGCATCATAGCGCATTGCCAGTTGTTTTGGCGCAGGCTTCGCTCCATCCGAGGCGATGCCGGATGCTTTCTGCTGACCGGGGTTGAGTGCGGTGATGGGCATCAGGCTTCCCTTCCTGCGGTTGTGCCGCGCGCTGCAAGGGTGAGCGCGCGCATAATACTCTGTTTCGCCAATTGAATCTTGAAGACATTGTGCTCGTAGCCCTTTGCACCCTCTAGCGCGAGATCTGCTGCCTTCTCGATTGACTGCCGCGTTGCTGGAGCACCCGCGAGTTCCTGCTCGGCTTCGAGCGACCTCCAAGGCTTGTGAGCGACACCACCCAAAGCCATGCCAGCGGACAGGATAGTGTTGCCATCCATCTCTAGCCCAATGGCCACAGAGACAAGCGCAAAGGCGTAGCTCTGGCGATCGCGAACCTTCAGATACCAAGAATTCTTGGCGAACCTTGAAACGGGGAGTTCGACGGCAGTAATGAGTTCGCCCGGTTTCAAGTTCGTGTCAAGCTGCGGAGTCGAACCCGGAAGGCGATGAAAATCCGCGATGGGAATAGACCGCTTACCATGAGCGCTTTGAACATGAATCGTCGCTCCAAGCGCCGTGAGAGCGACATTCATGTCCGAGGGGTTTGTGGCAATGCAGGACTCTCCACTTGTCGGCCCGTGATCGGTTTGGCCGAGTATGGCGTGAATGCGGTTGAAGCCCTGGATCGCCGCGCATCCGCTACCCGGAACGCGCTTGTTGCATGCTGGAAATGCGGTGTCGGTGAAATAGTAACAGCGCGTTCGCTGAAGAAGATTGCCGCCCGTCGTCGCCATGTTGCGAAGCTGCGGCGAAGCACCGCTAAGCAAGGCCTGCGACAATAAGGGATACTTTTCTATAACATGTGGATCGTTGGCGAGATTGCTGTTGCGCACTAGCGCGCCGACCATCAGGCCGCCGTTCGCTGTAGGCTCAACCTTGGTCAGTTCCAGCCTTGTGATATCAACGAGCACGGAAGGGCACTCGACATCAAGCTTCATCAGATCGATGAGATTTGTTCCTCCGCCGAGAAACTTCGCGCCATGTGTGCCGATGGGCGCCCCGATATGTCTGATCGCTTCTTCCGTCGAGGATACTCTTTGATACTCAAAGGGGTTCATGCAGAGGCCCCTTTGCCGAGCGCGGTGCGAACAGCGGCCACGATGTTGGGATAGGCGCCGCATCGGCAGATGTTGCCGCTCATGCGTTCGCGAATCTCGGCGTCGGTTATCTCCGGCTTAATTGTATTGCCTGAAACCCAGGAGACCTGGCTCAACTGGCCCTTGCCGGCTTCTTCCATCAATGCAGTTGCCGAACAGATTTGCCCTGGGGTGCAGTAGCCGCACTGGAATCCATCGTGCTCCAGAAAGGCCTGCTGCACAAGACTCAGTTCGTCACCTTTCGCAAGCCCTTCCACTGTTATGACCTCCGCGCCGGCCGCGGAGACAGCCAGAGTCAGACAACTGTTCACGCGCCGGCCATCCAGGAGAACGGTGCATGCGCCGCACTGACCGTGGTCGCATCCCTTCTTGCTGCCGGTCAGGTTCATGTGCTCGCGCAGCGCATCCAGCAAGGTGGTGCGAGTATCCAGATTCAGAGGGTGCATTTTGCCATTGACACTCAGCGATACATCGGTGCGTCTTGTTGCACTCGCCGCGGCTTCATGCGCTGCCTGTGCAACTGCAAGATGGGGAAGACCTGCCGCCACCCCCACGCCAACCGCGCTGGCAGACTTGACGAACGACCGTCTCGAAACACCTGGGCTGAGGACGCCCGCGGCAGTGCCCTTAAGGACCGGCTCGAAGGATTCTGGCTCGTCTAGCTCAATCTCTGAACTGTGTGGGTGTTTCATATTCGCCTCATCGCTCGGTGACATGTCGCTCAGATAGGATAGATGGCAGTCAAGCCAATCGAGATGTACGAGCACGAAATCCATGCTTTTAGCCCGCTGATTAATCGCGCATACACTTTAAACTGTGGATCGGGAACCTGTGCCTGGCAAAAATTCCATCCGGGCGCAAAGGTGGTCTGTTTTTTGATCTCGGAAGCCGTGTTGGAAAGGGTGCTCGATCGTAAAGAATGCATTCGGCGAACTCGGGGATCCGTGAAGACTGTGGCGACTGGGATGTGAAAGCCCAGCAGACGCAACTCTCCCGCGGTTCATCGTCACCTGTGGGGTGAGATTTTCGAGATGACAGTTCAGGCGGCCAGATCATAGCGATGATGCAATCCGCCAAGTCTTGACGTCGAAACGACTCTACAACCGGTATTAGATTTCTTCGTAACTTCACGACCACCAGGTGTTGATTTCGCCAACGCAAGATGTGTCCGGTCCTCGTGGTAGTAACGGACCTATTCGTTCATCAGACGCTTCAAGGGGAAGTATCGCCGATCATTGCGAGTGTGTGACCGTCAGACATTTCGCGGTCAAATGTTGAAAACTTGGCATTGCACAATTTGAGGCCGAATTGCCCGAGGCAATTTCGAGGTCACCGCAACCAACGAGGCCCCAGAAGAACCAATCAGAGGATTCGGTTCACTATAACGGTTACGGTCATCGACTTTCCATTTCTCAAGATGCGCATTTGCTTATGCTCTCCTACGGATCCGGATAACGCCTGAGCCCCCTCCGTTAGCGTTTGGGGCACTTTACGAGATCCGCCAATTCCAACGATTACATCGCCTGGTAAGACATTTTGACGCGTCACTTTTGATGCTGAAGGAGAGACTGCACGCACAACGAGTTGGCCCGAAGAGTTGGTGCCCAGCACGAGGCCGACCGTATCNNTGCCTCCCAACGCTCCAATGATTGGTGCCGGGGTTTCGTAGGTTGTATAGCTGAATATCTCGTCCGGGCGAGAGACCATGACAGCGTTGGTCACACTACGCTCCCCGACCTGCAGTTCAGGAATCCGCAAAAGAAAAGCATCGGCATCCAATTCTCCAGTCTCGTTTGCAAGGCCCACGGCCCCGGTGCTTTTCGACCATTTGGGGTGTTCCTGTGCCCATTTCTGAAGAATGTCCGCTCTGGCCAGTGTGACCTTCGATCCGGTATCGAGCAGAAAACCGTAGGTGACTCCGTNNACCCGGTCCCTGTTGTCGAAGCTCGCGGTGCCCAGATGCACGAACGCGTTGCTCGTCAGCAGATCAACCGGCATACCGCCGGCGAACGCCATCGGCGGCCTAATGTGCCTGAACTCATGACCATCGGAAGAGATCGTCTCCCCTTCGGGTTCCAGCCCAAGATCCGTTGCTAGTCGCTGATCCAGGATGACGGCTCCGCCTCCGGAGTCAAATATGAATCGAGCAATCCGCAGACCCCCATCTGGCCGCTTGAAACCCAGCGTTACGATCGGCGCGTTGCCTTCCACGGACATGGGCACCGTTACATGCGTTACCGATTGCGGCTCTTGCGAACTCAATTCGGCATTGCTGAAGTGTGCCGNNCGCACTTCGGGCACAAATCGTGAGATCGCAGAGACGATAAAGCACTTGGCTCCTTGCGGCCCCACTTGGACCGGCCCAGCTGCCCGAAGGCGGCAAATGTTGGTAAGCCCACAGGCTGGAGAAGATGTTCCAGATTTGCTCGCCGGCTCAGTTGATGCCCAATCATAAACCAAGAGTTGACCGCAGCTACGGCAAGCGGAGGATCTCCGAATATGCGGGTCCTGGCCGACCGCAAACAGAACCTTTGGCTGTCAAATGTTGATAACTGGGCTTAGCACTTGTTGAGGCCAGGTCACGACGGCAATGGCCTCCAAACTGGCGACATTGATCAACCGCTGACGGGTTGGCAACCATACGAACGGAGCAATCGGATCGACTTCAAAGCTGGTCTCCACCAAAATAGCGCTCGGAATATTACCGAATGGCGTAGCCGCCGTCGACACGAATCGTAGTACCGGTAACGAAGTCAGAAGCCCGTGAGGCCAGGTACACCGCTGTTCCGGCAACTTCCTCCGGTTGACCCCAGCGGCCAGCCGGCGTCCGCGCAAGAATCTCGTCGTTCAGGGGCATTGTGTGCACAGGCGCCGTCATGTCCGTTTCGATCCACCCCGGTGCAATCGCATTCACTTGAATGTTGTGAGGGGCGAGTTCAATAGCCATTGACTTGGTCAGTTGCACGATCGCACCTTTCGCTGCGCTGTAGGAGGGGATGAGCCCGGATCCAAAGAACGAGTACATACTGCCAATGTTGATAATCTTTCCATGTTTCCGGCTCAGCATCGATCTCGCAGCGAGCTTGGAGAGAAGAAACACCGCATTGAGCTGTGTCTCGATAACATTGTCCCAATCCTCCGGCTTCTCGTTGAGAACACCGCCGCTCAGTGAAACATTGCCCGCATTGTTTACCAGGATGTCGATACCACCGAGTTCGGACTGGACTTTGGCGAGCGCGGGCTCCAATCCGGCACGATTGGTGACGTCAACACTCACGGCAATCGCAGGGACACCGATTGCTTTCAATTCGGAAAGTACCCGTTGGTTCTTCTCTCCGTTTCGTCCAAAGATCGCGACGGAGGCTCCGGCTTCGGCCAATCCGAGAGCAATGCCGCGGCCTATTCCGCCGTTGCCTCCGGTTACTACAGCCACGCTACCGCTCAAGTCAAACATGGCAGACGTCTTCACAAGGCACTTCCTTTCAAAGAACCGAATACAGGACTGATGCAGTGGAATTGTGCGCTTCAGATGGTGAGAGTGAACCCACCATCGGGCGTCAATGTGGTGCCAGTGATGTAGCTGGCCTCGTCTGAGCAGAGAAAGACGATGGATTGGGCAATCTCCTCGGGGCTGCCCGCTCGTCTGGAGTGAACACGTTTGTGCAGCACACTATCATAAAGCTCGTCGCCGAGCAGCAAGCGCAGCCGCTGATGCATCGGCGTGTCGATGATTCCCGGGCACACAAGGTTGACCCGAACTCCCTGCGGCGCGAGTTCCGCAGAAACGCTAGAGGTGAGGCCGATCAGTCCGTGTTTCGATGCAGCGTAGGCCGAGCCCCCAGGGAATCCGAGAAAGGAGTTGATGGAGCCTACATTGACGATTGCGCCGCTGCGGCCGCCCGCGAGCATGGCCTTCGCCTCGTGCTTCAGGCACAGAAATGTGCCTTTGAGATTGACATCGATCACCTGATCCCAATCCTCTTCGTTTAGATCCGTGATCCCTGTGCACTTCCCCTCGATGCCCGCGTTGTTCACCGCATAGTCGAGGCGGCCGAATGTCTCGATCGCATGTGCGACCATGCGTTCCACATCTTTCGCGACGGAGACGTCCGTCTTGATAAAGGTTGCTACGCCTCCATGTGCCTCGATCTCACCCACGAGTCCAGTCAATTCATCCTCGCGCCGCGCAGCAAGAACTACCCTGGCACCTCTCGCTGCAAAAGCCTTACCTGTGGCTCGGCCAATCCCACTACTCGCGCCCGTAATCAATGCTACTTTGTCGTTCGTATCTGACATCACAGCCTCCAAAGATCTGCTCGACTTGAGACCGAAAACATCGTTTTTCGGCCCGGACCTTGATGGCGAGGTTTATGCACTTGGTTGTCGGCAAGCAATTATAGCGATGGGAGCGACTCTCGGAATCATACGATCTCGGCCTCAGCTTTGACATATCCCGGGTGCTCGGCCCGCTGTCACCGGTTATGTCCATTCGGAGCGATAATCGGCTACACGGTTACCATTCAATACCTACCAACCACAGCCAAACAGCTGACGCCGATCGCAAGCTTGAACCTCAATTGTTGAAAACTGATTACATGAC
>PLKU01000564.1 GCA_003140705.1 Acidobacteriaceae bacterium
CGGTCAGCTTTCCCGATCCGTATCCGAAAGATCCTCAGGACCGTTTGATTGGAGCTACTGCGCTGGTTGAAGGGATCCAACTCGTCACCCACGACAAGCAGATTAAGAAGTCCGGCATGATTCCGATCATCTGGTAGTCAACCACTACCGGCCCAAGCGGTAAAGCTTGCGGTTGCTGGTGAAAATGAGGAAATCCTATCCACCCGTTCCGACTTGGTAAGGAGCCGGTTCCGTCTCCGGCGGGGATGATGTTGGTTCTCCGCTTAAACCGTCAATGGCAGGATTGGACTGTATTGCCTGGCCGAATTGGGTGTATTCAGCAGCGCAGAACGCGGCAATCCGGAAGCGACAGCAGAAGCCATCCTCAAGGTCCTGGACGCGGAGCAACCGCCGCTTCGATTCATTTTTGGCAACACGAGCTTACCCATGGCGCGTGTCACTTATGCTTCGCGCCTGGCCACCTGGGAGGCGTGGGAGACTGTCTCAAACCAAGCGCAAGGCGAGCCGAAGAAAAAGGAGATTGCATCGTTCTAGCTAAAACAACTCATCCAGCAAGCCGGTCAGTAGCAGCAAGACGGCATGTGAAGGATTCCCCGAGGCTTGGGAGGCTGCCTATCGAAAAGCACAAACACAAAACGCCTAGTTTCACTTGGCGATAACTGGGGCATTCCATCAGTTGAGCGGCCAATCGGCGAACTGCGGGGCAATCTCTCAAGCCTGGGAGTCCAGACCCCGAGCACCGGGCTTCAATTGCCTGAGCCCTGGACCACATTCCCTAATCGTCGTGGAAATGAGCAGTATGATTTGCAATATGACTTCTTAGGAGTCCGCAAGTACCCCTGAACTGAAGAGAGAGGGAACAAATGACGACCAACAATCTATTCCTTTGCCTGGCGGTCATCGCCTTCGTAGGATTGCCTTCGACTCTTTGGGCTCAAGTGAAAGTGGAACCGGATCAACAGGAAGTCGCAGCGGTGGTGGATCGGTTCATGGACGCGTGGAACCACCATGATGCCAAGGCATTCGCGGCAGTCTTCGCCGAGGACGCTGACTTTACCAATTGGCGCGGCACCGGCGCGAGCGGGCGATCGAAGATCGAAGAGTTCCACGCACCGATGTTTGCGACCATTTTCAAGAACAGTCACCAGCATTATTCAGCGATCAAGACTCGATTCATTCGCCCTGACGTTGCTGCCGTGGATGTGCATTGGGAGATGACGGGTGCCTTGGATGCCCAGGGAAACCCGCGGCCCGACCGTCTGGGTTTATTGAATTTCGTGATGGCGAAGAATGATGGGCGGTGGCAAATCCTGGTGATGCACAACCTCGATTTGACAGCACTTCCACCCTCGAATTCTGCCGATTCAGCAAACAAGTGACCCGCTCGCCTGACTTCGTTCAGTTTGGAATGCAATTCGGCCGAATGCGCGAGACCCTGAGCCCGGCGGGTTACTTGGGGATAACTGCGCTTAGCGTGAGTTGACTGCCCAAAATCGGAACCGCTGCTGGAGGGTTGGGACAGCTGAAGAATGATGTGTGAGGCGGTCGTGCGGAAGCTCCTCCCAGCCGAAAGCGGATCTGTATGCGGCAAGCATGCTCTGTGCAGTGCAAGGTATATACTTTTGAGGGGATTCGAACACGTGGTCACCCCGCTGCGTGTCCGTCAAGGTTTTCACTTCGTCAAGCTCCCAGGTGGTCTCTAAAAACTCACAATGAGTGACTCCACGCGGTCTGACAAGAAGTCTTTCCCCAAAAAGCCCGGCCCTCCGGGTGTCGGAACTCCGTTTGCCGGCGAGAGCTCTTCGAGCAACCCCCCGATCCCTTCTGAGAAGCGACTCCAGTACGATCCCGACGCTACGATCATCGACCTTTCACCCCGTCATGACGAGGGGGCCACTATTGTTGATTTCCAACGGGTTCGACCAACACCCCCGCCGGGATCGGATTCGCCATCCACCCGGATTTCCGATACCCATGCCAGTCCGGCCGACGTGCAGATTGGTGATTTGCTGGGCGGACGCTATGAAGTTCTGCAACTGCTTGGCGAAGGTGGCATGGGCGCTGTTTACAAGGCTCGAGACGTCGAGCTTGAGCGAGAGGTCGCGCTCAAAGTGATCAAGCCTGAAATGGCTGAGCACCCTGAAATTCTGCAGCGCTTCAAACAGGAGCTGATCCTCGCGCGCCAGATCACTGACCGGAATGTCATCCGCATTTTCGATATCGGGGAAGCCGGGAGAACCAAGTTCATCACTATGGAGTACCTGGAGGGCGAGGACCTCCATCGGATCCTGAAGCAGCGGGGCAAACTGGACGTTGCTGAAGCTGTCGACATCATGGAACAAGTGGCCAGCGGGTTGGCTGCCGCTCACCGGGAAGGAATCATCCATCGCGATTTAAAGCCGGGCAACATCATTCGGGACAAAAGCGGCCGCGTGGTGGTGATGGACTTTGGATTGGCTCGCACATTCTCCGGCGATGGCATGACGCGCACCGGCGCCATGCTGGGGACGATCGAGTACATGTCTCCGGAGCAGGCGCAGGGGGGGGACCTGAGGGCAAGTTCGGATATCTTTACGGTCGGCCTGATCCTGTATGAATTGCTGGCCGGGGTCACACCCTTCCATGCCGAGAGTGTGATCGCGAGTTTACTGAAGCGCACGCAGCAGCGCGCTGTGCCGTTGGCGGACGTCGACAAGAATATACCGGGCACGCTCAGCAATATCGTTGCCAAGTGTCTTGAGAAAGATCCGGGAAAACGCTACCAGAACGGCCAAGAACTGGATGCGGATCTCCGCGCGTGGCAAGGCAGGGGCGGGGGGAAAAAAGTCTCTGCTTCTTCGATGAGGCGGCGGATGAACCGCATTCGGGAGCTTCCATGGCAGCGTCTTGCGGTCGCGGGCGTTCTGATCCTGGCCATCGCCGCCGGAATTGCCTGGTACGCCATCAGGAGGCAACAGNNCCCGTCTCGGTGTTGGTTGGTGACTTTGCGAACCATACTGGCGACCCGGTTTTGGATGACACGCTAGAGCCGATGCTCGGTGTGGCGTTGGAAGGCGCCAGCTTCGTCAACGCCTACAGCCGCGGCGATGCGCGCAAGCTGGCCGAAAAACTCCCGCATCCCACTGACAAACTCGACGAGCAGTCAGCGCGCCTGGTCGCCGTAAACCAGGGTGTCAATGCGGTGATTACGGGTGAGATTAGCCTGCGAGGAAACGAATACGAAGTTTCGGCGATCGCTCTCGACGCCGTAAGCGGCAAAGAGCTCGCAAAAGCAGAGGTTACCGCGAGCAATAAGGATGAGATTCTGCGCGACCTTCCTCGATTGGCGGAGCCGATTCTCAAAGCTCTCGGCGATACCACGCCCGCCTCGGTCCAGTTCGAGGCCGTTAGCGGAGGTTTTACCGCGGCATCGCTCGAGGCCGTTCACCAGGACGCTCTCGGTGGTGAAGAACAGTTCGCGGGCAAGTTCCAGGAAGCGTTCGATTCTTTCCAGAAGGCAGTGGAACTGGACCCGAAGTTTGCACGGGCATACACCGGCATGGCGGCCATGGCCTTGAACCTGGGAAGACCCGGAGACGCCGTAAAGTACATGAAGCTGGCGATGGAACATGTGGACCGCATGACCGAACGGGAACGCTATCGCAACCGCGGAATGTTCTATTACACAACGGGTGACTGGAAGAATTGCGTTCAGGAATACACACAACTCGTCACCCACTACCCCGCCGATCGCGTCGGTCAGAACAACCTTGCCTCATGCTATATTCATTTGCGCAATGCACCGAAGGCACTGGAAGCGGCACAACACGCAGTTGAGATTGTCCCCAAGGGCGTCGGGCAGCGGCTGAACCTGGCATTCATCAGTTCCGTTGCCGGAGATTTCGCAACGAGCGAAAGAGAGGCGCGTATCGCGCTCGAGATCAGCCCATCGGCCGCGCAGGGATTCCTGGAGCTCGCCGAAGCGCAGCTTGGGCAGGGGGAGATTGAGAAAGCGGCCGAATCGTACCACCAGCTTGAAAGGTTTGGTTCGCTGGGCGTATCTACCGCAGCCACTGGACTGGCTGATCTTGATGCCTACCAAGGGAAGTATGGAGAGGCAGCGCGCATTCTCGCACAAGGAGCCACTGCCGATGAGTCAGCCAAGATGGCCGACAACGCTGCCAGAAAATATGCGGCGCTTGGCAACATTGAGGAAATAGAAGGCCACCAGGCGGCAGCGCTCTCTGACATTGGCAAGGCGTTGGCGAACAGCCAGTCTGTCGAGATTAGGTTCCTGGCAGCGACCACCTATGTCGATGCAGGAGACTTCGCCAAGGCGCAAAAGCTTGCGACGAGCCTCTCTTCGGAACTGACAAGCGAGCCGCAGGCTTACGGCAAAATCATCGAGGGTCTGATTGCACTGAAGCGGAAGGACTCCAAAGAAGGAGTTAAGCAGATCACAGACGCAGTTGACCTTCTGGACACCTGGATCGGCCGCTTCGAACTTGGTCGCGCTTACCTGGAAGCGGGAGCGTTCACGGAGGCTGACTCAGAGTTTGATCAATGCGCGAAGCGTCGGGGCGAAGCGATCGAGCTGTTCATGGACAACGTGCCGACTTATGCCTATTTTCCGCCCGTCTATTACTATCAGGGTCGCGTACGCGAAGGGATGAAGAGCGAGGGGTTCGCGGACTTTTATAGAACCTATCTCAGCATCCGCGCGCAGTCGTCGGAAGATCCCCTCGTTCCCGAAATCCGCCACCGTATTGGCCAATAATCGGAGGCNNTATGAAGCCAGTCATTACAACGCAATCAAGCCACCAAGTACAGACGAAATGAGGCCACCTGATCCTCTGGCATTGAGCCAATTGACTAAGGTGAACAAGGCGAGGCTCCGGCCCTACAACCGGAATCAGGAGTTGGCCAGTTCTCGGCGCCTGCCCAATGAACCTCAGTTCATGGAATGCCCAATTTTCAACATTTGACAGGCCAATGTCCCAGTAGCCGGTTAATCGGGCGTAGCCCATGAATCTCATTTTTTCAGAGGCGTTCACATAGGGGGCTCCGAGAGTGATCGGGGGAGGCGTAGGCTGGCCACGATCCAAGCCCTGCCGACCGCAGAAGCTCCTGGGATCCGTCAAGCTCAGTCTTCTCAGCAATCAGGACCAGGAAATACCGGAGATGGGGAACCTACTCCGGAAGCCAAAAGCTTCAGGATCGGCAGTCCACCGCCGTTGCTGGATGAGGCGAAGCCTCTGGGTAGGTAGCTATGCTACCTAAAGCTCCGGTCTTTTAGACCAGGAGTATGTCACCGCTTAGGCTTTTTCGGAAGCCTGGAAGTTGCCTGCCGCGTAGGACGGATTGTTTCCGCCCTCGCTGAAACGGCCAGCAGTTCGGCCATTGTGCCCGGAGGATTTCCAGACTTGAGCATTGTGCGGAACACCATATAGGGATCGGTTTTCGATCCGGCTTTACGCAAAATGCCCTCATCATTGACCCACGCGTAGACGATAACTTTCTCTTTACTCGAAAAGCGATAGAAGAGCCGATACCGTTCGTGGAACTTGGCGCGAAACCAGTGGCGGTTATCCTCGCCGAGTGTATTTCCCTGACGAAACTCGGGCGCGTTCGGATCGCGGGGGATGATTTCCCTTATATAGCGGTTGATCGTAGCCAAGAGCTTGGTCGCTGGCTGCTCTTTGTATCCGTTGGGATCTTTCGCTTCAAGCGATTCTACCCTGGCCGTGAGATCTTCCAACTGCTGCCGGAAGAGTGAATGGAAATAGAGCGTCCAACCGTTGGCCTGCATCAGAGAAAACTTTCCTCTCCCAGGGATTCGTCGTGCGCGGCAGCAACTCCTTCCACCAGACGATCTATACGGCTGGCGAGATCGCGTTCCAAAGGCTTGATCGTTTGAGGCGCCTTAGCAATATCGCTTGCCAGAAAAGCAAGGAACGATGCCATGACGGGATCTGTGCGTTTCGTTAATGGATGGGCAACCGAGACCAGCATTCGTCCCGGCGCGATCACCTGGGCCTTAACCTCTCCCGCAAATTCGGGATGGCTCTTGAACAGAGCGCGGTCAAAGCGAAAGCCGAAGGAATTTCCCGTCCGCGCCTGCTTGCCGCGATACTCTGTGCCCGTTTCTTTTTGCGTGGTCCGAATCAGTTTGTTTTTGGGAGCCGGCATCTTCATTCTCCAGATCAAGGTTAGCACATTTGTGGTTACATACCTAGTACGCATTAAGGGGTGATTTGTCTAGACGAGCCTGGCTATAGCGGCGGCTTGATCCGCCGGAATCAGGATGCGAACGGCCGGTATGAGCGGCCCAGTTCGGCGCATGCGTAAGAGCACCTCGGTAAGGCACCTGGTAGCAGCTATCGACAAGATGGCGATTAAGAGCGAGCTTCCGGAGATTCGACGGCAAGAATTGAATTGGAAGACAGAATTGATGTATGGAAGTTGGTAGCCGTCTCGTCATGGCGAGCACAAGCCTAGCCGGGGGTAAATCCGGCACTCTGGCGATCCTGATGGGCCAGGGTCTGCGGGTTCAGATCCCGCATATAACAGCGTATGCCCCGTACGGTCACAATCGTATTGTGCACATTGACTGCTTACAACCGTGTGCTGAGTGGCAAGACGGCGAGGGTGGGTAAGGGGAAATTACACCAATTCAGATTTGCGATTAACCAGCGACAATCGGCGAAGT
The DNA here is from genome assembly GCA_003140705.1 of Acidobacteriaceae bacterium. GTDB lineage: Bacteria > Acidobacteriota > Terriglobia > Terriglobales > Acidobacteriaceae > Telmatobacter. Next base: position 6,689 of record PLKU01000564.1, read on the forward strand.
ATCCAAACCGCTATTTGGTGGAAGCTGTGGTTCAATCGCATTTAGACTAATGCACAATTTGGTGTGCAAACCAGAACGCCGCCGCTTCCAGGCAGACTCAGTTTGCGAAAAGCCCAGTTTTCAACATTTGACCTCCCAATCCGGATGGAAGGTCATCCAAGGGCAACCAGCCCAATAAGCGTCTACCCGTTTGCGCGGATGGGCCGACCTGGCGGCCTCGCCAGCTCGCTCTGGCTGGCGATCACTGTGTTGCGGCCGACACGAACTTGGCGCTGCTGACCGGAACCTCGAGGGTTCCCGCCTTGCCTGAACTCCAATCGTAGACACCGGTCTCGAGATAGGCCGCGGAACTGGGCAGGTCAAGCTCAAAATGCACCGGCACGCCCGATTTCTGGATCGCGGCGAAGATCTCCGGCGTCAGGGCCATCCCCTGCGTTACGTCCACCCGGTTCACTGCATTGCCGTCGCGATCGCAGGCTAGAAGGCTGGCCTGCGTCTTTGCGGCGGTGGTCTGGTCGCGGGCCTGCACATGGCTTTCATCCTGTCCTCGCTGTTTCGCGAGTGGTTCTGGAAGGTGACCCAGACCGACAGTATCTTGATTGTGTCTGCAGTTTTTCTGCTCTTTGGAGTAACCCTTTGCGCTTCGCTGGTGCCGGCCTGGTGTGCCGCACGAACCAACCCTGCACAACTGCTGCGCAGCGAATGAGCCGTTGAGCGGGTCCCATGGCTCAAGGCGAGGGAACACTTCAAGGAGAACTTGTGGCAAGGAAGTGGATTTGTTGGGATAATAATTGCGTCGCGCGTCGGGCAGGGAAAAGGCGGCTGTATGCGGCGGTGGATTCTTCTCGGGGTCATGGCGGTCGTGGCGCTGAACGCTGGGGCGGCAAGGCGCGTGACCGTTGCGGAACTGGTGCAGGCTGTGATCGCGGACTGCACGGCGCACAAGCCGGATGCGGAGATTGTGCGCCAGTTTGGTGGAATGGAGCTGACCGAGCGGTTGAGCGAGGCCACGCTCGACCGTCTGAGTGCGCAGGTGCAGTTAAGCCCGCAAGTAGCGGTGGCGCTGGAGCTGCTGGCGAGCCAGTCGGCCTTTCTGGATTTGCCGGCGAGCGAGCTGCCGGCCGCACCCCCTCCTGGCGAAGATGCTCAACTCAAGATTTTCAACGCAGCGGGCACGTTCGTGGCGGAGACGCTGCCGCACCTGCCCAACTTTCTGGCCACGCGGACGACCATCCGTTACGATGACAGCCCGCAGGAGGTGAAGAAAGGCGCCTGGCCGACTCGCGCCGGGCTGCACCTTGTGGGAACGTCGAGCAGAGAGATCTCCGTATCTGGCGAACGGGGGAATGCTTCCGGCGGCAAGGGATCGGATCCCTCGCAAGACCAGGGTGGTCTGATCTCCTGGGGCGAATTCGGGTCGGTGCTGGGCATGATCCTGGCCGACAGCGTCAACGGCAAAGTGAACTGGAGCCATTGGGAAGACATTGGCGGGGTGCGTTGCGCGGCATTTCATTATTCGGTGCCAAAGTCCGCCTCGCATTTTGAGGTGGTCAGCGCTTTACAGCGGCAGGCGAGTGTCGAGGGCTTTGCATCGCGCTCGTCCGGCGACAGGGCTTCGAGCATGAGCGCAAGGCCGAACGACGATTCCTCCCGGACATCTGTGATGCACGCAATCCGCGCCTATCAAGGCTCACTTTGGGTGGACCCGGCGACGGGTGCGATTCTGCGCATTACCATCGAGGCAAACTCCAAAGACAGCTCCGATTTTCAGTGGGCCGAGATGCTGGTCGAGTATGGAGCGGTGGAGATTCGCGACGCCAGTTTCATCTGCCCGGTGCACAGCGTGGCTCTCTCCAGGACAATGCTGAGTGCTGACGCCAGCACAGGAAGTGCGGCATCCGCGTGGCTGAATGCGACCGTGTTCAGCAACTATCACCGCTTTGCGGGAACAACACGGATTATCAACGGTGCGGATGCGGCAGAACCAGGACCGCAGAAACCCACGGAAGGAAATACGAAGCCGGAATAATGGCTCTTCCTTCATTGTTTCCAGAGTTGAGGTCTCAGTTCTTGTTCTTGCCCGGTTTGGGCAGGAAGTAGCCGCGGCGCGCCTGAACCTCCAGGCCGTCGGGAGTGACCTTAACTTTCAAATGATGGTAGGAACCGTCGGGCTTTACGCCATCGATCGATAACTCGAGAAGATAGATAACCTCCGGCGCGTCCGTCAGGCTCTTGAATCCGCCGTCGAGATCGTTGCTGTTATGAAAGAACGTGCCGCCGGTCCCGTCTGCCAGCTCCGCCATGGGGGCTTCGGCCAGCTTCATGGACGAGCGATGGTAGTCGGACTGTTCCTGCATGCTTCCACCGCTGCCGTTAATGGTGCTGAAGGTAGGGCTCTTGTCACTTGCGTTGAGCTCCGTGGTGTACAAGCCGCGTGCGTCCAGGGCACTGATGACCACGTTCGACTGTGCGGCGAGTTCAACGATCTGCTGCTCGGCGGTCATTGCCTCCGGTGCGACTGAAAGGAAGCCGGGCGAGACAAGAATCAGAGTGCGTTGGCCGGGCATCGGCGCCATCCTACGCACAAACTCCGCGATCGTGGCGCAAGTGGAGCGAACATCCTGGTTGCCCAAATTGAGCACTCGACGGGCTGACGATTCCGCCGTGTTCTGCGCCACGTTGTAGTCGTACTTCATATCCAGTCCGGGGCTGCAATCGAAAACCTGCCTTAGCGCATCTCCAAGAGCCGTGCTGTCATGCTTGTTCTCGATCAGGTCGGCCTGGTAGTAGCTGATCTTCGGACACTCAGCCGCGTCGGAGTGGAAAAGGCTCCGCGGTTGGATGCCCGCAATGGCATTGAGCAGAACGGAGCGGTCGCGCGTGATGCCGCTGTTGGTTTTGCCGGAGATGGTCACCACCGCGGCCATGCTGTTGCCGGCCAGAGCGCTGTCAAGCGCTGCAGCAGCGGCCTTCTTGGAGTAGGCCAGGTCTTCCATGGTCAGGTGCATGTCGTCGAAGAGGAAGACGAGGATGCGGCTGGGCAGGGCAGAGGCCTGCGCGGGGCTTGCGGCAGGTTCGCCTGGCTGTGCGGCCGATACAGCCGGAGTAGCTGCTTTCGCGCCGCCGCGTTGCTCGACGGAGAACGCAGCGATGACGTGCGGCTTGTCGTTGTCGAAGACCTGGAAGTCCTCTACCGTCAGGCCGTCCACCGCGCGGCCCTGCTTGTCGCGGACTACAACCGGAACCAATACTTTGTCGACGTTCAGTTCGATTACGGGTCCAGCGTGCTGCGATCCACTTGCTTGCTGGGCGAGCGAATCCATCTTCGGCATGGAGACCAAGCAACAGAGGGCAAGAATTGCGCGCAACCAACGATTCAGATTCATCCGGGATCACCTTGTACCGTAACGGCCCTTCCTGGGCTGCTGTCCACTCTCCAGACCGATCTTCTATTTCGTTGTTTTCTCCGGCTTGGGCATAGAGTATCCGCGGCGCGCCTCTAACTGCACGCCGCCGCGATCTACTTTGACTTTCAAGCGATGATAAATCCCGTCGGGTTTCACGCCGCCGGTTGAGAGTTCGAGCAGGTAAACGATCTCCGGCGCCTCCGTGAGGGCCTTGAATCCCGCGTCGAAATCGTTGCTGCCGTGAAAGTACTCGCCTCCGGCGCCATATGCGAGTTCCGCCAGGACATTTTCCTCGGCAGGAGATGGACTAGGGCCGGAAACAAACACCCCGCGCGCATTGAGAGCGCTGATGGTGACATTGGACTCTGCAGCAAGGTTCATGACCCGTGATTCCGCGTCTCTCGCCTGCGGGTCATCCAGAGGAAGAGCGAAGCCGGGTGAAACCAGAATCAACTCGCGCTGTCCTGGAAGGGAAGACATTCTGCGAACAAACTCGGCGATGGAAGCAAAGGTTACGCGACGATCCTGCTCGGCAACCACCTGGGCGGGAGTGATGGCATTGCTTCTGTCGGGCAGCTTATTGATGCCGGGGTTAGGCTCCAACCCGATGCTTGTCATTCCTGCGACGTCATTCCGGTACAGAGTTCGAGTTCGCAGCTTCATGATCGCGTCCCGCAGCTTGGAGTGATCACGCGTGAAGCCGCTATTGGGTATTCCGGAAGTTGAGACCACGGCGGCCAGATCCGAGGGAGCCAATGCCGAGTCGAGCATAGCCGCGGCGGCATTCCGGACGTGGGTCAGATCTTCATTGCTTAAGTGCAGGTCGTCGAAGAGGAACACGATGAAACGCGGCGACGCGGGCTGTTGCGGCGTTTCATTGGGTGCGATCGCCTGCTGCCCGGAGCTACCAGAATTGCTCTCCGTCCGGCTTTCCACCACCCCGCGCTTTTCCACTGTGAGTGCGGAAATAGGATGCGGCTTGTCGTTGTCGAAGACCTGAAAGTCCTCAACCTTCAGGCCGTCCACCGCCCGGCCCTGCTTGTCGCGGACTACAACCGGAACCAATATCTTATCGACGTTCAGTTCGATTACGGGTCCAGCGGGCTGCGACCCGCTTGCTTGCTGGGCGAGCGAATGCATCCCCGATATCAAAGCCAAGCAACAGAGGACAAGAGCCGGACACATCCGTACGCGCATTTTCACCTGCAATCTCCTTACTTTGAAATCAGAGAGGAGTGTTATCTCGGTTCCGAAGGTGCGTCCGCGGGACTCTCAACCTGCGTGACTGGCGTATCGGTCAGAATCTGGGTCGTCGCAGCAAAGCGGTGACGGCCGCGGTCAACGCCTAATCCAGTTGCGTCACTGTGACCCGCGTTGCCGCCCCTGCGGGATACGCCAAGGCTGTCAAAACCACGAGGAGAATCAGCCGTCGCAATGTACCGCCCCTTTTCTGGACCCGCCTTTTCTGCCGCTGGGGGATGGAAGGCCGAATGCTTTCGCTTAGCCCCCAGGACACTTCCCTATACACCACTTAAGGGGTCTTCGGGAGCGGGCGCCAGGTCCGACGATTTGTCACCCAGAGTCTACGCGTCCCATGCGAATGGATGCAATTGCCGGATAGATGCCGCCGGCATCCTGACCTTGCGCGCTGAAAAAACCATCCTGTGCCCACATCCGGTATTCAGTTCAACGAGCCTCTAAAAATACAGCGGCACATTTACGAGAGAGATACATGTATTGGCGCTCCTGCCGGATGTACGCCATCGACGATAGCGATATCTGTGACCTATGACGGATCTCCAGTCGACAATCACAGTCTCTATTCAACTATCAGCGCAGACGCACGCTATGTGGCATTTGATTCAATCGCTACTAACATTCTTAACTTTGCTCAGGCGCAGGCGATCTGCCCGATCTCCGCGTGTAGCTATCTGAGGGATACCTGTATAGGTGCTTCAGCATCCTGCCAACCCGTGACGACTCTAGTCTCGACCCTGCCGGACGGCAGCCCCGCCAGGGGGGAGGCGCCATCAAGTAAATATCCCCCGGCAGA
>PLKU01000008.1:0-176 GCA_003140705.1 Acidobacteriaceae bacterium
GTCAACAACGTTCGCGGCTGGTGGTCAGGAGAAGTGAACGGCGATACCGGCAAGCTTGGCGCTGAGTTCACATACCGCTACAAGAATATGCACAAGTCCACACAACAAGTGACGGAATTCGTTCCCGGCAAGCAGGTTGTGTGGCATGTTACGGACGCCGAACTGACCTTTGTCAA
>PLKU01000008.1:211-5403 GCA_003140705.1 Acidobacteriaceae bacterium
GACGGCAATCTGCGCAATCTGATCACAACGGGCAAGAATCAGCGTGACGCATTCGCATAAGACCGCAAAGGGGCTACTCACGCGTGCATGCGCCGGCGTAAGGCATTCATTCAACCGAATCTTCAAAACCGAGGAGGGACCATGTCAAATCAAAACTACACGGCAACTATTTCAGTCGACCAATCGCCGAAAGAAGCATTCGAGGCCATCCGGAACGTGCGCGGATGGTGGTCCGAAGAGATCGTCGGCAGCACTGCCAAGATCGGCGACGAGTTCAGGTACCACTACCAGAACGTCCACACATGCACCATGAAGCTCGTGGAGCTCGTGCCCGACAAGCGAGTCGCCTGGCTCGTCACTGAAAACTACTTCAACTTCACCGAGGACAAGACCGAGTGGAAGGGCACCAAGGTTGTCTTTGACATCGCGAAAGAGGGCGACGAGACCGTGATCCACTTCACGCACGAAGGCCTGGTCCGTGCCTACGAGTGCTACAGCGTGTGCTCCGACGCCTGGGGCACATACATCCGCGGCAGTTTGAAGAGCCTGATCGCGACTGGCAAGGGATCCCCAAACCCGAGAGAAAGTGCGGAAAAGGTATAGAGCGATTTGGCGAAACTTGTTATCGAGCATCAAACGGAAAATGAATGGACGCCCAATCGTAGGAGACAAGGGCGATGATGGCACACGCCGTGACGAAACACGAGACCGGAACGCGCGAAGAGTGGCTCGCTTTGTGGCGGGAGCTTTTCAAGCCGTGCGGCTTTCGCCTGCCGGGTTGAGAAACGGAGCGGTCCGGAAACGCACCAGAATGCTTCTGAGAGAAGAGCTCCCGAATGGAGCCGTGACAAAGAGGGAGGGGCATATGTGCCCAGTATGCATCGCNNCCACGGGAGGAATTCTGGCGGTGTGCATCGGCAAGTTAAGAAAGTTTTTCAGAGCGGATCGTCTCGGTCTGTTTCAGAAAACAAAGGAGAAATAAAATGGTAACAAGCAAAGAGAGTGACAAGGAACATGCGAAAGGAAATCTCGCGATGAACACACCCCCGATCGTGTCGCAGCAGGAATGGGAGGATGCGCGCCAGCGGCTCCTCGTGAAGGAAAAGGCCTTCACCCGCTCCCGTGACGCGCTGGCCGCCGAACGCCGGCGGATGCCGTGGCTGGCGGTGGAGGGGAAGTACGAGTTCGACGGACCGAAGGGCAAGGTAAGCCTGCTCGATTTGTTCGAGGGACGCCGGCAGTTGATCGTCTATCGCGCCTTCTTCGAGCCCGGGGTGTTCGGTTGGCCCGAGCACGCTTGCCGTGGCTGCTCCCTGGGCGCAGATCAGGTGGCCAACCTGGCCCATCTGAACGCCCGCGACACCACGCTCGCCTACGCCTCACGCGCGCCGCAGGCGGGCATCGAGCGTCTGAAAGCGCGGATGGGCTGGGAGATTCCCTGGTACACCATCACCGACANNTCCGCGACGGCGACAAGGTGTTCCGCACATACTTCATCAACAACCGCGGCGACGAGGCAATGGGGACCACTTGGAGCTACCTCGACATGACCCCGCTCGGCCGTCAGGAGACTTGGGAGGACTCGCCAGAGGGCTACCCGCAGACCCCGCCGTACAAGTGGTNNGGAACTGGCACGACAACTACGAGGCCGAGATCGCACCGCACCCGCTGTGGGTCGATATCTTAACCGACCCTGAAGGAGCCGCCATTCGAAGGCGCGAAGCAGAGGCGAAAGGATGCACCTGCCCGTGAGCGCCACAGCTCCAACCAAAGCCTGTGCAGCAAAGGAGAAGACGATGAATAACAACGTGACAGATAAAGTTGGAGCACCCAATATTGTTGATCGGAGCACCTTCCAGGCCGAGCTGGACGCCTTGCGGGTTCGAGAGAAGGCTCACTCAAGAGAAGGTGACGCCATTGCGGCTGCCCGCAGGCGGCTCCCTATGGTCGAGGTGGATGGCGCCACAGCGCTTATTGGCGAAGGTGGCCCGGTGACACTATTGGACGCGTTTGAGGGACGCCGGATGCTGTTCGCCTACTACTTCATGTGGCACACAGGCCACCCGGCGCCGGAGCAGTGCGAGGGGTGCACGTTCTATACATCGCAGGTCCGCGAGCTGTCCTTCATTCATTCTCGCGACGTCACCTACGCCACGTTCTGCCAGGGCCCTTACGAAGAGAGCGCCCGGTACCGCGACTTTATGGGCTGGCAGATGCCCTGGTATTCTGCTCCCCCGGACTCTCTCGAGACCCTCCTGGTTGGACGCCGAATCGGCATGATGCACATCGTTTGCTACCTGCGACACGGCTCCAAGGTCTTCGAGACTTACTGGACGACGAGACGCGGCGTCGAGGCGATGGATAACAGCTACCGGTTGCTCGACTTGACCGTCTACGGGCGGCAGGAGAGGTGGGAGGACTCGCCTGCAGGCTGGCCACAGCGGCCAAAAGGCGAGCACCCGTACCGTACCGATGGACGTCCCATCGTCCAGTGGTCTCGGCTGAAGGCTGGCTATTCGGACGATCTGGGAACTGTCAGGCGCTGAACTGCGCCGACCACTGCCGCGACTTCGTACCAGAAGTCCGTGACGAGTAAGGATTTAGATTCTCGATGGAGTTGGTACGTCGGCGTGATCGCTACCCGGAAGGCTTTTCCGTGGCGTCGATTCAGCAGTGCCGAGGAACCCAAAGTCTCTTCCGGACACTGCTGCTCGTGCAAAAGCGAATCGTAACCCATCCGGAAAACCCATAACCTTCGCGCGAACAGCGAATGGTTTGCGAGCTTGGCTAGGCACGCGGAGCTACCCGGGCAAATGGAGGACAAGATGTTTTCGTTGGCCGGCAAGAAAATGGTCGTGATCGGCGGCAGCCGCGGCATAGGCCGCCGCATCGTCGAGGCGGGCATTCGCAACGGGGCGCAGGTCTTCGCGGTGGCTCGACAAGTAGCGCCGCTCCAGCAATTAGCACAAGAGGTCCCCGGAGTCGAAACTCTCGCGCTCGATGCAACGGACGAAAATGCGCCTTCGAAAGTATTCGACGTCCTCACGCCCGACATCCTCATCCTTGGTGGCGGAGTCTTTCCGCCAGGCGCCCCGATCCACGAGCAAAGCTGGAAGCAATTCTCCGCGAACTGGGAGAACGACGTCAAAATTGCATTCAACTTCTGCAAGGCTGCGCTTTCGCGTCCTCTCCCTGCTGGCGCCTCGGTGGTGCTCCTATCAAGCGGTGCCGCTCTGGCAGGCTCGCCGCTCTCCGGTGGTTATGCCGGAGCCAAACGCACCCAGATCTTCATCGCCAACTACAGCCAGAAAGAGTCAGATCGCCTCGGCCTCGGACTGCGCTTCATGGCAATTGCGCCGTGCATCGTTCCTGACACCGATCTCGGGAAACTTGCCATCACCGGGTACTCTCGCTACCTTGGGATCTCCGTGGATGATTTCGTTCGAGGGATGGCCGCACCGCCAACCGCATGCATCGTTGCCACGGCGGTCATCGAGTTGGTCGCGTACCCGGATCGCTCTTTGGGAGATGTGTTCATCGTGTCCGGCAAGGGCCTGGAAGCCGTGCCGCGATAAGAAAGTTCTTGAAAAAGATCAACGAAGGTCTCATATTAATCGGAATGGCCACGACGCAACCACCCCAGCAGGAGCCAGCCCCAAAGCATGCCAACCAAGAGCATGCAACCGTTGCCTTCGAACGGCTCGCAGAACCGTTCAGCCGGGAAATCAAATTGCACTGCTACCGCATGCTGGGCTCCCTGCACGAAGCCGAGGACGCAGTGCAGGAGACCTATCTGCGCGCCTGGCGCGCTTTCTCGAGTTTTGAGGCCGGCAGCTCCGATGAGCGTGGATCCTTTCGCGCATGGCTCTACCGCATCGCCACCAACATCTGTCTCGATCAGCTCCGGGGCAGCAAGCGCCGGGCGCGCCCCATGGAGATGGGGCCCTCGCGCCCGCCGGTGGAGTCGTCGCTGGCCCCTCAGCTGCCTGAGAACTCCTGGGTCTCGCCGATCGCGGACGCCCGGGTGGTGCCTGAAGATCTCGACCCGGCCGAGCAGGCCGCGGTGCGCGAGAGCATCCGTCTGGCCTTCGTGGCCGCCCTCCAGCACCTGCCGGCGCGCCAGCGCGCCGTCCTCATCTTGTGCGAGGTCTTGCGCTGGCAGGCCGCCGAGGTCGCGGAGCTCCTCGACACCAGCGTGCCGGCCGTCAACAGTGCCCTGCAGCGCGCCCGCGCCACTATGGCCACGATCGACGGAAGCACCGCGGCCCGCGCGATCGACGCCGACCAGCGCGAGCTGCTGGCCCGCTACGTGGACGCGTTCGAGCGTTACGACATAGACGAGCTGACCCGCCTGCTACGTGACGACGCCGTCCAGTCGATGCCGCCCTTTGCCATGTGGATACGAGGGGCTGGCGACATCGGGCAGTTCATGCTCGGTCCGGGAAGCCCGTGCCGGGGTTCGCGCCTGGTGGAGACGTCGGCCTGCGGCAGCCCGGCTTTCGCCCAGTACAAGCCCGACCCTGCGGGTGGCTACTCGCCCTGGGCCCTCCATGTCATGGAGATCTCAGGGGGTCTCATCTCCGGCATCCATTCCTTCCTCGACACCGAGAGGCTCTTCCCAACCTTCGGGCTCCCCGCTCATCTCTCGGCCTAGCCCGGCCAACTCGAGCAATTCGGCCAGCGCCGGCGACACATCACGCAGGCACATGCGGGCGCCGATACGCTGCGCGGCCAGCCGTCTGCGGGCCAGCGCGTCGATCACAGCCATGTCCGGCGCGCCGTCACCGGCGAGGGGCGTCACCTGGCGTCTACCGTCCGCGAAGACCACGACGATGCGTGCCAGGAGGGGTCTTTCCATCGAAATGTGGACGAACGGTCGGGTGACAAGTCACCGGTGATCCTCACTTGGTGGCGAATTCCCTCAGAATTGCGGCCTCGTCCCGTACGATTGCCCCATGTCGCGACGAGGTCCGCGTGCGACTGCCCGCACTGATGTAGCGCCAGGTGCCGCCGCCGGGTCGAGGGTGGCCCGGCGCAGAGCCATCCGGCGGCGCCATCGCCGCCAGCTTGCCGGCGCCGTCTGCGTGGTCCTCGTCGGGGTGGCCGGTGGTGCCTACGCGCTGCGCGCCGCGCCGCCGCGCCGGCCGTCGCAGCAGGCAAACCGGCGGGGGAATACGACCACCGGGTCCACC
>PLKU01000255.1 GCA_003140705.1 Acidobacteriaceae bacterium
ATAAGAATTCTTTCGCGGCCATATAAACTGCCGAATCGAAACAAAAGGATGAGGCAGGCGACTCCGAGCGCCAGGTATTCGCTTCGTCTCCAGATGCGCTTGGGAATCTTTCTCACGACCAGAAACAGGCTCACGGAAAGAACCAAGTAAAGAGCCCTTCTATAGGCGGACCACCGGGTGTCTCGGAGTTACAATTATCTTCGAAGCGTCGCACCACATGAACCTCTTGAAGTCCATATTCGTGCAGCGGGTTGGCATTCACATGCTGCGTGTCCTAGCCTGCCTTGTGCTCGTCTCGGCAATCACCTGGATTGCCTTCTCTGTTTTGAACGTCAATGCCCTGATTGCAGGCTTTGCCTATGTACTCGCTGTGCTCGTTGTCGCTGCCCGCTGGGGCTTGACGGAATCGTTTGTGACGTCTGTGGCAGCTATGCTTTGCCTCAACTATTACTTTCTTCCGCCGATTCTGTCTCTCACCATTGCAGATCCGCAAAACTGGGTGGCGCTTTTTGTCTTTATGGTGACAGCAATTACCGCGAGCCAACTTTCGGCGAGTGTGCGGAAGCGTGCAGCAGAAGCTCAGGCTCGCAGAATCGAGGTAGAACGTCTCTATCAGCTCAGTCTGTCGCTGATGCTGATCGATAACACAAGCGAGATTGGGCCCCAGGTAGCGGCCAGCGTCAGGTCTCAGTCGGGCTTTTTTGCAGTTGCCTTTTGCGCCAAGTTGACTGGAGAGATTCATTTCGGGGGAGTTGAGGATCACCGGATCGAGCAAGATATGTTGCGCTCCGTAGCCATTGGGGAAGCGGCATGGTTCGTTTCTCGAAAAACGTCTACTCCCGCCGGAGTCGAAGTAATAGTTGTCCCGGTCGCGCTTGGGGGGAGAATGTTGGGCAGTCTCGGCGCAATTGGTCCTTCCTTATCTGAACCTGCTGTGCGGGCGATTGCAAATCTGGTTGCAATTGCAATTGAGCATGCGGCCCAACAGATCGCTCTTGGAAGAATGGAAGTGGCACGCCGAAATGAGCGGCTTCGCAGTGTTCTTCTCGATGCGCTCGCGCACGACTTTCTCACCCCTCTCACTTCCATCAAGAGTTCCATAACTACCGTACGTTCCGAATACAGTCATGACCCTGAGGAAGACGAGTTTCTTGCCGTTGTGGAAGAAGAAACGGACAGGTTGGGCGAAATGATCAACGAATCCACGGATATGGCCCGGATCGAGCCCGGTAAACCAAACATTCGACGCAGCAGACTTCCTGTTCCAGACCTCATTAGCACTTCTCTTCATCGCATGAAGACGCTGTTGGACGGTCGCCCGCTGAAGGTTCAGATTCAAGAAGACATTTCACCCGTCGATGCAGATCCAGATATGATCGGCCTCGCGCTGCGGCAATTGCTGGGCAATGCAGTCAAGTATTCCCCTCCCGAGACGACGATCGCAATTTCGGCGAGCCAAATTGAGGACACGATCACAATATGCGTTCGTGATCACGGTTCGGGTATCCCTCCAGACGAGCTTGAGGCGGTTTTCGAGCGTTTTTATCGTGGAAAGCAGACGCAGGAATCGGTGGCCGGGACAGGAATGGGCCTGAGCATTGCGCGCGACATCGTACGCGCGCATCATGGAAAGTTGCGGGTGCAGAACACTCCGGAAGGCGGCGCCCAATTCTCTTTAACATTACCGGCGTTTCATGAGGTCAGGTTGTCATGAAAACGACAAAGATTCTCGTTGTCGATGATGATCCGCAGCTTCGGCGAGTAATGAAGGCTGCGTTAACCAAGCAGGGGTACATCATAGGAGATGTCCGAAGTGGCGAAGCAGCGCTTCAGCAGCTGCGCGCCGAGCGCTATGACCTGGTCATCTTGGACCGGAATATGCCGGGAATGGGCGGAGTCGAAGCCTGCCGTTCGATTCGGGAGCATTCAGACATTGGGATCATCATGCTCACGGTCCGAAAGACCGAACTGGACAAGATCGAAGCTCTGGACGCAGGCGCGGATGACTACATCACAAAGCCGTTTAGTATGCCCGAACTCCTCGCGCGTCTTCGCGCAAACCTGCGCCGTTCCCCCCTATCGCCGCGCCAAGGAGCGAGTTTCATGACATTCGGTGACGTCCAATTGGATCTGGATAGTCATCACGTATCGATTCACGGCCGTGACGTGCGCCTGACTCCAAAGCAGTTCGAGGTTCTCAACTATCTGATCGCGAATCCGAATGTCTCGATTCCCCATGCGAAGATTCTTCAGACCATATGGGGCCCGGACTACGGGGGCGAGGTCGAATATCTACACGTTCTAGTTAACCAACTTCGTAAGAAGATCGAGCCTGATCCATCCAAGCCCCGTTACATCATTACAGAGCCGTGGTTCGGCTACAGGTTTCAGTTGTCCTCCGACAAGACTTAGCTCTTGCATCTTCATCCGCACAAAGAGCCGTTGTGAACCGTGCTGAACGGTCACCTGACACTATCGATTACAGCCCAGACATTTAGGAAGAACTTAGGAACTTTTCAGGACTTTATTAGAGATGGAGCCATAACCTTTCTATTGTGCAGGCTGGTGCTAGACAGCCTGTCTGGAAGGTGCGCCGTGGTTGCACTGGTCGTATTAAGCGCGTTTTGTGCCCTTGGCGTTGCATTCATGATCTATGTGTTGATCGGCACTCAGCGCGCTTTGAACCGTCAAAGAAGAGCCAATACGCAGGGCCAAAAGTCATCTTCAAGACATTGGTGGAGATGAGACATGCGGACATGATGGCCTTACAGGCAAGATTCTGCATGGGGCATATACCCTGGCTCCCGTTCGGTTTGGGGCAGCGCCGGGGATCAACCTCCTGGGAAGTGAAAGCCCCGGATACTGTTCACCAGATGAAAAAGTGAGACCTGCTATGCAAGATGTAACGATGTTGCTGTTCACGGCAGTTTTCTTCGGCCTGGCGTTTCTCTACGTCAAGGCTTGNNACATGTCCGCCAACGGTTGGTTTCAGTTTGCTGTCTTCTCTGTAATCCTGCTTGCAAGCGTTCGTCCGGTGGGCATCTATCTGGCTCGCGTGCTGGAGGGTGAACGTACCTGGCTGGACCCGGTGCTCCGCCCTGTCGAACGGCTCATCTACAGGCTGTGCGGCATCAACTCGGACAAGGAGATGAACTGGCGCGAGTATGCTTATTCGGTGCTCGGCATCTCCGCCGTGAGCCTGGTGGTTACCTACGGCTTTGAGCGGCTGCAGCACATGCTTCCTTGGAACCCCCAGGGACTCGCCAACGTAGGGCCGGACCTAGCCTGGAACACAGCCGCCAGCTTTATCACCAACACCAACTGGCAGTCGTATACGCCCGAGACCACGATGAGCTATCTCACCCAGATGGCCGGCCTCGCGTATCACAACTTCCTCTCAGCGGCGATGGGCATCGCGGTAGCCGTGGCCCTGATCCGCGCCATCAAGCGAACCAGCTCGGGCACCATCGGCAACTTTTGGGTGGACACGACGCGCTCACTGCTCTATGTGCTGCTGCCGGCCTCCATCATCGGCGCTCTGCTGATGGTTGCGCAGGGCGTACCGCAGAACCTGCACGCATACACCTCGGCGCATACGCTGGAAGGCCAAACGCAGACGATCGCGCAGGGCCCCGTAGCCTCGCAGGAAGTCATCAAGGAAATGGGCACCAACGGCGGCGGATT
>PLKU01000043.1 GCA_003140705.1 Acidobacteriaceae bacterium
ATCCACTATCCCAAAGACGCGCCGACAGCCCTGCTCCATTTCCCCAAAGACGGGGATGGGCCGAAAAGGACGCGCAACAGGTATCGTAGCGCGTCCCGGCCGTGCGCGCAAGTCCTTGCCGACCAGATCTTGGCTTACTTGATCTCGATTGTCGCGATTCCGTCGAACTTCTTCTTGATCGCTTCCGCCTCGTCCTTGGTCGCGCTCTCCTTCANNCGCCCTCTTTCACGGTTTTGGGAGCGCCATCGACCAGGTCCTTGGCTTCCTTCAGGCCCAACGAGGTAACTTCGCGTACGGCCTTGATGGTGTTGATCTTGTTTGCGCCAAAGTCCTTCAGGATGACCTGGAACTCAGTCTGCTCCTCAGCCGCCGGCGCTGCTGCGCCGCCGCCCGCTGCCACTGCTACCGGAGCCGCCGCTGCCGCCGAAACACCAAGCCGCTCTTCCAGTACCTTCACCAGAGCCGCCGCTTCCAACAGGCTCAGGCTTACAATCTGCTCAACCAACTGCGCTTGATCCGCCATTTTCTTCTCCATTCAAAAATCGTTTGACTTGCTTTTTGCTCTCAAATTGCCCTGGCCGTCAGCCCAGATCAGGAAGTTCCCGATGCGCCAGACCCGCGCACTTCCCGCTCGTTCTACGACCAAATCCTTTAAAAACAGCCGTTATCTCCTGGCCTAAATCCTCTAGCTCTTCCCCGAGGGGACTAACAACCTCAACTTCGCATGAAAAGCTACACGTTGGAGGCTGAAAGCTAGCGGCTTTTACGCCGCCCCGGCAAACTTGCCCTTTTCCACGCCCTGCCCAATCACCACGGCAAGGTCGCGGCCCGTCGCATTAAGCACCGTGACCAGGCGCTGCGCCGGCGCGTTGATCAGGAACAGGAGCTTTGCGTACAGCTCTTCCTTCGCCGGCATCGTCGCCAGCGCCTTCACTTCGTCGACGCTCAGCAACTTGCCGTCAACAATGCCCAGCTTGAAATGAAACTCTGCCGCATTCTCCCCGGCCCACTTGGCGACCACCTTGGCCAAAGCCACCGGATCACCCGCGGTAAACGCCACCGAGTTCACGCCCTTGAGCCCCTTCAAAGCGGCCTCAACCTGCGTGCCGGTGCCGGAGATGGCCGCCAGCTTGTTCTTGACCACGCGATACTTACCACCCGCCTCGCGGATGACCTTGCGCAGCTCAAAGTCCTTGGCCACCGTCAGCTTTGAAAATGTGCCGATAATCGCCGTCGTCGAGGTCTCCAGCTCTGATGCCAGCAACTGGACCTTCTCCGCTTTCTTGCCTCTCGAAATCGCCATTGCCCTGCTCCCTCAAACGATCATGCCTGTGCGCATCAGCCTGCACCGGCTGGTCCCTAACTCCCTGTTCCCTGCTTCTTAGTGCTTGCCGGCCGCGTCTGCAACAGCAGAATCCAACGGAACGCCGGGGCCCATCGTCGAGCTCAGCGTGACGCTCTTGATGTACTTGCCCTTCGCCGCCGAAGGCTTGCTGCGCACAATCGCACCGATCACCGTGGTGGCGTTGTCAATCAGCTTCTGAGGATCAAAGCTCAGCTTGCCAACTGGCACATGCACCAGGCTGGTCTTGTCGGCGCGAAACTCCACCTTGCCGGCCTTGATCTCTTTTACTGCCGCTGCCACATCCAGCGTGACGGTCCCCGTCTTGGGATTCGGCATCAGGCCCTTCGGACCGAGCACCTTGCCCAGACGACCAACCACCTTCATCATGTCGGGCGTAGCGATCAGCGCGTCGAAGGCGGTCCAGTTTTCTTTCTGGATCTTCTCCACCATCTCCTCGCCGCCCACAAAATCGGCGCCAGCTGCAGTGGCATCCTTTTGGCGATCGCCAGTGGCGATTACGGCAACAATCTTGGTTTTGCCCAGCCCGTGCGGCAACACAACCGTTCCGCGCACCATCTGGTCCGCGTGACGCGTATCCACGCCCAGGCGCATGGTCAGATCGACAGTCTCGTCGAACTTGGCGTACTTCACCTGCTTGAGAAGCCCGACGGCCTCGCCAAGTGCATACGCCGGCTTGGACACAGCTGCGCGCGCCTTCACAATATTCT
The DNA here is from genome assembly GCA_003140705.1 of Acidobacteriaceae bacterium. GTDB lineage: Bacteria > Acidobacteriota > Terriglobia > Terriglobales > Acidobacteriaceae > Telmatobacter. Next base: position 2,074 of record PLKU01000043.1, read on the forward strand.
TGCTGACTTTTCTTGCCACTTTTGTTCCTCGTCTCCCACCGCTCTTGCCAGCCCCGCTTTGCAGGGAACCCGGAAGTGCTGGCCGCAATTGCGACGCCTTGTGCGTCCTGCGACAGTTCACTCGAACAGGCTCAAGAACCGTGGTGCTTATGACTGCTCGGGGATTTCCCCCAGGCACATCCTTCAATCATAGCCAATCGCCAATGAAATTGCAAACCTCACTCTTGTCCAACGCAAGATGAGCCTGAGCGGGGGAGTTGATTCCAACGCAAGATGAGCCTGAAGGAGTCTGAGCGGGCAAGCTGAGGATGGATGATCAGCGTGCTTGGAGCAGAGAAGTTGAGTTTGGTTGAGATTGAGGCATTTCTTGCTGCCTCAGAGAGTGTGCGGTTTGTAGGATGCGGCCGCACGGAGATTTACGGCTGGGTAGAGCGCTTGCTCTGCCATCACGAGTACCCGCTTCAGGGGCGGCGTTCGAAAGGGCTTCTGCGGGCCTACGTCGAGTGCATGACTGGGCTCAGCCGGGCGCAGTCCACGCGGTTGATTGGCAGCTATGTTCGCATCGGGCGGGTCGCCGTCAAGCCCTCCGGGCGGCCTCGTTACCAGCGCCACTATACCCCGGCGGACATCGAGTTGCTGGCCGCAGTCGATGAGGCGCACGAGCGGCTCAGCGGCCCGGCCACGCGGCATATTCTCAAGCGCGAGTTCGAGATTTACGGCAAGCCTGAGTTCCAACGGCTGGCAGCTCTGTCCAACGGCCACCTCTACAACCTGCGCCACAGCCCGCGCTATGGCCTGCGCTTGCGCCACTTTGAGAAGACCAGGCCCACCGCGATCCAGATCGGCGAACGCAAAAAGCCCGCTCCCAACGGCCAGCCCGGCTTTCTGCGCATCGATACCGTGCACCAGGGCGATGGCCCGGAGGGCAAAGGGATCTACCACATCAACGCCGTCGATGAGCTCACGCAGTGGGAGGTGGTGCTGGCCACACCCCGCATTTCCGAGGCCTGGCTGATGCCCCTGCTGGAAAACATCCTCCAGCAGTTCCCCTTTGTCATCCTCAACTTCCACTCCGACAACGGAAGCGAGTTCATCAACAAAACCGTCGCCGAGTTGCTTGAAAAACTGCTCATCGAGCAGACCAAAAGCCGCTCTCGCCGCTCCGGCGACAACGGCCTGGTGGAGACCAAAAACGCGGCCATCGTGCGCAAACACATCGGCTGGGGACACATCGCACCGGCCCAGGCCGCGCCCCTCAACCAGTTCTATACCGGCTTTCTCAACCCCTACGTCCACTACCACCGGCCCTCGGCCCAGGCCGAAGTCCGGATCGACGCCAAGGGCCGCAAACGGCGCCTCTACAAGCTGTGGCGAACGCCGCTGGAAATGCTGCTCGCGCTCGACCGCCCGCAGCAGTTCCTGCGCCCCGGATTCTCCATCGCGGCGCTGAAACGCGTGGGCCGCGTCGATCAGCGACACCGAAGCCGCACGACGCATGCAACTGGCCAAAAACACCATGTTCGAGCAGATAAGAAGATCGGCCTGAACCATGGGCCGCAGTGCAATTGGACCGTGGAAATGACGGTTTATGGAAAGGGCGGAAATCGATAAAACCGATTCCCACATTCCCACCGCCGCGACGACGACGAAGCATATATGAAAGAATCCCGAAAAGGAGCCGTCCGTGCTGCCCGCCTCAAACTGACCCTTCAGGCTCATCCTTCAATTGGAAAAGACTACCTCGGCGGGCAAACGGCGATCCGCGGCCGGCGTCCCATGCAACAACTCTTTGCTGGTCCTCCTCAGGACGCCGCCGCATATTCCGCCACAGGTTGCAAGCGCAATGTGCCCTTTCGCGGCCCACGCTTGCGAGCGCTCATCACCTTGATCCGCTCCAGCAACTCCTGTGCCGAGCAGTTCTTCTTGGCCAGCAACGCATCTGCGGCGTAGATCTCTCCACCCATTTTCTGTGGATCTCCCAATAAAATCATGGGGATATGCGAGGCCATCTGCTTCAAGCGGCTCACCAGCTGGTCCCCATTCATCTGCGGCATGGCAAAGTCAGCGAGCACCAGGTCCACTTGCATAGCGGCGAAAATGCCAATCGCTTCCTGCCCCGTGCAGGCCGAAACTACTCGGTATCCGTTAGTTACCAGCATGAACTTGAGTACGGAAAGCTCCTGTTCATTGTCGTCTACGCAGAGAATCACTTTCTTTGGCCGCATGATTTGGGAAAACACTCCTTGCTTCAATTTTGTCCGTTTGGCAACACTTCACCTTTGCCCGCTCGTGTGGCAGGCTGGAGCGATCGGTTGCCGGGGTCCGGAGACCGGAGACGAGGCTGCCCTATCCTGGTTGATCTCGCTGCCCGTGTGGCCTTACGCAGTGTGCCCGCAGCCCATAAGGGAGGAGGGGGCGCAGCTTTTGCGCAGACCGCAATCCGTCATTCGATAGCCCAGGAGGCTAGCCTTTGCTCACAATCAATGTGCGTGAAATGCCTGGGGCCAGACCGGCGTGGTTCCGGTTAAATTGGTTCAATGAAGACCAACATTACGGTGCATTCATCTTTGTTGTGAAGAGGGAACGGGAGGCGAAATCCACCCTGAAAATTCCTATGAAACAAATTAGAATTCGCTAACGATTAACACTTCCGTCACTTGCAAGCATCAATGCCTGTTGAAAGCGTGTGTATCACGGCAGGAAAAGCCGTCCTTTTGCAACAAGAACAGTGCTGCCCGCAACACGAACATCGGCGACCTTCGGCCATCGCGATTGCGCAGTCCCTTCCTGAATCTTTGCCGAGAGATAAATGTTGCTGGGCCTTCCGATCTCAACGCCCTGCCGCAGATGGATCCATTCCCCTGAAGCAACCGCGCCGCCCGCAACCAGATAGCTGATGGCGCACCCTGCAGCCGATCCTGTTGCCGGATCTTCACCGCCATTGAACTGCATGCGCGCGCGCCAGGCGGGTTCGCCGCTACTGGGAATCGCGGACGTCGGCCCCAGCACGTAGAACCAGCGCGAGCCGCGTTCGCGGAGCCACTTGCCGGCCTCCTCCTGGTCTACTCTCAACTGCGCCAATGCCTTCGAGGTTCGCAACGGAACAATAGCGAACGCCGTGCCGGTAGAAACAATCCGCGGCGGCAACCTCGGATCAAGGTCATCCTCTGCAAGGCCGGTGAGACGAGCCACCATCGCCCGGTCGAGCTCCTCGCCAAACTCCGGGTTCCTCTGCGTCATCTCACCGAACAAGCCTTCCGCCGCAAATTTCACGGGGATAGGGCCCACATTCAGCACCAGCGTTACTGTGTCCCCGGCCACGACTTCAGGCGCTTGAGCCTTGAGCACGCTTGCGGTGCCGAGGGTGGGATGGCCGGCGAAAGCCAATTCCTCCTGCGTGGTGAAGATGCGTACCCGCACACCCTCAGCCTGCTCCAACGCGGCGGACCTGCGCTCTACAAACGTTGTCTCAGAAAGATTGAACTCGCGCGCGATCGCCTGCATCCGCTCCGTGGTGAGGCTGCAGGTGTTCATCACCACCGCAAGCGGGTTGCCCTCGAGCGCTGTGTCAGTGAATGCATCCACAACAACGTAGTCCAGTTCCAACCGTCTCTCCCCAGCCATCGCTTGACACTCCTCTGCCCTGCCTCTAGTCTACGGATATCGGTTGAGTCGCAAAGTTGTGAATGCAGTCGGCCGTTAAGGAAAACGATGACAGGTCTCTACACTCCCGCAATGTCTTTCACGGCTCTCTCTCGCTGCTGTCAGCACTGCCATGCGTGGGTGTGTTCGATGGGTTAGATTTGCAATCGTAAATCTCCCCCGACCCACCCGCCAAAAGGCGTGGTGGGTTTTTAGTTGAAGCGAACAGTTTCTCAGGCACCGGTGGTGAAGCGGCTAACACGCAGGTCTGCAAAACCTGTATTCGCGGGTTCAATTCCCGCCCGGTGCTCCATAGAATCAATAATTTATTCTATTACGACAAATTACGCCATACCACAGTAAACCACTTTAAGGTAAACTGCTCTCACCCGACCCTTGGGAGCAGTCATGAAAATTCGCCGCGAACGCTACCAGCACGGATCGATCCGAAAGTTGAAAAGGGCGAACGGATTCGCGTGGGAATTCCGCTATCGGGTCAGCGAAGACGGGAAAAGGAAGCTCAGGTCCCAGATCTTTGACGCCGCAGTTTACCGGACTGAGAAAGCCGTCCGACAGAAGATCGAAGCACAGCTCCTCAGGCTCAATGACAACACCGAGTACGCCCGCGGTCAGGAGGTCACATTCAATGCGCTCCTTGATCGCTATATCGACGAAGAGATGCCGGAGCGGCAGGCCACCAGAGGCGGCTACATTTCGATCATCAACATGCATCTCCGGCCGCGCTGGGGGACCGAGCCGATCAAGGCGATCCGGCCGGCAGACCTCCATACGTGGTTTCAGTCCCTGAATCTCGCTCCCGTTACCAAGGGACACTTGCGGAGCCTCATGCATAAGCTGTTCGATCTGGCGACGCTCTGGGAGTATTTGCCACTGGAACGGCGCAATCCTGTCGATATCGTGAAGATCAGAAATGTCACCCGGCGCGTGAAGGAACCGGTTGTCCTGACGCCGGAGCAATTCCGAGCGATCGCGCCGCAGCTGCCGGCCCACGTCAACATGATCGCGATTGCTGCTGCCTGCCTCGGGCTGCGCGTCAGCGAGGCGCTCGGGCTGCAGTGGGGCGACATCGACTGGGAGCTGCAAACGGTCACGATTCGCCGCAGCGCCTATCGTGGAGCGATTGACGATACGAAGAATGCGGGCTCGAAGGCGAAACTGCCGCTGCTTCCCACACTGGCGGAGCTGCTGCTCGCATGGAAACAAAAGTGCAAGTCGGAATGGCTCTTCGCCAATCCTCTGACCGGAATGCCTTACATGTCGCCCAACCTGCA
>PLKU01000189.1 GCA_003140705.1 Acidobacteriaceae bacterium
GTCAAAGGTTCGCACCGGAACGTTGCGCCGGATCGCGGCCGATGGTGGGGCGTTACGGCGCTTTCGCCCGCCTCCCGGTTCCCGGGCGTCACCCAGCGCCCTATCGATCGTGGCGGCGCTCATCGCCTCCAATCCCGCGCGAACCTCCGGCGTCAGTTGAAGATGGCCGTGCCGTTCCATCGCCTCGATCAGGATCGGCACCAGCGGTCGCAACCGCTTGCCGCAGACCCGGTCCGACGCTTCCCAGATCACGATCAGCGCTTCTCGGACGGCCTCGTTATATAAGCGTCGCCCAGGCCGAGGGCCGGACCGCCGGCCGGGCTGCCCGGTGCGAAGAAGACGCATCGCGTGCTTGCGATGCAAACCACTCACCGCCGCGAACTCGTCCAGGATCTGTCCTCGTTCCTTCCGGTTGCTCGAGGCGTAACGTCCCGCCAACGCAACCACCAACTCGTCTCGTGTCGCCATGCTGATCTGCCCCATCTCCGCCCCCACCAATGCACACCGGTGGGGAGCAAGTTAAATGAGGCAACGGATAGGCATCCGGGAGCATTTCGGGCGAGGCAATGCGACCACCATCTTGATTGTCGCGGGACACCGCGCGGACGAACTGCGGCTGGTTCGGGATCGGATCGAGCGCCTGGTGGATGCGATCGCCGAGGGAACCCCCGCGGCCGCCGTGCGTGACCGTCTGGAGAGCCTGGAGGCGCGTCGGCTGACATTGGAGGCGGAGGTTGCCACCTCATTGGCTCCCGCGCCTCGGCTGCACCCAGCGCTCGCTGAGGTTTACCGTCAGAAGGTCGCCAACCTCGTCGCGGCATTGGAAGGTGACGACGCCGCGGAGGCTCGTGAGCTGCTACGCTCGCTTGTCGATAGCATCACGCTTCATCCGGAAGAGAAGGGTCAACGCGTCGAGGTTCGCGGCGAACTGGCCGCGATCCTTGGCCTCGCCTCCTGTGGTGCGGCGATCAAGGCCGGTGGTTCAACTGACGTTCTGGCAGTGCAAATGAAGATGGTTGCGGGGACAGGATTTGAACCTGTGACCTTCAGGTTATGAGACGGAACGTCCAATAGTTAATCCTTTGTATTTATTGATGTGTTTTCGTGTTTGTGGGCATGTGTGCTAGAACATGTGCTAGAAAAATGCCGATTTTGGTCAAAATCGCCCAAAAGTGTGTTAATTGTGCCTCATGTGCCATTTCCGGCATGGGGTCTGGCCAACCCTGAGCGGCTGCTCCGAAGGCCGCCATCATGAAAATTCGACCAGCGAATAGCTGGTGCTCCGCCCACCTGCCGGGTCTTTGGCCAGAACTCCGCGCTTGACGAGATCATCGATATCGCGGAGCGCGGTATCCTGCGAGCTTTTGGTAAGCTTCGCCCACTTAGACGAGGTGAGCTTGCCCTCGAAACCGTTCAGCAAGCGGTTAACGATGTTCCGCTGCCGCTCGTTGAAGACGGTTGTCGCAAATCGCTCCCAGAAGCGAGCCTTGTTCAGGACCGCCGAGAGAATAGTTTCGGCGCGCTCGAAGGCGCGTCCGAGACAGTCGAGGAACCATTCGAGCCAAGGTGTGATGTCGAGATCGCCTTTTTGCGTCGCTTCCAAAATTTCGTAATAGGTCCGGCGCTCCTGCCGAATCTGCGCCGACATGCTGTAAAAGCGCTGCGAACTGCACTCCGAGCGAGCCAGCACCATGTCGGCAATCGCGCGCGCGATGCGTCCATTGCCGTCGTCGAATGGATGAATGGTGACGAACCACAGATGCGCGACCGCCGCCTTGACCACAAGGTCGGTCGAATTGTCCTTTTCGAACCAGTCGAGAAATTTCCTCATCTCGTCGCGCAGGTGGTCGGCCGAGGGCGCTTCATAATGAACCTGCTCTCTGCCGATCGGCCCAGAAATCACTTGCATCGGGCCGGTCTTATCGTCGCGCCAGGCGCCCACCTTAATCTTTGACATTCCGCTGCGGCCGGTTGGAAACAAAGCTGCGTGCCAGTTGAAGAGGCGCCGGGCCGTTAAGGGCCTGTCGTAGCCCTGCGTAGCATCGAGCATCATCTCGACGACGCCCTCAACATTCCGGTCCGCCGGCGTCAGCCCGCCGATGTCAATCCCGAGGCGGCGCGCGATCGAGGAACGCACCTGGTTCCGGTCGAGCTTTTCGCCTTCAATCTCGCTCGATTTGAGGACATCCTCGGTCAGCGTTTGCAGAACGGCCTCGGCCCGCAACCGGAAGCCGAGGCCCTCCATGCGGCCGATTAAACGGCCCTGCCGGTGCCGCACATCGACGAGGCGCGCCGAGATGCGCGCGAGGTCCCAGCCGAAGCCAGGCCAGCCCTTCAACTCGTGGATATAGGTCTGAGGTTTTATTCGCCGCACCATTTGCGTAGAATCTACGCTCTATTCGCCGCAAATGCAAAGATTATCTCCGCATATAATGCGGTGAATAATTGCCGTATTCTCCGCATGCACGCCTCTCTCCGGCGGCGGTTCACGTCACGACCTCTTTCCCGCGACCCCGAATGACGGCGGATTCAGGTCACTTTAGCCGACGCTTTGAACTTTCTGACCGCCCTTTAGCGCGCGTTTGGCGGTCACCTGGCCACTTGCAAACGGATTCCTGCTTCCCAATTCTTCAACTTCAGAATGAATCTTTGCGCGACACTGAATTCTGCCGCGCGGCTGGCCGTTCCGCCAGGTTGGTCGCCAACTCGGCAGTGACTGGTTGAGCAACATCGGTGGATTGCGGATCTGCCGCACTTGAAATGTGCGCAAGCGAATTTCCTAAAGCACCATCTAAGGCTATGTTTCTCAATAATGTAGTGTCGATTCATTCGGTCAAATGTTGATATATTGCCTTTGCACTTTCTGACAGCTTGCTGGGCAAGTCGCTGGCCCATTAGCTACCAGAAAGTCAGATCAGCGGCAACAATTCAATCGTTCCGCGACGGTTGGTGTGACGGGAAACCCTGCCTAGGAGAAGTGGCTCGCCAATCTTTACTCGCGTTTGGATCGCGACGGTAATCCATTCCTGCCTGGAGATCTGTCC
>PLKU01000271.1 GCA_003140705.1 Acidobacteriaceae bacterium
CCTGCCACAAGTTCAGTTCGAAAGGCAACTCGATTACGATCCGGGCCAGCGCCAACGTGCGGTCGAGTATCTCGAGCGATCCTGAAGACATTTGCAGCTCGACCATGGCGCGCTTCATGCGCTGGTCGACAATGTAGCTGAGCGTGGCCGTCTCAAGCGGCACCTGGTCTGCCTTGGCCAGCGATAGAAATGAGCGCAACAAGGCCTCGTCGATGGCATCGCTCTCCAGCGCGCGGCGCAACCCCGCATTCACGGCAAACCCCGCCGCAAGCGTCAGAGCCGGCGGCTTGGGCAGACCGGCCTGTGACAGATAGTGCAACAGGCTGGCGTGGTCCTCGTAAATGGTGGTCAGTGAGTTCTCAATGTCCCAAAGCGTCGAGTTGAGGATGAGCTGCACGATGCGCCGCTGCTCGTCCATAAACAAAGAAGTCAACGAATAGTCCACGCGGCCGTAATACCGATCGAGCAGACGAATCACTTCAGGAAAATATGCGCGCTGCACAAACTCTGAGGCCTGTTTGGCAAAGGCTTCAAATTCGGCGGCATCGGCGTCTTCGTAGGGCTTTACCGCGGCGGTAATGTTCTGGTCTCCGAAATGTAAGACAGAAAAGGAAAAGCTCTGTTGCTGCCCGGTGATGGCGCTGGCGATGCGAGCCCGGCCCAATGCCAGCCGCCCGCGTCCCGAGGTGTAGATCTCGTGGGAGATGCGCTGGACGCGGTAGCAGAACAGGTCAGTCTCCTCGGCGAACGAGGAAAAGATTGAGCTGATGGCGTAGTGCGCCGCGACCTGTTCCAGGCCCAGCTTCATCGTGGCCACAGACTTCTGGTAGATTTTTGCGCCATCGCCGGCGATTGCATCGTTGGACTTTGCCTCTGTCATCCGCGCCAAAAAACTCGGCTCCAGCGATGCGGCCTGCTCGCCAAACAGATCCTGCGCCAGCTGCAACACCCGGGCGGCATAGGCGATGATCTGCACCGTTTCAATGCCCGCAATGTCGTCAAAGAACCANNAGTTCCAGAGCCCGCACCCGTTCTGACTCAGAAAGAGTGTGACACTGATGCGCGTTGAAAAATCGGTCCGCGGACTCCGTGCTTCGATCGAGCACGACTTCGATATAGGCGTCGCGCGCGGCCCACACCTCTTTGAAGAGCTTGCTGCCTTCCAGTTCAGTAAGCGGTGCAACAGCATCACGCAATTCATCCAGGGCCTGGCGCAGCGGCGCGCGCCATAGCTGATTGAAGCCAACCTTGCCCCCGTTGCACCCGCAGTTCGAGCGCCAGCGCTCCACCCCATGTGCGCAACTCCACGAGGTATCGTCGACAATCTCGCACTCGTATTCGGGCGGAAACTGTTCCAGAAAGCTTGCGTAATTCGCCAGGTTCACAGCCTTGTCCGCCTCAAGCATGCGCAGCGCGTACGCCAGTGCCATCTCGCCGTGCTTGTGATGATGGCCATAGGATTCGCCGTCCGTAGCCACATGGACCAGTTGCGCTTCAGTGCTGTCTTTGAATCCACCCTTGAGACGAGCAACAAAGCTTTCCCCGGAGTTGAGCAGACCTTCAAATGCAATGGCGCGGGATGTGGGGCCGTCGTAAAAAAACACCGCAATCGATTCTCCGGAATCGAAACGCAGGAGATAGGGGCGCGTCGTGTCGACTGAAGCGCCATCGGTATCGGTCCATACTCCGCCATCCTCGAGCGGCCGAATGCGCTTGCACTGGTGCGGCGCCAGCAGAGTGAGCTTGATGCCGTGCTTTGCCAAAAGCTCAAGAGATTCTTTGTCGGCTGCGGTCTCAGCCAGCCACATACCTTCAGGCGGCGAACCGTAGTGGTGCTCGTAGTCGGCGATGCCCCAGCGAATTTGCGTGATGCGGTCGCGCTCGCTGGCCAGCGGAAGAATGATGTGGTTGTACACCTGCGCCATTGCCGAGCTGTGGCCGCCGAAGCTCCTGCGGCTGCGCTGCTCGCCGTCAAGGATCATGCGATATGTGCGCGGCGCATACTCCTTCAGCCAGCTGAGCAGCGTCGGCCCGAAGTTGAAACTCATGCGCGCGTAGTTGTTCACGATGCACATGATCTGGTTCTTGATGTTCACGATGCGTGCAGCACCGTTGGGCGCATAGCACTCCGCGCAGACGCGCTCATTCCAGTCATGGTAGGGCGCAGCCGTGTCCTGCGTTTCCACCGTCTCCAGCCACGGGTTCTCCCGTGGGGGCTGGTAAAAATGACCATGAATGCAGATATAGCGATTGCTTGCGGCCATGAAAAACAGCTCCTAGCTCGTTGCCTTTAGCCGGAGGTCTCCTACGCACAAACCGTCGAGAGGCCATTCCTGGTTCCGGACCCATGCTCGTTCAGGCTTTTGTTAACAACCGCAACCGCTAGAAGCTAGAGGCTGCGTCTGATTATTGTAAGCTGGACCGCCCGGAAGGGGTCGTGCCCTTGGCCAGATCGCACGCCCGCCACAGGTACCAACTAGCCACCGAGCGGAACGGCGCCCATCGCTTTCCTCTTTTGAGCATGAGATCAGGTTTGGGCAAATCCTCGGCGGCAAGAGGTCGCGTTTTCGGCACTCGCAGGAAGGTCAACGCAAACCCTTTGCGCACGCCATAGTCGCTCACCGGCAGAATATCGGGCCGGCCCAGGCGAAAGATCAGCAACATCTCCACTGTCCACGGCCCGATGCCGCGCACTTCCGTCAGCCGTTCGATGATCTCCGCATCTGACAGCTTGCTGATCGCTTTGTGGGTGGGCACCGTACCATCGAGCGTGCGTGCTGCCAGGTCCTTCAGCGCCTTGCACTTGTTGCCGGAGACACCACAGGCCCGCAGAAGTTCATCCGCCGTTGCAATCAATAACTCCGGCGCCGGGTCGCCGCCAAAGTACTCACGCACCCGGCGATGGATGGTGGCCGCAGCCTTGCCGTGCAGTTGCTGGTACAGGATCGACTCCAGCAGCGATTCGAACGGTGACGGCGCAGGATCGAGCCTCAGCGTGAAGTCGCCCGCCCGGTCAATCAGCGCGCCCAGCTTGGGGTCGCTCGCACGCAAATGTGCGATTGCCTCGGCAGAATCGAAGGGAAGTTTGCGGCTCTTGCCATCATGGATCATAGGCGAACAGTTTACCTTGTCGGGACTTCAACACAAACATGCGGCCTCATTCGCACAGAATTCCCACCCCACTCACCCCGGCCTTGTAACATTTAAGGTCAGGGATCAAACAGGAGCACCAAGAACATGAAGATGCGGCCAGGAACGCAAACGGGATTTCTGCTGTGCGGCAAAGAGTGGATCGACGGGGAATCACTTGAGGTGCGCTCACCGTGGGATCAGGGCCTGGTGGGCCGTGTGACCATTGCCACCCGGGCAGACGCGCGCCAGGCCGTGAACCACGCCGTGGCCAGCCTGCGCCGCACCCGAGCCCTGCCTCGCTGGAAGCGCCGCGAGATTCTTGAAGACGTAGCCGCCGCGCTGATTGAGCAAAAGGAGCGCTTTGCGCAACTCATTGTGGCAGAGGCCGGCAAGCCCATCCGCCTGGCTCGCGCCGAAGTCGATCGCGCCGTGCTCACCTTTAAAACCGCTGCCGAGGAAGCCGCGCGCATCGGCGGTGAGAGCCTTCCGCTGGACCTGACCGAGGGCAACGAGGGCCGCTGGGGGCTGGTGCAGCGTTTCCCGGTCGGCCCGGTACTGGCCATAACGCCCTTCAATTTTCCGCTTAACCTGGTCGCGCACAAAGTCGCGCCTGCACTCGCCGCAGGATGCCCTTTGATCCTGAAGCCGGCTCCGCAAACCCCGTTCACAGCCTTGGCGCTCGGCGAAGTGATCTTAAAGGCCGGTTGGCCCGGCGAGGCGCTCGCCGTTCTCCCCCTCAGCATTGTCGACACCACCTGGCTTGCCGAGAAGGAAGATCGCATTAAGCTGGTCAGCTTTACGGGCTCAGCCAAAATCGGGTGGGAGCTCAAAGCCCATTCCGGCCGCAAGCGTGTGCTGCTCGAGCTCGGCGGCAACGCTGCGCTGATTGTCCACAGCGATTGGCACGACCTTGACGAGGCAGCCACACGTACCGCGCATGCTGCATTTGGCTTCGCCGGCCAGTCGTGCATCAGTGTTCAACGCGTCTTTGTGGAGCGAAAGATTTTCCAGACTTTCTTGTGGAAGGTCGTTGAGACCACAGCAAGGCTGGCAACCGGTGATCCGTCCAACGAAGCTACAGAGGTGGGCCCGCTCGTCCGCCTCAGCGAGGCCGAGCGCATTGAAGCCTGGGTCAAGGAGGCTGTCGAAGGCGGAGCAAAGCTGATAGCCGGAGGCGAACGCGTCGGGTCTGTCGTAACGCCGGTCATCCTCACCGGAACCAAGCCTGGCATGAAGGTGCGCGACGAGGAAGTCTTCGGCCCGGTTGTGGCTATCGAGCCCTACGACGACTTCGAGCAGGCTATGGCCGACGTCAACCACTCCCGCTACGGACTCCAGGCTGGTCTGCTCACTCGCGATGCAGGACGCATCCTAACTGCGTATCGTGAACTTGAGGTTGGAACATTGATCGTTGGAGACACGCCGAGTTGGCGCCTCGATCCAATGCCTTACGGAGGCGTCAAGGACTCCGGCCTGGGCCGCGAAGGCGTCCGCTCCGCCATCGAAGAAATGACCGAGCCGCGCATGCTGGTGCTCTCCGGCCTCAGCTAGCACACCAACACTCCTGTCATCTCGAGCGCCCGCAGGTCTCNNGAGCCACGCATGTTAGTGATGTCTGGACTGAGCTAGAACTTTTTCGCGATTGAGGCGCCGGCGGCCCAATGATGAGCCGCCCATCGCGGTGGCTTGCAGCCAGCTTCATTCCCTGGATTTCTGGTTACGACTTTGTCTTGGCCTTCTGTGCCGCCCACCGCTTGCGTTGCGCATCGGCAATCCGCTTGCGTGCTTCGGGGCTCAACACGCGGGTCTTCTTGGCCTTCTTGACCTTGGCCGGCTTCTTCCGGGTTTTGGGTTCAGTTACCTTCACAGCGACTTCGCCGGTGTTGGCCAGCAAGGCGCGAACTTGCTTGAGCCTTGAGATTTCCGCGTCAATTAGTTCAAGAATCGAATCGATAGACATAAGTCAAGGATAACTTAGAAATTCACATTTGCACAGCGACCCCAATGATTTCGGCGGGTTACGAAAGTAGAAGAGGGAATGTTTTATTCCGGCTTTCCGACCGCGTTTTCCCTGTAGGCTTTCTGCAAAATAAAGAAAGCGGCTTTCTTTTCTCCCTGGTCAGAAATAAGTCCCTTGCGATTGAATTCATCCTGGATGCCCACCAATGGCCTGTTTGGCGAACGGAAATCCATGAGGACCCACGGGCTCATTCCTCTAAGTTGGGGAATCCGGTTCAGCATTCCTAATTGATGGCGATAGATGTTGGCCTGGTACTCTTCAGTCCACCTGTCGTTATCGCCGCCGTGCAGGCCCGCCTTTGCATCGCCGCCAAACTCGCTCATGATGAGTGGCTTCTGATAGGCAATGCGCCACTCGGTTACGTCCGCGGTCTCAGGGTGCTGCTCGTACCACCCGATATATTCGTTTGTGCCGATTACATCCAAAGCGTTGCCCAGTGCGTCGTCCACAATCTTTGTGTGCCCCTCGGCGCGCACCAGGAGCGCAGCAGTGATCAGTCGCGAGGAGTCAAGGGCACGCGCGCGGCTGGCCAGGGTTTCAATGAACTGAGTACGCGCTTCCGTGGCAGGCGTTTCGTTGGCCATGGACCACAAGATGATCGCCGCGTGATTGCGCGATGTTCCAATCTCTTCGTCTAACTGCTGCTCGGCCTCGGCGAGCACTTTGGGATTATCGAACTGCAGCGCCCAATACACAGGATTCTCTGACCACACCAGAAGCCCCATGCGGTCTGCCGCGCGCAGCATCGTCTCGTCGTGAGGATAGTGTGCAAGCCGGACAAAGTTGCAACCAAGCTCCTTGGCCCATCCCAGCAGTGTCTCAGCATCTTTATCTGTGAAAGCGCGGCCCGTTCTGTACGGCGCTTCAGCATGAATGGAGACACCGTGCAGAAAGATGGGTTTGCCATTCAGCAGAATCTCTGTACCGTGCGTCTCCACCGTCCGAAATCCCATCAGCTCATCGACTGAGTCTTGTCCCGCACGCACGTGGACCTTGTATAGTTTCGGCGTCCCAGGCGACCAACGCTCCAATCCCGACACGGTCAGGGCTATCGCTGCGCGCCCATCGTCTCCGGTAACTGCGGAGGTCTTCGCGGCTAACTCGGGGATTTCCACCTCAACCGTTGTACCTGGCTGGCCGCTATCTACATGAACCCACCCTTCAATTGCGGAGCCTTCCCCGCGCTTCAAATGCAAATCGTATTGGTCGATAAAAGCTTGGGGAACCTCGATCAGCGATATCTCGCGCGTCAGGCCGCCATAATTCCACCAATCGGTTTCAAGCGTAGGGACGTTGTCTTCGTGCCGTGTGTTGTCGACTGCGGCCACAACAAAATTCTCGCCCGCATGAATGGCCGATGTTACATCGCAGTTGAAGCTTGTATATCCGCCCTCGTGTTCGCAGGCCTTTTGCCCATTGACCCAGAAGTACGAGCGGTAGTTAGCGGCGCCGACGTGCAGATAGATATGCGTATGTTCCTTCGGCTTGTAAGTGAAGTCGCGCTCATACCAGATTGGTCCCTCATAGAAGAACAGAGACGCTCGCTGCGTATTCCAATCCCCCGGCACTTTGATCCTGGGCGCCTTCGCATAGTCATATTCGATCGGAAACGGATCCCCCGGCTTGGCCTTCTGATTCAAAAACCATCCGTCTCTCTTTTCCTCGTGATGGAAGCTATAGAGCCCGGCAAAGTAAGGATCGACAATCGACGCCCAATCGCCATCAAGCGACGTTGCCGGCCGCCGGTCCGCGCCGGTCATCACGATGGGTGTTTGCGCCGCGGCAGGCTCGGCCCACGCCGAGCTGACAGTTAGCGTCATCAAAGTGACTGCCGAAAGAAGAATTGCGGAAGAGCGCGCAAACAGGTGCTTCATGGAAGAGCCTCGGGTACCTTGGAATGGAGGAGGGCCAAGGTCGCATTTCGCCGCGCGCGCAAGGCTGCTCCACACTGACTGGCAATCTTATCGCATCTGGCAGGCCTCTAATTCCTGCCGTCATCACCCGACTTCCGGTGCACGAACGAAGGGGACAGGCGAAGTCGCCTGTCCCCTTTGTGTTGCACATTCTCTTCGCGGTTGTTGACTCTCTACGATCCCAGATACTCCACGTGAACATAGGTTCCGAGCCGCACATTGTAGGCCAGGTACCAGCCGATATGGTCGGGGTCCTCATAGATCACGATGTCGTCGGAGTCCCAAAGCCATCCATCGGCGAAGGCCAGGTCTGCTGCCGCGACATCCCAGTACCAGCCGTTAAACCAGAAGCGTGAGGGACCGCCGCCGCCAAGACGCCAAACATGCCCAGGACCGAAGCCGCCGATAAACCTGCCATGCGCCCACGGGTGGTCCACATGATAACGCGCGTCGTCTTTGCCGGTGTCGTGACCAACCCAGACCTTGCCATCAACGTGGGGTGCATTGGGATGGCCGGCTTTGTCGCTGAAGTTGCGATTTGGCTCAACAGCATGCGGTGTACCTTTAACGGGAGCCGGTCCGTGCGCTGGAGGAGCCTGGTGCCCTCCATCATCCGATTTTTCGTGCTGGGCAAACGCCGGGACAGAAAGAACAAGCAATGTGGCCAATGCTAGCTGAATGGATTTCATCGTTTCCTCCGGATGACCTCAGAGTGGGAAGCCGTTCTTTCTCTGCAGTCCGTGTCCCTTGGCGGGTCATCACCAGTTACGTTAGCTGCAACCCGGTAGGTAGAGTCAAGTTGCGTTTTGAAAAACTTCTCCGGCAATGGCGGTGAAGCGTCACACATGAGCAACGCCCTTATACAAGCCGCTTTAAACCCCAACGGCAAGCGGCGCCCGCTTCCACGCGTAGAGCGGAAATTGGTTGGCCAGTTCGGCCACATCGCCGCGAATCCGCTCAAGAGCAGCGTCGTCGTTGCGGGCATCCAGAGCTTTTGAAATCCACGTGGCTATCTGGCGCATTTCGGGCTCTTTCATCCCGCGGGTGGTCAATGCGGGTGTGCCCACGCGAATGCCTGATGGCTTGAGTGGAGGATTCGTATCGTAGGGAATGGAGTTCTTGTTCACCGTGATGCCGGCGTTGCCCAGCGCCAACTCGGCTTCAGAGCCCAGAATGCCCTTTTCGAACACATCCACCAGCATCAGGTGGTTATCCGTGCCGCCAGAGATAATGCGGAAACCAGCCTCTTGCAGCGACGAAGCCAGCACCTTGGCGTTGGCCACGGTCTGCGCCGCGTAGGTACGGAACTCCGGCCGCAGAGCCTCGGCAAAGGCCACGGCCTTGGCCGCCACAATGTGCATCAGAGGGCCGCCCTGTTGGCCGGGAAACACTGCCTTGTCGACGGCCGCTGCCAAATCCTGACCACAGAGAATCAGCCCCGCGCGCGGGCCGCGCAACGTCTTGTGGGTCGTCGTGGTGGTGATGTGCGCATGCGGCACCGGCGAAGGATGAACGCCGCCTGCAACCAGTCCGGCGATGTGCGCCATGTCGAAAATGTAAAAGGCGCCCACCTTCTCGGCAATTTGCCGCATGCGCGCGAAGTCCCACAGGCGCGGGTAAGCGCTGCCGCCGCCGATGATGGCCTTCGGCTTTTCGCGCACGGCAATCGCCTCGAGCTCGTCGTAGTCAATCAACTCCGTGTCGCGCCGAACCTGGTAAAAGGTCGGCCTATAGAGCTTGCCGCTAAAACTGAGCCGGTGGCCGTGGGTCAGGTGTCCGCCGTGCGCCAGATCAAGCCCAAGAATCGTGTCGCCGGTCTGCAGTACTGCCGCATACGCTGAGGCGTTCGCTTGCGACCCGGAGTGCGGCTGCACATTCACATGCTCACCGCCGAAGATCTGTTTGGCGCGGTCGCGGGCCAGATTCTCCACCACATCGGCGTATTCGCAGCCCCCGTAGTAGCGGCGTCCCGGATAGCCTTCAGCGTATTTGTTGGTAAAGATCGAGCCGGCAGCCTCGAGCACTGCTTCTGAAACAAAATTCTCGCTGGCAATCATCTCCAGGCCCTCGTGCTGGCGGAGAGTTTCATGGTCCAGAGCGGCGGCTACATCAGGGTCGGCTTGGGCGAGGGAAAGAGCCATGCGGTCAGTCATATTGGAATTCTAGCTCTTCTCCAGGCTCTGTTGATATGCGGAAAACTTGCGCGGGATTCATCGATTTTTTGAAAGAACCTGCCTCCGATTGACCTTGGTCCGCTGCGCGCTTCCGCAGGCCCGCTGACTGGGTAAACTAGTATGAGCAGGTTCTGGATGCTGGATTGAGGTCAATGTGAGAAGCCCAGGGAAACAACTCGTTTTGCTTATGCTGTTTGCCTCGGCACTCGTCCCGGCTTTGGCACAGACGGTGGGCGACCAGGCTGCAACCCCGCAGCCAGCCGGCATCGACCCGGCCCTGCTCGCCAAGGCTAACGCTGGCGATGCTCCGTCCCAGGTGCTGGTAGGCGAAGCCTACTCGGCAGGCAAGGGCGTCCCGCGCGACTACAAGCTGGCCGCGGATTGGTATCACAAGGCGGCGGACAAAGGCGACATTGCCGGCGAGATGCACCTGGCCA
This sequence comes from Acidobacteriaceae bacterium, assembly GCA_003140705.1. Taxonomy (GTDB): domain Bacteria; phylum Acidobacteriota; class Terriglobia; order Terriglobales; family Acidobacteriaceae; genus Telmatobacter. Next base: position 9,677 of record PLKU01000271.1, read on the forward strand.
CGCTCTACCGCGACGGCGACGGCAAGGCCATCGCCCGCGACATGGTGCAGGCGGCGGAGTGGTACCGCAAAGCTGCGGAGCAGGGAGACGTGACAGCACAGGGAATCCTTGGCACTCTTTACTCGATGGGTCAGGGCGTTCCCCTCAGCTATCCCGACGCCTACTACTGGTTGGATCTTGCGGCACGCATGAAGGGGCCGAATCAGGAGAAGTACGCGGCTAACCGCCAGAGTGTTGGCACCCGCATCACCGCTGACGAGCTCGCCGACGTTCAGGACAGGGTAGAGAAGTGGATTGCCGCGCACCCGCGCTAGAGCATCTTCACTTCGCATGCTGACACTGCATCTGCATGAGAGGTTGCTCTTTGTTAAGGAAAGAGCAACTCAGCCGCATGGACTCGGTAAGGACTAGAAGTGAAAACGCTGTGGCCCCTGCATATATTCTTGCTTTAAATGCGATTGCATGACCTTCATGTGCCGAGCAGTTTTTGGGTGCCGCTTTTTTGCGTCGTGGCCCTTGGCCTTGCCCCGGGCTGCATCTGCTCGCAAAGCAACGCAGTCACATTGACCCCCGATCTGGTGGTAGCGGGCTCGCCGGAGCTGCTTCATGTCCAGGCCGCGCCCGACTCGAAGCTGGAAGGCGACTGGCTTGGCCACAAGGTCCAATTCTTCCCTGCTCACGACGGTCGGGATTGGTTTGCTCTGACTGGCGTCGACGTCGAGGCTCCGACAGGCCCCTCTGTGCTGCGGGTTGTCGTCCGCTCAGACAAAGGCGCACTCGAGCTCAGCCGCACAATCGAGATTCATCCCGCGCACTACCGCACTGGGTCGCTGACTGTGCCGCCGAAGTTCGTCGAGCCCGATCCGGACGACCTCAAGCGGATTCAAGCCGAGAGCCAGCTCAAGGCAAAAGTTTTTGCAGCGAGCGTTTCAGTGCCGTTGTGGGCGGGGAGCTTTCGCGCTCCCGTCAACGCTCAGCCTACTGACAGCTTCGGCACGCGCCGCACCTTCAACGGCAAACTGGCCAGCATTCACAAAGGGATGGATTTTCGCGCGCCAACAGGAACTCCGGTACGCGCGGGAAACAGCGGAATGGTTGTGCTGGCACGGCCGCTCTACTATGAAGGCAACTGCGTGGTGATTGACCATGGCCTCGGCATCTTCACCATCTCCATGCACCTGAGCCGCATCGATGTGAAGGAAAGCCAACTTGTAGCTGAAGGTGAGCGGCTGGGACTGAGCGGCGCCACCGGCCGCGTCACCGGGCCACATCTGCATTGGGCTGTGCGATGGCAGGACGCCTACCTGGATCCAGCAAAGATGCTGAGGCTCAATTTGGATTCCGTGATCGGCGCCGCGCGTTAGCGCGACAGGGCTTCTTCTTCGACCTCATGCGAGGTCACAACGGGTCGCCGGAGCCCGGCAGCCTTTTCTTCCCGCAGAGTCTTGAACGCACGATAGACAAACCACCCCAGGTGCCAGCCGTCCATGAACTTGAATGGCGTTTCCCCTGTGGTGTAGTGGCCGCAGGGCAGCACGCGCGGCTCGAAGTTGAGCCCCACCCGCCGGAATGCATCCACCACCTGCAGTGAATACTCCCTGGGAAATGTCAGGTCGTAGTCCGCATAGACCAGGAGCACGCGTTTTTGCGGTCCGCCCGCTTCCGCGCTTGCGAATTTTTCGTAGAAGTAGCACGGGCTTACCGCCGCCCACAACTCCCGCACGCGATCCTGCGTCAGCCCAGCCTCTTCGAGAGCCTGCTTCACGTGGCGCGTGCTCTGCCCGGCCCAGGTCACGTCTCCAAAAGCTGTCGATGCGTGGTTGAATGCATTCACCCGCAGGCGCGGATCGTGCGCGCTGGCCAGAAAGGCGTAGCAGGAGCCAAGGCTGGTTCCCAATACGCCGAAATCCTCGTATCCCTGCCCCTCAAGCCAATCAAGGCAACAGCGAATATCGACCACCGCCTGGCGGCAGGCCGAGATCGACCGCCCGATGTTGGCGCTGACCGCGTAGTCCGAACGCTCCAGCTCCTCGGGCCTGCGAATGTCGTGGTAAGGCATCGAGAGCCGCAGCGCCGAGATGCCCATGCGATTGAAGATGGTGCACAGCGAATTATGACCCAGACCATCCGAGTTCCACTGCGGAAGCACTACGATGGCTTGCTTGGGCCGAGCAGGGTCTTTGTGCGCAGGAGCTGGATACCAGCGTGCGTTGACCTGGTCGTTTTCAGGGTAAGGCGTGCGCTCCGGCGAGGTGAACCTCAGGTATTGGGCCGGTGAAAGCTTCCCGTCTTCGGCCTGCTGGCGCATCTCCGCATCCTTGGCGAGGGTCTCCGGACGCACATTGGTTGGGAACAGTTGCGGATGCCGTTCTTCCAGCCGGAAGTCTGTTGGACGTTCGTAACCAAAGAAAACGTCGCTGTGGCGGATGAGAAGCTGGTTGATGCGGGCCATCGCGGCCTCTGCTTTAACCGGATCTCGGACATCTTCTGGCTTTGGCACCGCTGCCGCAAAGCCGTTCGCCTCAAGAAAGGGTTCGATCCACTCGAATCCCCATTCCAATGGGCGCACGACGCGGTTTTCATCGCGCGTGGTCAGCCGCGTCTCCCACTCGTACATCCAACGCGCATATCTTCCTGTAAGCATGGCTTCCCATCAAGTTTATCAGCGCGGCTTGGATGAAGGCGAAGCCAATTGGAATTGGAACCTAAGCTGAGTTCTTTAAACGCCGCTTGCCCAATTGCGTCAGAGCCGCCCAAACCAGGCTCAGCAGCGTGATCAGGGCAATAATCCCCTGCGAGATGACGCAATAGAGACACCACACCATGATGATGTCTCTCTCGATGTGACTCAGATAGAGTGCAAACCCAAGACCGACTAGCGAAGCGGCCACCACAAGCCAGCGCCACCGCGCCAGCGCCAGCCCAGCTAGGGCGACGTAGCCGGCGACCCCAATCGCCGCCACCGGCACATGGTAGATTTCTGCAAACGGGCTATGGTTGACCATCCCGCAGTCCCACTTCTCGTTGAAGGAGCAGATCTGCGGACCAGTTGAGTAGTGGACATGAAGCGCCAGCGCCGAAACCACTGCGCCAGCAAGGGCCAGGAAGGCAATAAGGTATCGCATCGTCGTGAATCTGATGCTACCAGAGCCGTCACACCAACCCGTGCGCGCGGTACCATGAGACCATGCGCGATACAACCCCCGAAGCGAGTGCTCAACTCCACAGCGGAGGCCAGCGCATTGCTTTCTTCGGCGGCAGCTTTGACCCTCCTCATCTGGGCCATTTGGCTGTGGCGCGCGCTGCCCTCGCTGCGCTTGGGTTGGATTGCGTGCTCTTTGCTCCGGTTGGCGCACAGCCGCTCAAGCTGCAAGGGTCAACCGCAAGCTTTGAAGACCGTCTTGAGCTAACGCGCCTGGCCATCGCCGGCGAGTCCGGCTTCGCCGTTACGCTCGCAGACGCTCCCAAGCCTTCAGGCGTTCCCAACTACACCATTGATACGCTTCTCAAGCTGCACGCTGAACTCGGGAAGGACGCCGTTCTCTTTTGCTTGATGGGCGCTGATGCATTTTTCGGTCTGTGGCAATGGCACCGGTCGGCGGAAATACCGTTTGTAGCGCCCTTGATCGTCGCTTCGCGTCCTGGCCAACGGCTCGAATTGCTGATTGACGATCTGAAGGCTGCTCTCCCCACGGGTTTGACCATCGGAACAGAATCCGGCATCGATGAGTTGAGATCCGGTGTGGAGCTCCGTTCGTTCGTTCTCCAGAATCCTCAGGGCCAGACGACCACCCTCTATCTTCTTCCCAGCCTTGATGTGGAGATCAGCGCCTCGCAGGTTCGCGATCAGATCCGCGAGGAACTCCGCTCCGCCGATGGGGCTTCGAGCGTTGAAAACCAGCTTCTGCCGGCTCCTGTCTTTGAAGCGATTCGCGCCCGCGGACTCTATCGCTAAAACCGTTCCGCCCGAGTCGTGGGTCAGTTTGAAGGGTACGGGCTTCAGCCCATACAGAAATCAAGAAAAATGAAGGTGGGCTTTAGCCCAAGAGGAAGGTTCTCTCAATCTGACCCACTGGCTTCGCCCGGCCCCGCTTGCTCCTCCCAAATCGAGGGTCTACGATTGAAGTTGGAGACTATTTCCACCGAATGACGACAACCCAAACACACCAGCAAACCCGTGTTCTGGTCCAGGCCGCTACTCAGGCCTGCCTCGACAAGAAGGGCGAAGACACCCGCATCCTCGAGCTCGACCCCATCGACTCCGGCCTCTCGGACTTCTTCCTCGTTACCTCCGCCAGCAACGACCGCCAGGCCATCGCCATTGCCGATGAGATTGAGCATCGCCTCAAGAAAGAGTTTGGCACCTACCCGAACTCAGTTGAAGGCCGTCGCCAGGGTCATTGGATTCTGCTCGACTATGTGGACTTTGTCGTCCACGTGTTTCTCGCCGAGCGTCGATCCTTCTATGACATTGAAAGGCTGCGCAAGTCCGCTCGCCCGCTCACACCAGCCGAATTCGACGCTGAGTTGACGGCCGCCCTGTCGGCGAAAACTCTTGCCGCACGCAGCAAGGCCAAGGCCAAGCCGGCTAGAAGTAAAATTGCCGCCGGACCTAAACCGAAGAAGGCGGCAAAGAAGGCGCCAGCAAAGAGCGCAGCGAAAAAGACAGCGACTAAGAAAGCCGCCCCAAAGAAATCCGCCGCGAAAAAATAGACTTCAGGCCGGCAAACGCAATATTTGCTACAGCCGAGCACTTCAATCTACATTTTCTGCTCCAAACAGAAAAGGGGACCCGCCGAAGCGAATCCCCTTTTTTGTCTGCAGTTGATTGGTCTTAGAAGGTAAAGTGCAGCTGCAAGCGGATATTGCGGCTCAGCTGATACAAGTATGGCTTTCCATACTGGCTGCTGATAGTGATCGGTCCGCCACCACCAAGACCACCCGAACCTGAAGTGAGCGGAGTGGAATTCATTGCGCCCACGTAGTCATACTTGTGCTGGGCCGCGCCATAGAAAGAGGGACCATTGAACAGAGTGAGTCCAGCGGGAGCAATGAAGTTCGCGGCGAAGCCGGAATCAATTTCCTGGTTGTTCGAAACCACTGCGCGTTGGTTCAGGAGGTTGGAAAACGTCGCATCAAAGCTCAGGGACTTCGATTCGCCCATTTTATAGGCTTGGCGGAGGTTGAAGTCTGTCTGCGTATACCATGGTGTGCGTTTGGTGTACGGCGCGCTCGCAGTGATCACACCGGTGCCCAGATTCTGCGTAACATCGATCCACTTTCCACGATTCACAATATCGGTCGGGAAAGCGCCACTGGGTGGCACAGCAAAGCCGCTCGGGAAAGCGTAACCCACATCAAGATAGCTGGTCAGCGGGGTACCGCTGTAAGCCACCTGGAAGATGCCGAAATCGGTTGCCATCCTCTTCAACCAATTCAGCTCGTAGTACGCTTGGCCCTTGAGGCCGTTGGGGCGATCGGTGGGCAACAGCCCGCTGGAAGATCCTCCGTTCGCGTTCCATGAGAAATGCGGCTCGTCAAAAGAACGGCTGTTGTTCGGCGCATTGCGGCCGCCGCCGCCATCGGCTACATCGGTGCTGGTGAGGCCGGTATAGTTGCCCCGGAAGTTGCTGTAGGTATAAGAGAACATTCCAGCCCAATGGTTGGACTGCGCCTTGGTGAGGCGGATTTCTACACCGTCATAGCTGCGGGCCGCGGGGATCACTTTGTTGGCCGGGCAGACTCCTGTGCATGGCGGGGGTGCTGCGCCATAAATGAAGTTGTAAAAGCCATTGAATGTGGAGTTAATCCCCTGGCCGGGGTTCACGATCACGAACACTTCACCAACCGCAGGATTGAAGATGGATGAATCTTCGATCACGTGATCAAGCCGACGACGGTCCCAGCGTCCTTCCAATGCAAGGGTTGGGCTGAGCTGATAGTCCACACCGAAGTCCGATTCGTGCTGCTCGTAGGGCTTCAACCCTGGGGCCGTTCCCTCTTGCGCGATGCTGCAGGTGGAGCAGGTGGTTGGCCATGCACGGAGGTTCTGGTTCTCGAGGAAGACCAGTCCCGAGGGGGTTGTGCCGCCGAAGTTTGCCTGGTCGGTGGAGTCATATCCGGCACAATCGCGGCCAGCACCGTTATAGACAGGGTTGATGGTGGAAAGATTGGGGGTCATCAACGCATACCAGCATTCCTGCCAATATTGACCACCGTAGGAACTGATGGCTACGTTCAGCTTCATCTGGTCAAAGAAGTCACCAAAGCCGCCGAACACCTTCATCTTCCCGTTCTTGAACACATCCCATGCTCCGCCGATGCGCGGCGCGATCTTGTCTCCCCAGCCAAAGTCGATGGGCCTGGTGATCTTTGCGTTGCTTGGCTGATTCTCAGCAGGCAGGTACTCCTTCTCCATGCGAAGTCCGACGTTGATTGTAAGCCCCTTGCCGATTGTCCAGGCATCCTGGGCGAACAGTCCGTGGTTGTATGCAATGGCTCTGCCGCCGCTGCCGAAGTCATAGACGTCGATGGTGCCAAAGGTGCCCACGCAGGTCGAACCTCCCGTCATTGCCTCAACAGCGGCGCAATTCTGCTTACCTATCGGTCCCTGCGGTGCATACGCGTTGCTGACTCCCGGCCACACCTGGGTATATGCCGTGTTGAAGCCCTGAAGGATGTCGTTGGAGTTACGGTCCAGCTGGTAGCCGAACTTAAAGTTGTGCGTGCCACCTCTTCCCGAGTGGAACCAGGCAACATCCTGATCGAACTGGATGGCCTTGTTCGAGTTGCGGTGCGTAAAGCTGCCGTCGACGGGAAGGTTGATAGAGCCGGCTGCCTGGGCGAGCTGGGGTGCGGACTTCGACAGAAGATTTCCGTTTGTGTCTGTCTGGGTCCCGGTACCGCTGTCCTGGAAGCTGTAGATCGTACCGGCTTCTGGGAAACCAAAGTCGTGGTAGTTCTCAAAGTAGTATCCGAACCGCGTCGTAGCTACCAGGGAGTTGGTGAGGGTAATGTCCGCGCCGGTGTTGAGAGTGATATTGGGGGCGGTGAAGCCAAGCGTGTGTGCATAAGCCGAAACGGGGTTGCCACTCGATATGCAATTGGAGTTGTTCGCGGTGGTAAACGATCCAGGGCAACCTGTTGAAGAGTTGATCTGGTTGCCGATCGGATCGCCGTTCGGCAGGTTTTCGCCAGCTTCGCGTTGGGCCTGGTAGAGCCAGGAACCAAAGACGCGGATTTTTTGCGTTACCTCTGCATCGAGGCGGACGTTGCCATAGTCTGTATGGGTGTTCTGGCTGAAAGGAATAAGGCCGCCATTCGCGGGGCCGTAGTTAACGCTCTCTGCGAAGGAGTTGAACTCAGGATTGTAGCCGGCGAATAGGAATACCCTGTCCTTCAGTCTTTGATAAAACGAATCCGGGATGCCATAAATCTTCGGGAAAAGATCCACAAGCGGGCCGCCGACAGTGACGCCAGGCCAGAAGTTGTCGCTGTGGTTCCGGACAGGCTGAACGCTCTGATAGGGAGGATCGATGGCGCCCCAGCTTGTGGGTGTGCCTGTTGAAGTGATGTCATAGCGGGGATAGGCATTCGGTGAGCCGTTCATGGCGGCGTCTTGATATCCCGTAAAGATTGAACCGTGCCACTTTGCGGTGCCCTTCTTCATGATCACGTTCACGACGCCGCCCAGGGCGCCACCGTACTCGGCTTCAACGCCCGAGCTCTTCAGCTGCACTTCCTGAATGAAATCGAAAGGAACGCTGGTGTGCGAGTAGCCGCCAATGATGTTGGCTGTCTCCTGGCCTTCCACCAGATAGGAGTTCTCTGAGTCGGAGCCGCCGCCGATCGAATATCCGACGTTTCCACCGTTGCTGCCGTTGCCGGGAGAGACGCTGCCGGTGCCGTTGCTGATCATCGTGCTGCCTGCCAAGGGCTCATTGCGAGCGGAAGGCGCAAACTGAATGACCGATTGGAAGGAGCTGCCGTGGGGTACATCCTGGAGCACATCTTCCGGAATGTTTGTTAGGGTCGTGGTCGAAGTTGTGTCGATCATCGGGCCCTCAGTCTTCACTTCGACAACAGAGGTGACCGCGCCGACCTTCAGTTCCAGATTCACGGTCGGAAGGTGGCCGACCTCGAGAACCAGGCCTGTGCGCTTCAAGGTGTCAAAGCCCGGCGCCTTCACCACCAGCGTGTACTCGCCAGGAGGCATGTTGGCAAAGCGGTAATAGCCCGCAGCATCCGTGCGGGTTTCCTTTGAACCGACAAGGGTTGGAGTCGTTGCGACAACATCGGCCCCTGGAACCACGGCGCCCGTGGGGTCCTTCACTGTTCCTTGAAGTCCGCCGGTTGTCTCTTGCGCAAGAATGCATTGTGTAAACAGCACCACAAGGGCCAGAGCAAGCCACCGCGGTGTGGCCAGACGCTTCAGTTGTTCGGTCCAAACTCTCATTATGGCTCCATCCTCGAAAATTGAATTTGCCGGTTCCGTGATTTGGATATGCTTGTCGGCAACGGTGATTTCATCGCCTGGGGCAACCCGTGCACTTTGCTTTGGTGTCTCGATCGGGGAACTGGCCCGCTCCGTCAATTGAATGCTCAAAAAGAAAGTAAGACGGTAGGACTAGAAGCGTGACCAGTATTCAGTAAGTTCAAAAATCCGTGGTGCAGAACGCACTCCCCTTCGAAACTGCAGAGGCAGCTCAGTGTTGTGAACACTGCATGACGACTGCCAATCGCAGCGATTCCAAAAAAGAATTCGTTTGCTGTTGAAATTAAAAGATTTACCGACAATTCACATAGCCCAACCAAAAAGGCGAAATATGGGATTACGGATAAAGTCAACCGTATATTCCAAAAATGGGCAGCACCTATCGTTTTTGGGGAATTCNNGGAATCATTCGTTGACACCCCGTGGAGTATCCTGCCCCCATGAACCTAACGCTCATCCACATCGGTGCACAGGTCCGCGCCAAGTCTGGTTCGCAGGCAAAACCGAAAGACGATTTTGATGCTCTCACTCGCCTCTACCTTGAGCGTTGCTCGCCATTTGCAAACTGTCAGGCCGAAGGATTCCGCACCGAGGAAAGCATGCTCGATTGGCTCGACAGGCAGCGTGCCCGCACGGCCCCGGTCGCTGTTCTTCTCGACAGCCGCGGCAGGCAGATGACGTCAGAAGTTTTTGCAGCATGGCTGGGCACGCGACGCGACGAGGGCGCTCAGCATATAGTTTTCGCCATCGGACCGGCCGATGGATGGTCTGAATTGACTCGCAAGCGGGCTCAATTGCTGCTCTCGCTTGGGCCTATGACGCTGGCCCACTCACTGGCCCGGCTGGTGATGGCAGAACAACTCTACCGGGCATTTACAATTCT